>NZ_JBHSGR010000032.1:0-41302 GCF_042654585.1 Geodermatophilus arenarius
CGGCCCGCGCGGCGGGCGGCCGCCTCCCGCTCGGCGGTGCGCCGCGCGTGCCGGGCGCGGGCCTCGGCCAGTCCGGGTACGTCCAGCCCGCCGGCGGTCAGCAGGCAGGAGGCCAGCCGCACCCAGCGGACGGCCGCGCCGGCGTCCCGGACGCCGACCATCAGGCCGCGGTCGTGCCGGCGCACCACGAGCGCGGCGCCGCGCACCCGCGCCTCGGCGGCCGCGGACACCTCGGCGTCGGGGCCGTGCAGCCAGGTGACCCGCCCGTCCGCGCGCCGCAGCGCGTCGTCCCGCTCCCGCCAGGCGTCGTCGGCCAGCGGGGCGAGCTGGACCTCGAGGACGCCCGTGCCGGGGACGACGACGTGCAGGCCGGGGTGCCCGCCCGGGTCGGGCGCCCGCACCACCCGGGCCTCGTGGCCCTGGCCGGTGAGCCACGCGGTCAGGGGGCGGCGGTAGCGCAGCGCGTCGTAGGCGGGGCCGGCCGCGGCGCCGTGCCGGGCGAACGCGCAGGCCGCGGACCCCCCGTGCCGGAACGCGGGCCGCGGCCCGTGCGCGACCTCGAGCCGGCCGCCGCAGCCGCCGGCCTCGCGGGCGCACCAGAAGCCGCCGCGGGCCTGCTGCTCGAGGCGCCACGCGTCGTCGTCGTCGCGGGGCAGCTCGACGGCCGCGGTGCCGTCCGGCCCGTCGGTGACCGCCCAGCGCAGCTCGCCCGTCACGGCGCCGACGCTAGGCCCGGGGTCCGACGATTCAACGGGCGATCGAGCGGAACAGGTCCACCAGGCGGTCGGCGTGGGCGTCGAAGACGTGCCGCTCCCGCGCGGCCACGGCGGCGGCGTGCCCGGCCCGTGTCCCGAGCTCCTCGTGCAGCGCGGCGGCGACGTCGTCGGCGGAGCGGTAGAACAGCCCCGTCCCGTCGGCGCGCAGCACCCGCTCCACCGCGACCAGCGAGCCGGGGTTGGCCTGCTGCAGCAGCGGCAGCCCCGCGGCCAGCAGCACCGGCAGCCGGGCGGGGGAGTTGAGGTCGTCCCAGCTGGCCCGCCGCAGGTCGCCGCCGTTGGCCGAGTCGAAGCGGTGCAGCCACCCGGCGTCGTGGCGGGACAGCTCGCGCACCCAGTCCTCCGGCCCGACGGCGGGGTGCACGTGCACGAAGCCCGGCGCGCGGGCCAGCGCCTGGTCCAGCCAGCCGGTCCACGACCCCGTCGCGCCCGGCGCCCGCACCTGCCCGTACAGGTGGGTGTGCACGCCGCGGTCGGCCAGCGCCAGCACCCAGTCCAGGTCCAGCCCCGAGGGACGGCCGGCGAGGACGGTGTGCGGCTGCCCGTCGGCGTCGGAGAGCCGGGGCGAGAACGGCGCGTCGAGCCGGTCGCGCTTGGGCAGGTCGCCGTCGAGGACGCCGAGCCGCGCGGGGTCGACCCGGCCGGCCAGCGCGAGGGCGAACCAGTCGCGCTCCTCCTCGGTGGCGAACAGGCAGGCGTCGGCGCCGCAGACCAGGTCGGCCAGCAGCGGCCACTCCCCGCGCACGATGCTGCGCTGCGGCGCCTCCTTGAAGTGCCACACGAACGGCAGGTCGGGGAACGCCTGCCGCACGGCGTGCGCGAACGGCACCGCCCGCCAGTTCAGCTGCGCCCACACGACGTCGGGGGCGAGCGCGCGCACCCCGTCCCGCCAGCGGTCGCGGTCGAGGTCGGCGACGTGCCCGAACGGGAGCGGCCCCACGCTGGAGTCGCCGAGGCCGTCGGGGGTCCACAGACCGGTCAGGGAGTGGCCGCGCTCGGCCAGCGCCAGCACCCGCTCGGGGTTGAACGCGAGCTCGCCGACCACCAGCACGCGCAGCCCGTCCGGCGACGGCGGGTACGAGCGCTCGCGGAACCGCGCGTACCGGGCGACCTCGTCGGTCTCCCCGCCGTCGGTGGAGGCGAACCGCAGCGGCCCGGCGACCCGGTAGCGGCCGCGGAACACGTTGAGGCCGCCGTCGGAGGACTCGCGGATCGCGCGTGACCGCTGGCCCGGGTGCCGCGTCCACGCGCAGGTGACCCGGCCGGTGCCGGTCGCCGTCCCGCGGGCGGCCACCCGCGACCACATCAGCCGGTCGAGGTCGTCGGTCTCCAGCTCCGCGCGCTCGGTCCAGCGGTCGCCGGTGCGCCGGTGGGCCACCTGCACCAGCTGCGCGTAGGAGGTGCCCGCCGGCTCGTCGAGGTCGGCGCGGGCCAGCACCACGCCGTCGGTCAGGCACGCGAGCAGGCCGGCGAGGTGCGCGGGGAACCAGACGTCGTCGGCCGGCAGGTACGCGACGACCGGCGCGGTGGTCTCGTCCAGGCCGCGGTTGAGCGCCGCGCCCAGGCCGCGGTTGTCGTCGGTGCGCACCAGCCGCAGCCGGGGGTCGGCGGGGACGGTGACCGGCTCGCGGGAGCCGTCGTCGACGACCACCGCCTCCCACGCCGTCTCCTCCTGGGCGAGCAGCGACTCCAGCGCCCGGGGCAGGAACGCCGCCTGGTCGTGCACGGGGACCAGGACGGCGACCCGCGGCCTCACGCGGCGGGTTCGAGGTCGGAGTCGACGCCGAGCACCCGGTCGTAGACGGCGGCCACCCGCGCCGACAGCGCCGGCCACCCGTACTCGGCCGAGCGGGCGCGGGCGCCGGCGGCCAGCCGGGCGCGCAGCAGGTCGTCGCCGGCCACCCGGTCCAGCGCGGCGGCCAGCGCGTCGGCGTCGCCGGGCGGGACGAGCAGCCCGGTCCGCCCGTCCCGGACCACCTCCGGGATCCCGCCGACGTCGCTGGCGACCACCGGCAGGCCCGCGGCCATCGCCTCGGTGAGCACCGAGCCCATCTCCTCGTACGCCGAGGGCAGCACGAGCACGTCGAGGGAGGCCAGCACCGCGGGCACCCGGGCGTGCTCGACGAACCCGGCCAGCGTGATCCGCCCGGCCGCCGGGCTCTCGGCGGCCAGCCGGTGCACCAGCGCCCGGTCCGGCCCGTCGCCGACGACGACCAGCGACGCCTCCTCCCGCATCCGCCCGAACGCGCGCACCAGCGTGGCGGGGTCCTTCTGCGGCGCGAGCCGGCCGACGTAGCCGATCCGCGGCCGCGCCACCCCGGGGAACACGTCCGGGGCGCCGCCGGAGAACAGCGCCGGGTCGAAGCCGGAGGGGATGGTGGACAGCCGCTCGTCCGGCACGCCGTCCGCGCGCAGGGCCGCCGCGGTCCGCCCGGTGAGGACGACGACGGCGTCGGCGCGGCGGAACGTGGTGCGCTCGATCCAGCCGCCGAGCGCCCGCAGCAGCCGCACCCGCGGCCCGCGGCCGGTGAGCGTGTGCCCGACGCTGCAGTGCACGGTGACCACCAGCGGGGCGCGGTGCACCCGGGCGGCCAGCCGGGCCAGCGGCAGCGTGGCGAGGTCCTCGCCCTGGTGGGCGTGCACGACGTCGACCGGCGCCCGCCGGCCTGCGCGCAGCACCGCCGGCAGCCCGGACAGCGCCCACAGCTGCCGCAGCCGCGGCACCGGCAGCCCGGTGCGGGAGACCCGGGTGCCGCGGCCCAGCGGCGTCGTCCCGCGCGGGCCGGCCAGCCGCGCGGTCACCACCGTCTGCGTGACACCGGCGGCGTCGAGGCACCGGGTGAGCGTGGCCGTGTGGTTCTGCATCCCGCCGATCGGGTCGAACCGCGCCGCGCGGGCGTCCAGTTCCCCGGGCAGCGACCCCGGCGCCGTGGCCGGCCGGGCCGCCGGCGGTTCGAACACGCTGCACAGGCGCAGCACGTGCAGGGCGGCAGCGGGACGGGACACGCAGGGGACCTCCGGCGTCGGGGGCAGGACTCGTAGTGCACCACGAAGCGGCGGCACCCGTCGGTTGGGCGTTATGGAGTTGCCCTGCCGGGGCAGTGGGCGCTGGTGACCGCGCCCCTCGCCGACCCCGCCGTCCGACGCCTGGCCCTGGTCCGGCTGCGGGTGGGCCTGGGCGACCTGCTGTGCACCGTCCCCGCGCTCCGCCGGCTGCGCGCCGCCCGGCCCGACGTCGAGGTCACGCTGGTGACCTTCGGCCGCATGGCGCCGGTGGTCGAGCGCCTCGGCGTCCCCGTCGCGCTGCTGCCGTTCCCCGGCGCCGACGGCGTCCCCGACGGCCCGGTCGACCGCGCGGGGTGGGCGGGGTTCACCGCCGCGGCGCGGGAGCGCGGGTTCGACCTCGCGCTGCAGGCCTACGGCGACCGGCCGGCCGCCAACCGGGTGGCCGCGGCCCTCGGCGCCCGGCTCACCGGCGGGTTCGCGCCCACCGGCTGGGACCCGCCGCCGGGCACGGAGGCGCTGCACCTGCGATACCCGCTGCACCTGCACGAGGCGGCGCGGCACGTCGCGCTGCTCGAGCACCTCGGCCTGCCGGCCGGCGGGGACGCCCGCATGGGCTTCCCGGTCACCGCCGACGACGAGGCGGAGCACGCCGCCACCCTCGCCGCCGCCGGGCTGGAGCCGGGGCGCTACGCCGTCCTGCACCCGGGGGCGTCCGCGCCCACCCGCCGCTGGCCGGTCGAGCGCTACGCCGCGGTCGGCGACGCGCTGGCCGCCGAGGGGCTCGACGTCGTCGTCACCGGGGTGGCCGGCGAGCGGGAGATCTCCACCCGGGTGGCCGCGGCGATGCGCGCCCCCGCGGTCGACCTGACCGGCGCCACCAGCCTCGGCGGGCTGGCCGCGCTGCTGCGCGACAGCGCGGTGCTGGTCGGCAACGACACCGGCTCCGCGCACCTGGCCGCGGCCGTCGGTGCCCGCAGCGTCACCGTCTTCCTGCCCGGCGACCCGGTCCGGTGGGCGCACCCCGGCCCCCGGCACCGCGCGCTGACCCCGACGGTGGCGTGCGCGCCGTGCCCGCACCTGGCCTGCCCGATCGAGTTCCGCTGCGCGCTGACCGTCTCGCCGTCGGCGGTGGCCGGTGCCGCGCTCGAGCTGGCCGCCTCGTGAGGGTCTCGTTCGTCGCCGACTCCAGCGGGTGGGGCGGCGCGGAGGTGTGGCTGACGCACCACCTGCGCCGCGCGGCCGCCAACGGCTGGACGGCGTCCCTGGTGTGCGCCGAGCCGGTGGCGGCCGGCTTCGCGCACCTCGACGTCGAGCGCACCGTCGTCCCGCTGACCCGGCACACCGCCGCGGCGCCGCACACGCGGGCGGCGCTGGCCGCCCAGCGCCCCGACGTCGTGGTGGTCGATCTCGTCGACCCCGCGTCCAACGCCGCCGCGGTGGCCGCCGCGCAGCAGGTGGCGCCCACCGCCGGCGTGCTGCACCTGGTCGGCGACACCCGCGGCGGGGAGGAGCGCGCCGTGCTGTCCGCCCTCTACCGGCGGATGGGCGCGGTGATCAGCCCCTCGGAGGAGGGCCGCGCGCAGGTGGTGACCGACCTCGGCGTCGACCCGGCGCGGGCGCACGTCGTGCCCAACGGCGTCGACGTGCCGCCCGACCCCGCCGGCCCGGCCGGCAACGCGGTGCCGCGGATCGGGGCGCTCGGCCGGTTGACCGCGCAGAAGGGCTTCGACGTCCTGCTCGCCGCGCTGCGCCGGCTCGACGTGCCGTTCGAGGCGGTGATCGGCGGCGCCGGCCGCGACGGGGAGGCCCTGCGCGCCGCGGCCGACGGCCTGCCGGTCGCGTTCCCGGGCTGGGTGGACGACTCCCGCGCCTTCCTCGCCGGGGTGGACCTGTTCGTGGTGTCCTCGCGGGTGGAGGCGGGACCGCTGGTGCTGCTGGAGGCGATGGCCGAGGGGCTGCCGTGCGTGAGCACCGACGTCGGCCGGGTGCGGCACGCGCTGCGGGAGGACGTCGTCGTCGTGCCGGTCGAGGACGCCGGCGCGCTGGCCGCGGCGCTGCGCGGCCTGCTGACCGACCCGGCGCGGCGGGCCGCCCTCGGCGCGCGGGCCCGGGCGCGGGCGGAGCGGGACCTCGGCGCCGACCTCATGGCGGAGCGGACCTTCCGGGTGCTCTCCGGCGTGGCGGACGGGGAGCCGGGTACCGCCGCCCCATGAGCAAGAAGACCGATCCCGACGCCCAGCGCGCCGCCGCCCGCGAGGCCAAGAAGGAGGGGCTCTCGCCCAGCGAGGCGGGCGCCACCACCGGTGCCTCCAAGCAGATCCGCACCGTCCGGCACTCCGACGACCGCCACGAGCACTCCAGCGCCCAGGGGAAGAGCAAGACCTGACCGCGGTGGTCCGGGGACGGCGGCGGCCTCCGTCGCGCGCCGCCGTCCCCGGACCGGTCTAGGAGGCGGCCCCGCCGGTGCTGGGCAGCCCGGCGGCCACCCACGCGCGGTGCCCGCCGATCACGTCGCTCGCCCGCGCCAGGCCGAGCGAGCGGAGGGCGTCGGCGGCCAGGCTGGAGGTGTAGCCCTCCTGGCACAGCACGACGACGTCGACGTCGTACCCGGTGGCCTGCGGCACCCGGGCGTCGCTCTCCGGGTCGAACCGCCACTCCAGGTGGTTGCGCTCGACGACGAGCGCGCCGGGCACCTCGCCGTCGGCCTCGCGCTGCGACTGCGGGCGGATGTCGACGAGCACCGCGCCGTCGGCGACCCGCCGCGCCGCCTCCTCCGGCGTCACCCGCGTGATGCGCGAGCGCGCCTCCTCCAGCAGCTGGTCGACGCTCTTCGCGCCGGGCGGACGGCCGGTCACCAGTCGACGCCCGCCTTCTCGGTGCCGGTGGTCAGCAGGGTGCCGTGCTCGAGGCGGTAGCCGGTCATCCGGGACAGGCGCGGGGTGTACGCGTGCACGCTCACGGCGGGCACTGTCCCGCGGTTGGTCACCCGGTGCACGTGGTGGGGCCCGAACGGCCGCACCCGGCCGGCCCACAGCTCGGTGGCCGCCTCGCGCACGGCGCCGGGGCGCCCGCCGACGACGTCCTCGGTGAGCACCCCGCCGACGACGGCGAAGGCGCCCGCCGAGCCCCCGTGGTCGTGCAGCGGGGTGCCCTGGCCCGGCAGCCAGGTCAGCAGCCACACCTGGGCGTCGGCGAGGTCGGCGTGCAGCGAGGGGTCGACCAGGCCGGCGGCGTCGTCGGCGGGCAGCAGGCCGGTCCAGCGGCTGCCCGCGCGGTACTCGACGCGGGGCAGCCACTCGTCGGCGACGGCGAGCAGCGCGGCGGCCAGGGCGGCGGCGGAGGTGGTGCGGGCGGTGGCGGTGCGGGCGGTGGCGGTGCGCGGGGTGAGGTCGGCAGGGGACAGCAGGGGCGTCACGGGGTACTCCTGAGCAGGGCGCACCGGGGCCCGGTCGGGGGCGGCGCGGAGGAAGGGGTGTCGGGCGCTCAGGCGACCGGACACAGCGCGCTGGCCACCCGCAGCAGGTCCACGGCGGACCGGCGGGTGAGCGTCAGGGCGGGTGCCACGACGACCATCCGACCCCGCCCGCCAAATCCTGTCAAGTCCATCGGTCTGGTAGGGATTACCGCGTGTCGAGGACGCGGCCGGACCGGTCAGGCAGGGAGGACGACGGTGCGGAGCTCGTGGGCGCCGTCGGCGCGGGTGGCCTCGTAGAACCAGCGCGCCCCGCCGCCGGGCAACGGGACGACGTCGGCGTAGCGCAGCCCGTGCGGCGGGTGCGGGCTCTGCAGGTACGGCCCGCCGGCGGCGGCGCGGAAGCCGAGCTCGCCGTCGTGTTCCGCATCGTGTTCGGCGAGGCCGGTCCGCTCCTCCCAGTTCTCCTCCGCGGTGGCCCGGCCGTCGTAGAGAGCCCAGGTGCGCGAGCCGTCGAGCACCACCGCGGTGAACCGCACGCCGCGCGCGTCCCAGCTGCCCTCGGTGCCGGCGAGGGCGGTGCCGCGCCAGGTCCAGGTGACGCCGTCGGGGCTCGTGGCGTGCTCGGTGGTCATGCGGTCGGTGGCCTCGGGGTCGTCGAGCGGGTGCACCGAGGCCCACACGTGCCACCGTTCGCCGTCCCAGCGGACCACCGGGTCCTTGGGCGCGGTGGCGGCGTCGCCGGGCAGCACCGTGCGGGGCTCGGCGGTGGCCAGCCCCTCGACGGTGTCGGCCTCCAGCAGGTCGACCCGCCAGTGCTTCGTGCCCGGCGTCGCGCAGCTGACGTAGAGCCGCCAGCGCCCGCCGGGGGTGTGCACCAGCGCCGGCCGCTCCAGCGACTCCGCGCCGAAGCGCTCCTTGCCGATCGCGAGCACCGGCTCGAAGCGCACGCCGTCGTCGGAGCGGGCCACCACGTTGCCGAAGCCGCGGCCCTCGCCGACCGGGCGGCGCAGCCGGTAGGCCAGCCACCACGTGCCGTCGACGAGCTGGGCCGACGGGCCGCCGGCCCACGAGCCCGGGCGGGGGTCCTCGGGCTCGACGACGACCTCGGCGTCGGACCAGAAGCGGTCGGGCGCCGGCGGGCGGGGCGCGGACGCGGTCACGCGGCGGCTCCGTTCAGGGGAGGGGACAGGCCTCCCCGTGTGTACACCGCGGGCCGCCGCGGGCAGGGAGGGGACCGATGAGCACCGACGCCGACCGGCTGCCGCAGTTCGTGCTGGCCGGGGCGCCGAAGGCCGGGACGACGGCGCTGCACGCCGCGCTGGCCACCCACCCGGGGCTGTACCTGTCCCCGGTCAAGGAGCCGAAGTACTACCTGACCGACGGCGGCCCGCCCCCGCGCAGCGGCCAGCGCGGCCCGGGCGACGCGCACAGCGCGCGGGAGTGGGTCTGGCGCCGCGCGGACTACCTGCGGCTGTTCGACGGCGCCCCGCCCGGGACGGTCCGCGGCGAGAGCACGCCGTTCTACCTGTACGACCGCGCCGCGCACCGCCGGCTGGCCGCCGACGTCCCGGGGGTCCGCGTCGTCGCGATCGTGCGGGACCCGGTGGACCGCGCCTGGTCGAACTGGGTGCACCTGCGCGCCGACGGGCTAGAGCCCGAGGCCGACTTCGCCACCGCCGTGGAGCGCGAGGAGTCCCGGGCCGCCGCCGGCTGGGCGCCGTTCTGGCACTACCGCGGGCTCGGCCGCTACGGCGAGCAGCTGCGGGACCTGTACTCCGTCCTGCCGCGGGAGCAGGTGCTCCTGCTGCGGTACCGGCAGCTGGTCGACTCCCCGCGCGAGACCCTGGACCGGGTCAGCGCGTTCCTCGGCGTCGAGCCGGGGGTGGCGCACACGGTGGCGCCGGAGAACGTGAAGCCGTACGTGGCCGACACGCCGCGGTACCGGGCGCTGGCCCGGGTCACCCGGGCCGGTGCGGCGCTCGGCGCGTACGCCCCGCCGCAGGTGTGGCGGCAGGTGTCCCGGCCGCTGCTGGCCGCGCTGCACGCGCAGAGGGCGCCGCGGCCGCCGATGCCGGTGGAGGTGCGGCGCGAGGTCCTGGCACCGCTGCTGCCCGACGTCGCGCTGCTCGAGGAGCTCACCGGCGAGTCCTTCGACGACTGGCGCAGCGACACCGGCCGCGGCGACTTCCGCTCCCGCCGTCCCTGAGTCAGCGGTGCACGCGGTAGGTCAGGTGCGTGCACACCGGCGAGACCTCGACGGCGACCCGGGCCAGCCGGTGGCGGCCGACGCCGGCGAACAGCGGCGTGCCCGCGCCGAGCACCTCGGGCGCCACGTGCAGGCGCAGCTCGTCCAGCAGCCCGTCGCGCAGGCAGGAGCCGACCAGCGCGCCGCCGCCCATGACGAAGACGTCGCGGTCGCCGGCCGCCTCACTCGCCCGGTCCACGGCGGCCTCCGGGCCCGCGGTCACGAAGGTGAAGTCGTGCGTGGTGGCGAGCCGGTGCTGCTCCGGCGGGCCGCTGGTGACGACGGAGAAGGGCGGCCGGGCGTCGACGGCGGCCCCGTAGCCCATCCCGTCGGTCCACCCCCGGTCGACGTCGTCGAAGGTGCGCCGGCCCATGACGACGGCGCCGCTCGCGGCGGCGTGCCGCTCCAGGACGCCGCGGTCGACGGGGTGGTCGCTCTGCAGTGCCCAGACGTGGAGGGCCTCGACGCTCTCACCGGAGCCGCTGACGAAGCCGTCGAGGGAGACGGTGATGTCGCCGATGACGAGGGTCATGTACAGAGGACCCCAGAGGTGTCGCCGACTCATCGGCACGGTGTCGTCAAGGGGTCCACCGGATCTGTGAACAGGCGTCTGAGCTGCGGATTCACGTCGCGCGGGCGTCTCTGATCGACTATTCTTCGATCATGTGTTCGGATGAGCCGGGGAGCGGGGACGTCCTCGACGACGTCGCCACGCTGGTCGCCGAGCGCAACCGGATCGACGCCCGCCTCGCCCGCGCGGTCCGTGCCGCGGAGCTGTCCCAGGCGCCGGAGCGCGACGGGCTGGCGTCGATGACCTCGTGGCTGCGCGGGCACTGCCGGCTGTCGACGGCGGAGGCGTCGCGCCTGGTGCGCACCGGGCAGGCGCTGGAGCACCTGCCGGCTCTCGCCGAGGCGCACGACGCCGGTCTCGTGTCCGCCGAGCAGGTCACCGTCGCGGCGAAGGCGGTGACACCCGAACGCCTCACCGCAGCTGCGGCCGCCGGGGTGGACCTGGCGGTGATCGACGCGGTGCTCACCGGCGTGGCGATCGAGCAGTCGCACGCCGACCTCGTCGCGGTGGTGCAGCACTACTGCGACGCCCTCGATCCCGACGGGCCGGAGCCCGACCCCACTGCGGGCCGCTTGTTGACGCTGTCCCGGCACGCCGACGGCTCCCTCACCATCCGCGGGCACCTGGACGCGGTCGGCGGCGAGAAGCTGCAGGCCGCACTCGAGGCGCACGTGCAGGCCGACCGGCCCGCCGGCGACGAGCGCACCCGCGCCCAGCGCCTCGGGGACGCGCTGGTGCAGCTCGCCGACAACGCCCTCGCCGCCGGCTCGCTGCCCACGCTGCGCGGGCACAAGCCGCAGATCGCCGTCGTCATCGACCTCGACGACCTGGTCGATCCGGCCGGCGGGCCGAACGCCGGGCGGATGGGCTTCGGCGCCACCATCTCCGCCGCGAGGGCCCGCTGGCTGGCCTGCGACGGCGCGGTGTCCCGCGTGGTGTTCGGCCCCGACGGCGCACCACTGGACCTCGGCCGGGAGCGGCGGCTGATGAGCCGCCACATCCGTCGCGCAGCGGAACTGCGCGACGGGGGGTGCGTGTTCGCCGGCTGCGGCGCACCGACGTGGTGGTGCGACGTGCACCACCTGGTCCACTGGATCGACGGCGGCGACACCAGCCTCGACAACGCAGCGCTGCTGTGCGAGCGCCACCACACCAAGGTCCACCACGGCTTCCGGGTCGAGCGACGACCGACCGGCACCTGGCGCACCTACCGGCCCGACGGCACCGAGATCACCACCCCGGCACCCCTGCTCGCCCCCGCGGCGTGAGCGCCCGCGGGCGTGCGGGTGCACTGGACGTGGTCGTGCAACCGTGGTTGCATCGGCGCCGTGACGGCGACCGGCGAGTGGGTGCTGCTGTCCTACCGCCTGCCGCGCGAGCCCTCCGGCCCGCGGACGACGCTGTGGCGCCGGTTGCGCCGGCTCGGCGTCGCGCAGCTGGCCGACGGCGTGGTGGCCCTGCCGGCCGACGCCCGCACCCGGGAGGCGCTCGAGTGGCTCGCCGACGACGTCCTGGCCGCCGGCGGCAGCGCCGGCATCTGGACCGCGCACCCGGCGACCGCCGCGCAGGAGCGGGAGCTGGCCGCGGGCATGGCCGCCGCCCGCGCGGAGGAGTACCGCGAGCTGGCCGCGCAGTGCACCGCGGCGATCGGGGAACCGCCGGCCGAGCGCACCCGCGCGCTGCGGCGGCTGCGGGGGGAGTGGCGTGCCGTCGGGAGGCGGGACTTCTTCCCCCCGCCCGAGCGGGACGTCGCCGGCGCCGCGCTGCGCGCCCTGGCGACCGCGGCCGGCGAACCGGTCGCGGCCGGGCGAGGGGGCCGCTCGTGAGGTGGGCGACCCGCGCCGGGATCCACGTCGACCGCGCCGCCTGCGCCTGGCTCATCCGTCGCTTCGTCGACCCGGACGCCGAGTTCGTCTTCGTCGCCGACCCCGCCGACGTCCCGGCCGACGCCACCCCGTTCGACATGCGCGGGGTCGCGCTGGGCCATATCGGCGGCGACTGCTCGTTCGAGACGATCCTGCGCGTCCACGGGCTCGACGACCCCGTGCTGGAGCGGATCGGCGAGATCGTGCACGAGGCCGACCTGGACGACGGCCGCTTCGACGCGCCGGAGGCGCCGGGCCTCGACGTCCTGCTGCGCGGGCTGTCGATGACCGGCGACGACGAGCGGACCCTCGCCGTCTCCGGCCCGCTGTTCGACGGCCTCTACGAGTACACCCGACGCCGCCTGCTGCTCGGCCGTGAACCGGCCTGACCCGACGGAGCCCGCGATGACCGAGCCGACCCCCGCCGGGCCGACGGCGGCCCCCGCCACGGCGTACCCGTCCTTCCGCGAGGCGGTGCGCGCCTGGTTCCTCGTCTCGCTGCAGACCTTCGGCGGCCCGGCCGGCCAGATCGCGGTCATGCAGCGGGAGCTGGTCGACGAGCGCCGGTGGATAGGCCAGCGCCGGTTCCTGCACGCGCTGAACTACTGCACCCTGCTGCCCGGCCCGGAGGCCCAGCAGCTGGCCACCTACGTCGGCTGGCTGCTGCACGGCACCCGCGGCGGCCTCGTCGCCGGCGGCCTGTTCGTGCTGCCCGGCGTGCTCGCGCTGCTGGTGCTCTCGGCGGTCTACGTCGCCTTCGGCAGCACCACCGCGATCACCGCCGTCTTCACCGGTCTGGCCGCCGCGGTGCTGGCGATCGTGGTCCAGGCGGTCATCCGCGTCGGGAAGAAGGCGCTGGACAGCCGCGCCCTGGTCGTCCTGGCGGTCGCGGCGTTCCTCGCGCTCGCCCTCTTCGGCGTGCCGTTCCCGGTCGTCGTCGCCCTCGCCGGGCTCGCCGGCTGGGCCCTGGGCCGCTGGCGGCCGACGGCGCTGCCGCGGAGGAAGGCGGCCGAGGGGCCCGACGCCGGGCCGCCGCCGGTCGTCTCCGACGACGTCCTGCACCACGAGGCACCCAGCACGCGGCGCACCGTGCGGGTGCTGCTGGCCGGGCTGGTCGTCTGGGGGCTGCCCGTCGCGGCGGTCGCCGTGCTGACCGGCGGGGGCAGCGTCCTCACCCAGCAGGGGCTGTTCTTCTCCGGCGCCGCGGTGGTCACCTTCGGCGGCGCCTACGCGGTCCTGGCCTACGTCGCCCAGCAGGCGGTCGAGGTCTACGGCTGGCTGACCCCGCGCGAGATGGTGCGCGGGTTGGCGCTGGCCGAGACCACGCCCGGGCCGCTGATCATGGTGGTCCAGTTCGTCGCGTTCCTCGGCGCGTACCGGGCGTCCGGGGACCTGGACCCGTGGGTGGCGGCCGTCCTCGCCTCGCTGCTGGTCACCTGGGTCACCTTCGTGCCCAGCTTCCTGTTCGTGCTGCTCGGCGCCCCCTACATGGAGCGGCTGCGCGGCAACCGGTCGCTGTCGGCGGCGCTCACCGGCATCACCGCCGCCGTCGTGGGGGTCATCGCGAACCTCGGGGTCTACTTCGCCGTCCACACGCTGTTCTCGGGGACCTCCGGGGTCGACGCCGGGCCGCTGGCGCTCGAGCTGCCCGACCCCACGACCCTGCGGTGGGTGCCGCTGGCGATCGCCGTCGTCGCGGCGGTGCTGCTCTTCCGCGTGCGGTGGTCGGTGCTGCGCACCCTCGGCGTGTGCGCCGTGCTCGGCCTGGTCGCCGGGCTGGCCGGGCTGCCGGTCGGGTGAGCGTGAGCGGGGCGGGGACGGGTAGGGGCTCTCCCCGGGACGGCGTGCAGCCCCGCGCGCCGACGAGGGAGGGACCGACATGGCCATCGCCACCACCAACCCGGCCACCGGCGAGACGCTCAAGACCTACGAGCCGCTGTCGGACGAGGCCCTCGACGAGAGGATCGGCCGCGCCGCGGCCGCCTTCCGCAGCTACCGCCTGACCAGTCCCGAGGAGCGGGCCGGCTGGCTGCGCGCGGCCGCCGACGTCCTCGACGGCGACGCCGACCAGGTCGCCGAGCTCATGGTCACCGAGATGGGCAAGACCCTGGCCGCGGCCGAGGCCGAGGTCGCCAAGTGCGCCAAGGCGCTACGGTACTACGCCGAGAACGGCCCGGCGATGCTCGAGCCGCAGCCCGCCGACGCCGGCGCCGTCGGGGCCGAGCAGGCCTACCTGGTCCACCAGCCGATCGGCGTCGTGCTCGCGATCATGCCGTGGAACTTCCCGCTCTGGCAGGCGATGCGCTTCGCCGCCCCGGCGCTCATGGCCGGCAACGTGGGGCTGCTCAAGCACGCCAGCAACGTGCCGCAGACCGCGCTGTACATGGAGGAGCTGTTCCGCAAGGCCGGCTTCCCCGCCGACGTCTTCCAGACCCTGCTGATCGGCTCCTCGACCATCGAGCGGGTCCTGCGCGACGACCGCGTCGCCGCCGCCACCCTCACCGGCAGCGCCCCCGCCGGGCAGTCGGTGGCCTCGATCGCCGGGGACGTCCTGAAGAAGACGGTGCTCGAGCTCGGGGGCAGCGACCCGTTCATCGTCATGCCCTCGGCCGACCTCGACCGCGCCGCCGAGGTGGCGGTCACCGCGCGCTGCCAGAACAACGGGCAGAGCTGCATCGCGGCCAAGCGGTTCTTCGTGCACGCCGACGTCGCCGAGGAGTTCACCCGGCTGTTCGGCGAGAAGATGGCCGCCCTCGTCGTCGGCGACCCGATGGACGACGGCACCCAGGTCGGCCCGCTGGCCACCGAGTCCGGCCGCGAGGACGTCGAGCGGTACGTGCAGGACGCCGTCGACAAGGGCGCGACCGTCGTCGTCGGCGGGAAGCGGCCCGACCGCCCCGGCTGGTTCTACGAGCCGACGCTGCTCACCGGCGTCACGCCGGAGATGGACCTCTACGCCGAGGAGGTCTTCGGCCCGGTCGCTGCGCTGTGGACCGTCGACGGTCTCGAGGAGGCCATCGAGATCGCCAACAGCCACCCCTACGGACTCGGCGCCAACCTGTGGAGCGAGGACGAGCAGGAGCGGGCCACCTTCATCCGCGACGTCGAGAGCGGCATGGCGTTCGTCAACGGGATGGTCACCAGCTACCCCGAGCTGCCCTTTGGCGGGGTCAAGCAGAGCGGCTACGGCCGCGAGCTCACCGAGCTCGGCATGTACGAGTTCACCAACGCCAAGACGGTGTGGATCGGCCCGCCCAGCAGCGAGCAGGCGCAGGGGGACACGGCCAGCGCGTCGGAGTGACCCCGGCGTGGCGCGGGTAGCCGCCCGGACGTCCGCCCCCTCAGCAGCGGGGACCCGGGTGGACGGTCCACACGGGTGCGCGGCACCCGGACGGGAGCACTCGTGACGACGACCACCAGCCCGGACAACCGCTTCCTCACCCAGGCGGTGCACGACCTCGGCACCGCCCTGTGGTTCGGCGGCTCGGTGATGGGCATCGCCGGCGTGAACAAGTCCGGCGCCGACCTGACCGCGGGCATCGACAAGGTCCGGGTGGCGAGCTCGGCCTGGGGCCGGTTCGCGCCGGCACAGTGGGGCGGGATCGCGGCCACCCTCGTGACCGGGCTGCAGCTGACCCGGTCGAACAGCCAGCGGCTGGCCCTGCAGCAGGGTTACGGGACGGTGGGGACGCTCAAGGCCGCGCTCACCGTCGCCGGCGCCGGCGCCACCGCCTACGCGGCGTACACCGGCCAGAAGATCGGCCGGCTCGCCGAGCAGGCCGCCTCCGACGGCGGCCTCGAGGTCAAGGACGCCACGCTGCCGTCGGCCGGGACGCCGCCGGAGATCCGGAAGTGGCAGGCCCGGCAGCGGGTCGCGCAGGCGGCCGTCCCGGCCCTGGCCGGCGCGGTGATCACCTGCAACGCCTGGCTGGTGCAGTCCTACCGGGTGGGCGCGACGGTCCGGGGCGTCCTCGGGCGGCTGCTCCCGCGCTGAGACCGCGCCGGTCCCGGCCCGGCCCCGGCTCAGGCCGGGGCCGGGCCGCCCGGTCCCGCCGTCAGGCGCACCCAGCCGCCGTCGCCGGCCTCGACGCGCACCGCGGTGACGGCGGACGCGGCGAGGGCGAGCCGGCCGGTGTCCCCGGGCGGCCGGCCGGCCACGCGCACCTCCAGGCCGGGTCCGCCGTCGAGCAGGCGCACCGGCGGCCGGCCGGGCACCGCGCCGCGGGCGGCCAGCCGCGCGCCGGCGCGCGGCGGCACAGGTCCGCGGCGATCGCGCCGGCCTACGCCCGTCCCGCGTGGGACGCGCCCCGGTGCACCGGGGCGGCGTCCGGCTCCGTCACGGAGGGGCGCCCTCGGAGGCGGCGTCCACTAGCTCCACCGCGCGGTCGGGGTAGCGGTCGGTCAGCAGGCGGACCAGCCGGGCGGTCAGCCGCGAGGCGCCGACGACGGTCAGCCCGGGTGGCCCGGCGGCCGCCGCGACCAGGGAGTCGGCCGCGCCGACGTCGAGGAAGCGCAGGTCGCTGAGGTCCCAGGCGCTGCTCCCGGCCAGCGTCGCCTGCAGCACCGCGCGCAGCGCGTCCGCGTTGCCCGAGTCCAGCTCGCCCGCGAGGTGCAGGCGGTCCCCGCGCCGGGTCAGCCGGAAGACTCCGTCGTCGTACTCCGCGGTCGCGTCCACCTGCGAGCGGTGCAGCGCGGTGAGGTCCGCGTGCTGGCCGGGCACCAGCAGGTCGCGGAAGTAGGGGCACAGCACGGTGAGCGGGTGCCCGGCGGTCAGCTCGCCGACGACGGCCTCGAACGCGTTGACGCCCGGGGTGGTGATCGCGCCGGTGAACCGGACGGCGGGCCACCCCTCGGACAGCGCCCCGGTGACCGCCGCCGGCAGTTCGGCCGGGTCCGGCGGCACGACGCGGACCGCCGTCGTGGCGGCCGGCTCCCAGGCCTCGTCGACGACGCCCGCGCGGCGCAGCCGGGCCCACAGCCGCTCCTCCCGGTCGCCGAGGGCGGTGACCAGCACGCACTCGCCGTGCGTCACCCCCTCCGCGACGAAGTCGCCGACCACCTGCGCGTGCGCCTCCTCGCTGTCGAGGAGGACGAAGTCGTGCCCGCCGCCGGTCACCGCGGGCCGTCCGCGGGCGTGCCGGCCGGGGCCTCCCCGGTCTCGGTGACCAGCCGGGCGACGTCGCGCACCTCGCGGCCGGTGTCCTGCGAGGCGCGGACGAGGACGCCGAACGCGGTGTCGGCGGTGATCCGGTGGCGCTCCACGAGCACGCCCTCGGCCTGGCCGACGACGTCCCGGCTGTCCAGCGCGACGCCCAGGTGCGCGGTCCGCCGCGCGGAGAGCAGCGCCAGGGCGGCGTGCCCGGCCACCGCGGTGAGGGTCGCGCGTTCGGGCCCCGGCCCGGGGCCGGCCACGTACACCGGGAGTGCCCCGACGACCTCGCTGCCGGTGTCCAGCGGCAGGCAGGGGGCCCGCTGCACCCGGGCGGTGACCGCGACGCCGCACCGCTCGGGCAGGACGGCGGCCAGGTCGCGGGCGTGCCCGCCGCGAGCGGCGCCGAGCAGCCACCCCGTGCCGCCCGGGGCGGGGTGCGGGGGCGAGGTGGTGAGCATGGTCGTCGGGATGGCCGCAGACTGCACCGCGACACCTCCAGCCGGGTGACCCGGGGTGGGCGTGACGTCATCGCCCGGCAGTTGGAGCGGACGTCTCCGTCCCGTCATCCTGCCACCCGGTCCGGTGACACGCCGAGGACCGACCCCGGAGGGTGAGGCGGGCCACACCGGCCGCTCAAGGGCCGGCCGCGGCGCGCCGATGCCGACGGCGTGACCGCCACCCCGAGGACGCCGGCCGAGCGCGCGGACGTCCTGTCCTCGCTGCTCCGGCTGCCCGGCGCCGTGCTGGCCGCGATCGCCTCCGACGGCGTGTTCGTCCCGGTGCCGGCCTCGCTCGGCGTCCCGCCGGAGCGGGTGATGACCCCGCCGGCCGACCGCGCCACGTTCCTCGACGCGATCGTCCCCGCCGACGCGATGTTCGTCGTCACCGCCTTCGAGCGGGCCCGTACCCACGGCGTCGGCCTGGCCACGGTCCACGGCCGGCGCGAGCCGGGGGTGCCGCTGTCGCTCACCTTCGTCGACCTCCGCGAGGAGCACGGCGTCCTGCTCGGCGCCCTCGACGTGCTCGACGCGGCCGCCGGCGACCGCGGGCCCGCGCCGCTGGCGGGGCTGGAGGTGTCGCGGCGGCCGCGCACGGCGACGGTCCGCAAGACGTCGCTGGCGGTGGTCACCGACATCGACGAGCGCACCACTCGGATGCTCGGCTGGACGCCGGCGCAGATGGTCGGCCAGCGCTCCTCGGAGTTCGTCCACCCCGACGACCAGGAGCGGGCGATCGCCAACTGGCTGGAGCTGCTGTCCCGCCAGGAGGCCCAGCGGGTGCGGCTGCGGCACCGCCGCGCCGACGGCACGTGGGCGTGGCTGGAGCTGGAGAACCAGTACGTCGCGGCCGACGACCCCGCCGACGCCGTCGTCGTGACGCAGATGAGCGACGTCTCCGACGAGATGGCCGCGCACGAGGCCCTGCAGCAGCAGGAGCGGCTGCTGCGCCGGCTGACCGAGGCGCTGCCGCAGGGCATCGCGCAGCTGACCCGCGAGCGGGAGGTCGTGCACACCAACTCCCGCCTGCCGGTGCTGCTGGGCGTGCCCGCGGTGACCGGCTGGGACGACGTCGCGGCGCGGGCCGACGAGGGCGGCCGGGCGGCGCTGGAGGCGGCGCTCGCGCGGGTCCTCGACGACGGCGTGGACGCCGCGGTGGAGGTCGGCATCCGCACCCCGGCCGGGGAGGCCCGGGTGTGCGCGGTGAGCCTGGTCGCGCTCGGCGACCGCGAGGGCGCCCCCGGCGCGCTGGTGTGCGTCTCCGACGTCACCGACAGCGCCCGCATGCGCGAGGAGCTCACCGCCCGGGCGACCTTCGACGCCCTGACCGGCTGCTACAACCGCGCCTCCACCATCGCCGTCCTGGAGGCCGCGCTGGCCGGGCCGGACGCGGCGTCGACGGCGGTGGTCTTCGTCGACCTCGACGACTTCAAGCCGGTCAACGACACCCTCGGCCACGACGCGGGCGACGAGCTGCTGGTGACCACGGCCGCGCGGCTGGCCGGCGTGCTGCGCCGCGACGACGTCGTCGGGCGGATCGGCGGGGACGAGTTCCTCGTCGTCAGCCGCCGGGTCGACGGCCCGGCGGCGGCCGCCTCGCTCGGTGCCCGGATCCAGGCGGCGCTGGCGGTGCCGGCCGAGATCACCGCGGGCACCGTGCCGCTGCGGGCCAGCCTGGGCGTGGCCTGCGGGGAGCCCGGGCTCGACGCCGCGGCGCTGACCAAGCGCGCCGACCAGGCGATGTACCTGTCCAAGCAGGACCGCCGCGGCGAGCCGGTGCTGTGGCGGGAGGAGCCGGTCCTGGCCCCGGCCTGAGGGCCGGCAGCCGTGGCGTCGCGGCGTGACCTCCCACCGGCGGGTGGGCCGGAAGGACGGTGCCTGGCACGACGTCGCCTGGCTGCAGCGCGACCTCGGCCCCGGTCCCGGCGACGACGGCCCGCCGTCCGGGCCGCGCCGAGGCGCCGCGGGCCCTACCCTCCGGCCGTCGGGACCTGACGGGGAGGGACACCGTGCGCACGCTGCTGACGAACTTCAGGAACTTCGCCTTCTCGGGCAGCCTCGTGGACCTGGCCGTGGGCGTGGCCATCGGGGCCGCCTTCGCCACGGTGGTCGAGTCGCTGGTCGGCGACGTGATCCTGCCGCTGGTGGCCGCGGTCTTCGGCCAGCCCGACTTCACCGCCCTCGTGCTCACGGTGAACGGCGCGCAGATCCGCTACGGGTCGTTCCTGACCTCGCTGGTGTCGTTCCTGCTGCTCGCGCTGACGATCATGTTCCTCGTCCAGGCGATCCGCCGGGCCACCGGCCGGGAGACCGCGGGCGCCCAGGGCAACCGCGAGTGCGACCACTGCAAGAGCTTCATCCCGGTCGACGCGTCGGTGTGCATGTTCTGCACGCGCGACGTCGACCCCGTCGTCCCCTGAGGCCTCAGCCGCGGTCGACCCGCAGGAACGGCGGCGGGTCGGCGGGCACGTCCCCGGTGCGGGCGAAGTGCGCCCACACCCGGCGGACCTCCCGGCCGGCCGCGACGACGTCCGCCCACGGGAGGCCGGCCAGCAGCGGCGAGGCCTCCCACGTGTGCCGGTGCGGGAACAGCAGCGGCAGGTCGATCGCGTGCGCCCCGGTGAGCGCGCCGGTGCCGTAGGAGAGCGTGTAGTGCACCGCGCGCCCGCCGGCCGCGCGGTGCCTGCGGGCGGCCCGTGCGGCGTCGCGGGCGTAGATGCGCCGGGTGAGCACCCGCACGACCGCCTCCACCAGCGGCCGGCCGACGACGGGGACGCGGGCCAGCCGTGCGGCCGGCGGCAGCAGCGCGGCGAACAGCGCCACCTCGCGGCTGTTGGCGCCCACGAGCAGGTCGACCTCCGGCGCCGCCTCCGCCCACGCGTCCTCGACCGCCTCCTCGGCCGGCAGCGGCGGGAGGCCGTACTGGGTGCCGAACGGCATGGCGGCGACCAGCCCGTACCGGCGGGCGCGCGCCGCCACCCGCGCCTGCGCGGCCACGACCTCCGCGACCGGCGCGGCGGCGGACAGCGACCGCGCCTCGGCGGCCATCGCGGCGCTCATCCGCGCCCGGCCGCGGGACAGCCCCAGCGGGGCGCTGGACACGACCGCGCGGCGGAACAGGCCGCGGGCGCCGTCGGCCGCCAGCAGGTGGGCGACGGCGTCGCCGCCGGCGGACTCGCCGAACAGCGTCACCGCGTCCGGGTCGCCGCCGAAGGCCGCGACGTTCCCGCGCACCCAGCGCAGCGCCTCGACGAGGTCGAGCAGGCCGAGGTTGGCCGGCCGGCCGTCCCCGTCGCCGAGGAAGCCGAGCAGCCCGAGCCGGTAGGTCACGCTGACGACGACCACCCGTTGCTCGCGCACCAGCGCGGCCGGGTCGTAGGCGGGGGCGTCGCCGGCGCCGCTGACGTAGGAGCCGCCGTGCACCCACACCATCACCGGCAGCCGGTCGCCGGGGGAGGCGTCCTCCGGCACGGTCACCGACAGCCGCAGGCAGTCCTCGTCGGTGACGAGCTCACCCATGGGGTCGGTGACCATGAGCTCGAGCTCCGGCGCCGGCGGCTGCGGGCACGCCGGCGACCACGCCGTCGCGTCGACGACGCCGGCCGCGGGGGGCTCGGGCTCCGGCGGGCGGAACCGCTCCGCCCGGGCGTACCGGATGCCGGTGGCCCGCACGACGCCGTCGGACCGCCGGGCGGTGACCGTCCCCGCGGGTGCCGCGAAGCGCGGTGCCGTGTCCTGCTGCGTCACGCGGCGCCGACCGCGGCGCCGAGGGCGTCGAACGCGGCCTGCTGGAAGGCCCGCATCGTCGCGACGGTCGTCTGCAGCTCCAGCTCGGCCGCGTGGTACATCCCCGGCTCGACGTGCAGCCGCACCGGCACGCCGGCCGCCTCCAGGCGCCGGGCGTAGGCGACGTCCTCGTCGTGGAACAGGTCGAGGGCCCCGACGCCGATCCACGCCGGCGGCAGGCCGGAGAGGTCCAGGCGGCGGGCCGGCGCGGCGTAGGGACGCGGCTCGTCGGCGCGCGGCGCGTGCCCCAGGTAGGCGGTCCAGGCCCACCGGTTGGACCGCGGCGTCCAGACCAGCCTCCCGCGGCCGGCGGTGCTCCGGCGCAGCACGGTGCGGTCGTCGAGCATGGGGTAGACCAGCAGCTGGAAGGCGACCGGCACGCCCTCGTCGCGCGCCCGCTGCGCCAGCGCGGCGGCCAGCCCGCCGCCCGCGCTGGCCCCGCCGACGGCGACGCGCGCCGGGTCCACGCCGAGCCCCCCGGCCCGCCGGTGCAGGTCGCACAGCGCGGCCAGCAGGTCGTCGAGCGCCGCGGGGAACGGGTGCTCGGGCGCCAGCCGGTAGCGGGCGCTGACCACGACGACGCCGAGGTCGCGGGCCATCCGGCTGCACACGTCGTGGTCGCCCTCGGGCTGCCCGATGACCGTGCCGCCGCCGTGCACCCACAGCAGCGCGCCGCCGGTGCGGCGCGCCGGCTCGTACACGAACACGTCCTGCCCGCCGGGGACGTCGTGCCGCGTGACGGTCACCCCTGCCACCGGCTCGGTCACCCGGGACCCGAACAGCCGGCGGCCGATCCGCAGCTCGAGCCGGGAGCCGATCGACAGCGGCAGCCACAGGTCCGGGCGGCGCAGCTCGGGAGGCACGGCCGCGACCGTGCGGGCGCGGCGGGCGAGGGCGGCGGCGAGGCCGAGCGCGGCGAGGCGCGGCAGGCGGCGGGAGCGGGCGGTCACCGGGCGGACGCTAGCGGTCGACCCCCTCGCGGCCGCGGGGGCTACGGTGCGCGACGGTGCTGAGGACGGACGTCGACGGACCGGGAGGACGCGTGACGACAGCGGTGCGGCACGGGGAGGGCACGCTGCCCTCGGGGCAGTTCTGGCAGGGCTGGAGCGTCACCGACCCGGTCGGTGTCGTCGTGCTCGTGCACGGCGTGCACGAGCACGGCGGCCGGTACGCGCACGTGGCCGAGCGGCTCGGCCGCGCCGGCTACGCCTCCTACGCGCCCGACCACCCCGGCCACGGCCGGTCGCCCGGCCGGCGCGGCGACGTCGTGAGCATGGCGGGCACCGTCGAGGGCGTGGCGCAGACCGTCCGCGCCGCCGCCGACCGGCACCCCGGCGTCCCGGTGTTCGTCTACGGCCACAGCCTCGGCGGGCTCATCGCGCTGCAGTACCTGACCGGCGAGCCGGACGCGCGCGTCGTCGGCGCCGTGATCTCGGCGCCCGCGCTCGACACCAGCGCCGCCACCCCGGTGCAGCGGGCGGTGGCGCCGCTGCTGGCCCGGCTGGCCCCGGGTCTGGGCGTGCTCACCCTCGACGTCGAGGCGGTCAGCCGCGACCCCGAGGTGGTGGCCGCCTACCGGGCCGACCCGCTCAACCACAACGGGAGGATGGTCGCCCGCACCGGCGCCGAGCTCATGCGGACCGCCGCGGCGATGCCCCGCCGGCTGCGCGGGCTCCGGCTCCCGCTGCTGGTGGTCCACGGCAGCGCCGACCGGCTGGTGGCGCCGGCGGCCGGCGAGGTGGTCCGCGAGCACGCGGGCTCGCCCGACCTCACCCACCGCGTCTACGACGGGCTGTTCCACGAGCCGCACAACGAGCCGGAGAAGGAGCAGGTCCTCGACGACGTCGTCGCCTGGCTCGACGCCCACCGGGCCGGCTGAGCGGTCGTCCGGCGCCGCGATCCGTGGCAGGGTCCGGGCAGCCGCGCCGCACGGGGCGGCGGAGGGGGGAGCCGTGCCGCAGACCCTCGGCGACGGCGTGCGGCTGCTGCGCGCCTTCGTCACCAACCCGCGCCAGGTGGGGGCGGTGCTCCCGACGTCCCGGACGGCGGTGCGCGCCATGCTCGACCTCGCCGACGTCCCGGCCGCCGGCCTGGTCGTCGAGCTCGGGGCCGGCACGGGGGTGGCCACCCGGGAGATCCTCGCCCGGCTCGGCGCGGGCGCCCGGCTGGTCGCGCTGGAGATCGACCCGCAGCTGGCCCGCCGGCTCTCCGAGCGCCTCGACGACCCCCGGCTGCAGGTCGTGTGCGGCTCCGCGGAGGACCTCGACGGCCTCCTCGACGGCGAGCGCGCCGACGTCGTCGTCTCCATGCTGCCGTTCACCTCGCTCGAGGCGGGCCTGCGCCGCCGGCTGCTCGACCAGTTGCCCCGTGCGCTGCGCCCGGGCGGCACCGCGGTCGTGATCCAGTACTCGCCGCTGGTGCTCGGCGAGCTGCGCCGCCGGTTCGCCGACGTCCGCACGCGGGTGACGCCGTGGAACGTGCCGCCCGCGTTCCTCTTCGCCTGCACCGGCGCCAGGGACCGATCCGGCGGCGATGAGCCGCCGGCCCCGCGGCGGTCCCACAGGGCATGACGACCGGACAGATCGACCCCCGGTACGGCGACGCCACGGCGACCGCACCGCCCTGGGCCGACGTCGAGCGGCTGCTCACCGACGCCCAGCTCTACTGGATCACCACCGTCCGCGCGGACGGCCGGCCGCACGCCGTCCCGCTCGTCGGCGTCTGGCACGACGGCGCGTTCGCCTTCTGCACCGGCGCCGACGAGCAGAAGGCGCGCAACCTCGACGGCAACCCGCACGTGGCGGTGACCACCGGCAGCACCGGCGCGCACGGCTGGGACAGCGGGCGCGACGTCGTCGTCGAGGGCGTCGCGGTGCGGGTCACCGACCCCGGGGAGCTGCAGGTGCTGGCCGACGCCTGGTACGCGAAGTACGGCGAGGACTGGCACTTCGCGGTGCGCGGGGACGAGTTCGTCGAGCTGAGCTCCTCCGGCGGGGCCACCGGGGGCGGCGCGCGGGTCTACCGGGTGCCGCCGGACAAGGTGCTGCTGTTCGGCGGGCCGCACGGCCAGACGCGGTACCGCCCCTGAGCCGCCGCGGCCGGGGCGCCGCACTCCTACGCTGCCCGCCGTGGACGCGACGACGACGCTGGCCGGCGGCCTCGGCTTCCCCGAGGGCCCGCGCTGGCACGACGGCCGGCTGTGGTTCTCCGACTTCCACGACCGGCGGGTGCGCACGCTCGCCCCGGACGGCGTCCTGACGACGGTCCTCGACCTCGACGACGCGCCGTCCGGGCTGGGCTGGACGCCGGAGGGGACGCTGCTCGTCGTCGCGATGACCCGGCGGGCGCTGCTGGAGGTCGCCGGCGGGCGCCCGGTCGTGCGCGCCGACCTCACCGGCCTGACCCGCTCCCGCGCCAACGACCTGGTCGTCGACGCCGCCGGACGGGCCTACGTCAGCAGCTTCGGGTTCGACCTGGTCGGGGGCGCGCCGGTGGAGCCGACGGGGCTGGTGCGGGTGGACCCCGACGGCGCCGCGTCCGTCGTCGCCGAGGACCTGCGCTTCCCCAACGGCATGGCGCTCACCGGCGACGGCCGGACGCTGGTGGTCGCCGAGACGTACGGCGCCCGGCTCACCGCCTTCGACGTCGCCGACGACGGCTCGCTGTCCGGCCGCCGGGTGTTCGCGGAGACGCCGGGCCTGGCGCCCGACGGCATCTGCCTCGACGCCGAGGGGCACGTCTGGTTCGCCACCGCCCGCACCGCCGAGGTGCTGCGCGTGCGCGAGGGCGGCGAGGTGACCGGCCGGGTGCCCGTCGGGTCGGGCTCGCCGTCCTACGCCTGCACGCTCGGCGGCGACGACGGGCGGACGCTGTTCGTCTGCACCGCGCCCACCTGGGCCGAGGGCGGCCCGCGCGCCGGCCGGGTCGAGGCCGCCCGGGTCGACGTGCCCCGGGCCGGGCGCCCCTAGCGGGAGCGCTCAGGCGGGGCGGGCCGGGAGCAGGTGCTCCTGGTGGTCCAGCTCCCGCTCCAGCGTGCGCAGCCCCTCGTCGGGCAGCCGGCCGAGGTCACGCCAGCGCAGCAGCTCCTCGCGCTCGGCGTCGATGACCGCCCGGCGCACCCGCAGCGCCGCCTCGTACTCCGGCGACATCGGCACCTCGCCCTCGGCGTCCACGAGGACCTCCAGCCGCCGCTCGTACCGGGTCCGCCGGGTGCGCAGCGCGGCGCGGATCGACTCGATCGCGGCGTCGTCGAGGTGGTCGTGCTGCTCGGCCTGCAGCTCGTCGAGCCGGGCGAGCCCCGCGTCGACCGCGGCGACCCGCGCCTGGTTGCGCAGCCGGGCGGCGTCGGCGGCGTCGGCGCGCAGGCGCAGCCGGCGCACCAGGGGCGCGAAGGTCGCGCCCTGGCCGACGAGGGTGACCAGCACGGCGAGGAAGGCGCAGAACAGCAGCAGGTCGCGGTCGGGGAACGGGTCGCCGGCGTCGGTGGTCAGCGGGATGGTGAAGACGGCGGCGAGGCTGATGACGCCGCGGGTGCCGGCCCAGCTCAGCACGGCGATCTCCCGGCCGGACAGCTGCCGCGGCGGGGTCGTGGGGTCGTCGTCCTCGTCGGCGGCGGGCGCGCCGCTGAGCCGCATGTGCAGCGCCTGCGGCGCGTGCTCGGTGAGCCACAGCCACAGCGGCCGGACCAGCAGCACCGCGCCCACGGTGATCAGCGAGGCGACGACGACGGTCGAGGGCGCGTACTGGCCCAGGCCGCGGATGACGGCGGGCAGCTGCTGGCCGATGAGCAGGAAGACGACGCCCTCGAGCAGGAAGTCGACCAGCCTCCACACCGCGTCGGTCTGCAGCCGCGTGGCCCCCGACTGCCAGTACGGCGCGTTGTGCGCGATCACCAGCCCGGCGACGACGACGGCCAGCACGCCGGACACGTGCACCGACTCGGCCAGCAGGTAGGCGACGAACGGCGTCGCCAGGGAGATCGCGTTGGACGCCAGCGGGTCGCGGCGCAGCCGGCGCAGCGGCCGGACGCCGTAGGCGACGACCAGCCCGGCGGCGACGCCCCCGGCGGCGGCGAGCGCGAACTGGCCCAGGGCCGACCAGGTGGAGAAGCCGTCGCCCACCGCGGCCGCGACGGCGACGCTGAGCAGGGTCAGCGCGGTCGCGTCGTTGAGCAGCCCCTCGCCCTGGATGAGCGTGACCAGCCGCGGGGGCAGCCCGACCCGGCGGCCGACGGCGAGCGCGGCCACCGGGTCCGGCGGGGCGACGGCGGCGCCCAGGGCGATGCCGGCGGCGAGCGTCGCCCCGGGGACCCACAGCGCGAACCCGGCGCCGATGACCAGGGCGGTGACCAGGACGAGCAGCACCGACAGGCCGACGACGGTCCGCATGTTGGCGCGGATGGCGATCAGCGAGGAGTCCAGCGCGGCGCTGTAGAGCAGCGGCGGGAGCAGGACGGTGAGGACGATCTCGGGGTCGAGCGTGAGGTTCGGACCGGGCAGCAGCGCGTAGACCAGTCCGGTCACGGTGAGCAGCGCGGCCGCCGGGACGCCGGTGCGGCCGGCCAGCCAGCGGGCCGCCACGATCACCGCGACCGCGGCCAGGACGAGCAGGAGGACGGTCTCGGCGTGCACCGGGTCATCCTCGCCGAGCGCCGTCCCCGGCTCACCCCGACGCCCCGGGCGCCCGGGGTGGCGGGAACGGCCGTCCCCGCCACCCCGTCCTACGCGGCGACGGACTCCATGGCCTCGGCGGTCAGCGTGACCGAGCGCAGCCGGGCCTCGGTGCCGGGCGCCTGGTGGGCGACGATCAGCTCGTCGGCGTCGGCCAGCCGCGCGAACTCCGTGAGCCGTTCGCGCACCTCGGCCGGGGTGCCGGCGGCGGTGTGGGTGAGCATCGAGTCCACGTGCCGGCCCGCGCCCGAGGACAGCAGCAGCTCCGCGGCGTCGTCGTCGAGCTCGCGGCCCTGGCCGAACAGCCCGACGGCGAGCCGGCGGCGGGTGGCCCGCAGCATCTCCCGGGCCGCCTCGGTAGTGTCGGCGGCGATCGCGTTGACGCCGGCGATGACGTACGGGGCGTCGAGCTGCGCGGACGGACGGAAGTCGCGCCGGTAGGCGGCCACCGCGGGCTCCAGCAGCTGCGGCGCGAAGTGCGAGGCGAAGGCGTAGGGCAGCCCGAGCGCGGCGGCCAGGCCGGCGCCGAACATCGACGAGCCCAGGACGTACAGCGGCACGTCCGACCCGCGGCCGGGGACGGCCTGCACGCCGGGCACCCGCGACTCGCCGGTCAGGTAGCCCTGCAGCTCGAGCACGTCCTGGGGGAAGCGCTCGGCGGAGGCGGGGTCGCGGCGCAGGGCGTAGGTCGTGTTCTGGTCCGAGCCGGGCGCGCGGCCCAGGCCGAGGTCGATGCGCCCGGGGTACATCGCCTCGAGCGTGCCGAACTGCTCGGCGATCGTGAGCGGCGAGTGGTTGGGCAGCATGACGCCGCCGGCGCCGAGCCGGATGGTGGAGGTGTGCGCGCCGACGTGCGCGATCAGCACGCTGGTGGCCGACGATGCGATCGTCGGCATGTTGTGGTGCTCGGCGTACCAGACCCGGCGGTAGCCGGCCTCCTCCGCCCGCTGCGCCAGCGCGACGCTCGCCGCGATGCTGCTGCCGTAGGTCTCCCCGGGGGCGACGGGGGCGAGGTCGAGCACGGACAGCGGGATGCGCATGGGACAGCTCCTGGGACGACGAGGTTCGTTGCCCGCTGCAACACCGGGCGGTCCCGGGGGCTTCCGCCGCGGCGGTAGTCGGACGCAAGTCACCGGCAACCGGGCCGGGCGACCGTGGCACCGTGACCGCGACCGCACCGCTGCCGTTCCCCGTCACGCCCCGCCGGCCCGGCGACCCGGAGGCCGACGTGACCCGCCTGGCGCTGGCGCACCGCGCGCTGTGCGGCGGCTGCCGGCTGCTGGCCGGCGTCGCCGCGGAGGCCGCCGCCGGTGCCGTGTGGCCGGTGGAGCGGCGGCGGGCGGTGGTCGCCTTCGGCCGGTGCGTGCTGCGGGAGGTGCGCGCGCACACCGCCCGGGAGGACGCCGTCCTGTGGCCGGTGGTGGCCGCCTCCGCCGGGACGCACGCCGCCGACCTCGAGCCGCTGGTCGAGGACCACGCCGTCCTGTGGGCGGTGCTCGGCCGGGCCGACGCGGCGCTGACCGCCTTCGCCGCCGCCGCCGCCACCACCGGTCCCGGCGCCGCGGCGTCGCTGGCCGCCGTCCTCGCGGAACTGGCCGACGCGCTGGACGAGCACGTCGAGGAGGAGGAGCGCGAGGTGTTCCCGGTGATCCGCCGGTGCGTGTCGGTGCGCGACCTGGCCCGCTACGAGGGCGTCTGCGCGCGCGGCTCGGGGCCCCGGTCCGCGGCGTTCGCGCTGCCGTGGGTCGCCGACGCCTGCCGCACCCCGGACGAGCGGGCCGGGCTGCTCGGCGCGACGTCGCTGCCGCTGCGGCTGCTGCTGCGTGCGGCCGAGCCGGGCTGGCGCCGCCGCCGCGACGTGGTCGCCGGCCGCTAGTCCAGCGCCGCGCGGGCCTCCGCGATCCAGCCGGGGTGGCCGGTCCGCTCGGCGACGGCGATCGCGACCCCGCGGTGCGCCTCGGCCGCCTCCCGGTCGCCGCGCGCGGCGGCCAGCCGGGCGAGCAGCGTCGCCGTCGGGCCGAAGGCCAGCTGCGCGGTGTGCGTCCCGCACACCGTGTCGCGGTAGGGGAGCAGCTCCGCCTCGGCCTCCGCCATCCGCCCGCGGTCCCCGAGGGCCAGCCCGACGAGGCCCCGGCAGTACTGGAGGAACGGCGTGAACAGGTCCCGGACCGCCTGGAGCCGCGGCGGGCCCACCGAGCGCGCCTCCTCCGCCCGCCCGGCCAGCACCAGGGCCAGGGCGCGGGTCTCGGTCGCCAGCTCGGGGGAGATCGGCGCCAGGGCGGCCATCTCCTCGGGGTCCACCGGCCGGGCGCCGGGGTCGGCGAGCCGCAGGGAGAGCTGGGTGGTCAGCCGGAGCGCCCGCGCGACCGCGGGGTAGTAGCCGGCGTCGAGCAGGGCCTGCTCGGCCACGTCGTACGCCGCCTGGGCCTCGGCGACCCGCCCCGCGACGGCGGCGCGCAGGCCGGCGTAGCAGCGGGCGATGCCGTGCAGCAGCGGCAGCCCGTAGGCCGCGGACAGGCGCTCGGCCTCCGCGGCGTGCCGGTCGGCGGCCTCGAGGTCGAGCACGGTGCAGGTCGACTGGAGCAGCACCAGCCGCGCCACCGCCTCGAAGAGGCCGAAGCCCTCCTGCTGGGCGAGGGTGAGCAGCTCGGTGCCCAGGGCCGTGGCCTCGCTGCGGTCCGGCCCGCGCGTGGCGTGGAACTGCCGGACCGTCAGCGCGTGGGCCAGCGCGAGCGGGTCCCCGGCGAGGCGGGCCTCGGCGAGCGCCCGGGCGGAGGCCTCGACCGCCTGCGGGTCGTTCCGCTCCTCGAGCTCGACGGCCAGCATCGCCAGCAGCCGGGCGCGCTGCGGGTCGCCGGGCGGCAGGGCGGCGACCACGCGCCGGGTGCGGGCCACGAACCGGTCGTCCACCGGGTCCACCCAGGAGTTCCAGAAGGTCGGGACGTCCGAGGACAGGAGCACCGCCGCGGTCAGCTCCGCCGGGGCGTCGTCGGGCAGGACCGCCAGCGCGCGGGTGCGCAGCGCGCGGGCGTCGCCGACGGCGCCGGCCAGCGCCGTGGCGTGCGCCTGCGCGGCGAGCAGCCGCGCCAGACCGACCGCGTCGCCCGGCTGCGCCGTCGTCGCCGCCTCGGCCGCCCGGCCCCACATGACCGCGGCGTCGGCGTACGCGAACCGCCGCTCGGCGAGCTCGGCGGCCGCCTGCGCCCAGCGTGCGGCCACGGCGGCGGAGCCGGGTCCCGCCGCGGCGGCGTGGTGGGCGAGCGCGGTGACGTCGTCCGGGCGCAGCCGCTCGAGGACGGCGGTCACCCGGCCGTGCAGCCGCGTGCGGCGCAGCGAGGACAGGTCCTCGTAGAGGGTGTCGCGCACCAGCGCGTGCACGAACCGCAGCCGCCCCGGACCCGGCTCGACCAGCAGGCCGCTGACCAGCGCCGTCTCCAGCGCCTCGACCAGGGCCTCCTCGTCCTCGTCGGTGCCGCCGCCGGCCGGGACGGCGGCGGCGAGCAGCACCTCGGCGTCGACCTCGCGGCCCAGGACGGCGGCCAGCCGCAGCAGGGTGCCGGTGCGCGCGGGCAGGCCGGCCAGCCGGTGGCGGACGACGTCGCGGACCGTGCCGGGGACGGCGTCGACGTCGGCGCCGGAGTCGACCAGCCGGAGCAGCTCCCGGACGTAGAACGGGTTCCCGTCGGCGCGGACGGTGATCGCGGCGCGGGTGCGGCGGTCGACGGGGGTGAGCGCCCAGTCCTCGACCAGCTCGTCGACGGCGGCGGCGTCCAGGCCGCGCAACGCCAGGCCGACCGGGGAGCGGCGGGCGAGCGCGGCGAGGACGTCGGCCAGCCCGGCGCTCTCCTCCGGGCGGTGCCCGGCGACGACGAGCACCCGCGACCCGGCCAGGGCGGGCAGCAGGTCGAGCAGCAGCGCGGTGGTCTCGCGGTCGGCGCGGTGCAGGTCGTCGACGGTCACCAGCAGCGGTGTCCGCGCGGCGACGGCGGCCAGCCAGCCGGCGACGGCGCGGTGCAGCCGGAACCGGTTGCCGGTCGGGTCGCCGCCGGTCGCGGCCGGGGCGTCGTCGGTGAGCAGCGCGGCGAGGGGCGCGGGGTCGGCCGGTGGGGTGCGGCCGGCGAGCGCGCGCAGCGCCGCGGACCAGGGCCAGCCGGGCGGGGCGCCGTCGGTCTCGGGGCAGGCGACGGCGAGCGTCGCCCAGCCGCGGCGGCCGTACTCGGCGCGCAGCGCCTCCAGCAGGGCGGTCTTGCCGATGCCGGCCTCGCCGGCCAGCAGGGCGACCTCCACCTGGCCGCCGGCCGCCCGCGCCGCCGCGGCGGTCAGCGCGGCCAGCTCGTCGTCGCGGCCGACCGGCCGGGGCACGTCGGGCGCGGGGCCGGCCGGAGCGGGGGCGGGGGCGGGCTCGGGGGAGGGCGCCGGGCGGCCGACGGGCGGTGCCGGCGGGCGGGCCGGCAGGAGCGAGGGGGACTGGGCGAGGACGGCCTCCTCCAGCGCCTTCAGCTCCGGGCCGGGGTCGACGCCGAGCTCGTCGGCCAGCCGGGCGCGCACCTCGCGGAGCGCGGCCAGCGCCTCGCCCTGCCGCCCGGCGCGGTAGAGGCCCAGGGCCAGCAACCGCCAGCCCTCCTCGCGCAGCGGGTGCTCGGCGACGTGCGCGCGCAGCTGCGGGAGCGGGTCCCGGCCGCCGGGCGCGTCCAGGGCGACCGCGGCGCGCCGCTCGACGGCGGTCAGCCGCAGCTCGTCCAGGCGCGCGGCCTCGGGGGCGGCCCAGGGCTCGTCGCGGTACTCGGCGTAGGCGGGTCCGCGCCACAGGTCGATGGCGGCGCCGTACCGCGTGCGTGCCCCGGCGGGGTCGGTGGCGGCCAGCCGGTCGCCCTCGTCGAGCAGCCGCACCGCCTCGAGCACGTCCACGGCGTCGTCGGCCGGGCGCAGCGCGTAGCCCGGCGGCACGGTGACCAGCAGCCGCGCGGGAGTGCGCGGGGCGCGGCCGGGCTCCAGCACCCGTCGCAGGTGGCTGACGTGCGCCTGCAGCGTCCCCAGCGCGTCGGCGGGGGAGGCGCCGCGCCACAGGTCGGCGACCAGCACCTCGGCGGGGACCACGTGCCCGCCCGCGACCAGCAGCCGGGCGACCACCGAGCGCTGGCGGCGGCCGCCGAGGTCGAGGGGCTCGCCGTCGCGCACGGCACCCACGTCGCCCAGCACCCGGAACCCGACGGTTCCGGCACTCCCGCTCCCCATAGCGGCGCGAGCATATGGCGACCGAGCCCGATCGCCGAGCAGTCGTGAGGAGTTCCACCGGAAGCGGTCACGGCCGGGTCACGTCCCGTGTCGTCCTGCCCCGGGGGTCGCCGACCAGCGGCGCGCAAGCCGCTGCCAACCGGGCGCCGCGATCGTCCCGGCATGACCTCGACCGCCCCCGCCCTGCCCTTCCCCGTCACCCCGCGCCGGCCCGGCGACCCCGAGCCCGACCTCTTCGGCTTCTCCCTCGTGCACCGCGCGCTGCGGTCGGGCTGCCGGCTCCTGGCCGACGCGGCCACCGGCATCGCCGCCGGCGGGCCCTGCCCGCCCGGGCGGCAGCGCGCCGTCGTCCGCCACGCCGCGGCGGTGCTGCACGAGGTGCACGTGCACCACTCCCGGGAGGACGACGTCCTGTGGCCGGTGATCGTCGCCTCGGCCGGGGACGCGGTCGACCTGGGCCCGCTGTCCGACGACCACACCGCGCTGCAGGGCGTGCTCGACCGGGCCCGGGCGGCGCTCGCGCGGTTCGCCCAGGACGGTCCCGCGCAGGCCGGGCCGCTGGCCGCCGTCCTCACCGAGCTCGCCGACGAGCTCGACGAGCACATCGAGGAGGAGGAGCGCGAGGTCTTCCCGGTGGTGCGGCGGTACGTCTCCGCCGGGGACTTCGCGCGGGTGGAGACCCGCTTCCGCGAGGGCACCGGCCTGCGGGACCTGGTCTTCGTCCTGCCGTGGGTCGTCGACGCCTGCCGGACGCCGGAGGAGCGGGCGCGGCTGTTCGCCGGTGCGCCCGCGCCGCTGCGGCTGCTGCTGACGGCGGTGCAGCGCCGCTGGACCCGCCGCCGCGACCTCGTCGCCGGCGCCTGACCGGCCTCGGCCGGGGCCCCTCGACGGGACCCCGGCCGGCGGGTTCAGGCGCTGCGGGCGCGGCGGGGGCGGGTGGGCACGGCCTCGACCGGGGCGTCGGGGCCCTCGACGCCCAGCCGCCGCTCGAAGCCGGGCGGGACGACGAGGTCGTCGCGGGACAGGTCGGCGGCCGACCCCCGGGCCAGGCCGGTCAGCGCGGAGCCCAGGCCGTCGCGCAGCAGGTCCAGGACGTTCTCCACCCCGGCCTGCCCGTTGGCGGCCAGGCCCCACAGGTAGGCGCGGCCGATCATGACCGCCTTGGCGCCCAGGGCCAGGGACTTGGCGACGTCGGAGCCGCGGCGGATGCCGCCGTCGAGCAGCACCTCGACCTGGTCGCCGACGGCCTCGGCGATCGCGGGCAGGGCGCGGATCGAGGCGGGGGTGCCGTCGAGGTTGTTGCCGCCGTGGTTGGAGACGGAGATCGCGGTGACGCCGGCGTCCACGGCGCGCCTGGCGTCGTCGACGCGCATGACGCCCTTGAGCATGAACGGCCGGTCGCTGCCCCACAGCTCGCGCAGCCAGGCGACGTCGTCCCAGGTCGGCATGGGGGACTGCATCCAGGCGCCGTAGGCGCCGAAGAACGTCGGCGCCGGCTCGGCGGGGTCGCCGACCATGTTGGGCACGGACAGGTCGGGCAGCCTGCGCGTCTTGGCGAAGGCCCACAGCCAGCGCGGCCTGAGCGCCACCTGCGGGGCGTAGCGGCGCACCGCCTCGAGGTCGATCCTCTCCGGGATGAACGGGGAGCCCCAGTCGCGGCCGTAGGAGAACGACCAGTCCAGGGTGGCGATCAGCCCGGCGGCGCCGGCGCGGCGGGCGCGCTCGACCTTGGCGGCCATGGTGTCGCGGTCGCCGACCCAGTACAGCTGGAAGAAGGTCTTCGGGTTGGCGGCGATGACCTCCTCCATCGGCTTGCTAGCCATCGAGGACAGGCCCATCGCCACGTTCCGGGCGGCGGCGGCGCGGGCGACGGCGACCTCGCCGTCCGGGTGCACCGCCTGCACGCCGGTCGGGCTGATGAGGACCGGCATCGACACGTCCTGGCCCATGACCGTGGTGGCGAGGTCCCGCTCGTTGGACAGGCCGGCGGTGTGCGGGGCGAAGCCCAGCTCGTCGAACGCGCACAGGTTGTCGTCGGCGGTCAGGCCCTTCTCCGACCCGGCCACCAGCGCCCCGTACACGCCCTTGGGCAGCCGCCGCTCCGCCCGCCGCTGGGCCTCGGCCACGGTCTCGAACCAGGGGTTGGCCATCTCGTCTCCGTCCGGTCGGTCCCCGGGACCGACCCCCGGTGGCACTCAGTGCCACCCTAGCGGCGCGGATGTCGCGCAGACCACACCCCGGCACCGTCGCGCCCCGGGGACGGAGCAGCCCCGCGGCCAGGGGCCACGGGGCTGTCGTCAGGGGTGCGCCGGCGGGCGGCGCGGGTGCCGCGGTCAGAAGCGGGCGGCCGCGGCGGTGATCTCGTGCGCCGACTCGAGGGTCGGGGCGGCGGCGAGAGCGCGCTGCAGCTCGCGCTCGTCGCGACGGCGGGCGCGGGTGCTGCGGGCGGAGGCCAGGGCGGTGCGCAGGCGGGTCATCTCGGTTCCTCCTCGGGGCGGGTGCCACCGGTCGATCCACGGCGGCGGCCACCTCCGGTCGTCACCGGCGGGCCCGTACAGGTGCGGCGCCGGTCCTGTGACCGCCGTCTCGACCTGCTGGGTCTGCATCTCCAACCATCCTCCCCGGCGCACGGTTCGTCAAGCGAACCCAGCGTGACCTACGCTGCACCCGTGACGGCCGACACGCCTCCCGACGGGTACGACCGGGCGCGCTGCTCGGTCGCCGGCACCCTCGCCGTGGTGGGGGAGAAGTGGAGCCTGCTCGTGCTGCGCGAGGCGTTCCTCGGCGTGCGCCGGTTCGCCGACCTGCAGCGCGCGCTCGGGGCGCCGAAGGCGGTGCTCACCGACCGGCTCAACTCGCTGGTCGCCCAGGACCTGCTCACCCGCGTCCCGTACCAGGAGGAGGGCGCGCGGCAGCGGCACGAGTACCGGCTCACCGAGCGCGGCCGCGACCTCTACCCGGCGCTGGTGGCGCTGATGCAGTGGGGCGACCGGTGGCTCGCGGCGGACGGCGTCCCGCCGCTGGCGCTGACCCACCGGGACTGCGGCGCGCCGGTGGCGCTCGGGCTGCGCTGCGCCGCGGGCCACGGGATCGGCGGCCCGCGCGAGGTGACCGCCACCCCGGTGCGCCGTGATCGGGCCGGTGAGACGGCCGACACACCCGCGGGCTAGCGTCGGCGGCGCCCGCGCTGCCGCTGCGACCCCGGGAGGCCGCCCTGCCCACCACCGTGATCCCCGGTGCCGCGAGCGCCCCGGAGCTGTCCGCCCACCTCGCCGTGCCGCCGGTGGGGGAGGGGCCCTGGCCCGGCGTCGTGGTCGTGCACGAGGTCTTCGGCCTCACCGACGACGTCCGCCGGCACGCCGACCGGCTGGCCGCCGCCGGCTACCTCGCCGTCGCCCCCGACCTGTTCACCGCCGGCGGCGCGGTGCGCTGCCTGCGCTCGACGTTCCGGTCGCTGAGCCGGGGCGAGGGCCCGGCCTTCGGCGACCTCGAGGCGGCCCGCCGCCTCCTCGCCGACCGCGACGACTGCACCGGCCGGATCGGGGTCCTCGGGTTCTGCATGGGCGGGAAGTTCGCCCTGTTCGGCGCCACCCGCGGCTTCGCCGTCGCCGCGCCCAACTACGGCCCCCTGCCGAAGGACGCCGAGCAGGTGCTCGCGGGGGCCTGCCCGGTGGTGGCCAGCTTCGGCGGCCGCGACCTCGTGCTGCGCGGCGCGGCCGGCCGGCTGGGCCGGGTGCTCACCGACCTGGGCGTCGAGCACGACGTGAAGGAGTACCCGGACGCCGGGCACTCGTTCCTCAACCGGCACGACCTCGGACCGTTCACGGCGCTGGAGAAGGTGCTCGGCGTCGGCTACCACGGCCCCTCGGCCGAGGACGCCTGGGCGCGCATCCTGCGCTTCCTGGACCGGCACCTGCGGGCCGCGGCGTGAGCGGGGGGAGCGGCCCGCTGACCGGGCTGCGGGTCGTCGAGCTCGGCGGCATCGGGCCCGGCCCGCACGCCGCGATGGTGCTGGCCGACCTCGGAGCCGACGTCGTCCGGGTGGAGCGGCCCTCCGGCGGCCTGTCCCTCGGGGGCGCCGCCCCCGACGTCGTCATGCGCGGCCGGCGCTCGCTCGGCGTCGACGTCAAGGCGCCCGAGGGGCGCGACCTCGTGCTCGGCCTGGCGGGGCACGCCGACGTGTTCCTCGACGTCTTCCGGCCCGGCGTCGCCGAGCGGCTGGGGCTCGGCCCCGACGTGTGCCTCGAGCGCAACCCCGGGCTGGTCTACGCACGGATGACCGGCTGGGGCCAGGACGGGCCGTGGGCCGACCGGGTGGGCCACGACGTCAACTACCTCGGGCTGACCGGCACGCTGGCCGCGCTCGGCCGACCCGGGCAGGTGCCGCGGCCGCCGCTGAACCTCGTCGCCGACTACGGCGGCGGCTCCATGCTGGTGCTGGTCGGCATCCTCGCCGCGCTGCACGAGCGGTCCCGCTCGGGCCGCGGGCAGGTGGTCGACGCCGCGATGGTCGACGGCGTCGCGCTGATCTCCCAGATGCTGTGGTCGATGCGCGGCACGGGGCTGTGGTCGGACCGGCCGGGCACCAACGTCCTCGACGGCGGCGCGCCCTACTACGACGTCTACGCCTGCGCCGACGGCCGGTTCGTCGCCGTCGGCGCGCTGGAGCCGCAGTTCTACGCGGCGCTGCTGGAGGGGCTCGGGCTGGCCGGCGACGACCTGCCCGCGCAGACCGACCCGCGCGGCTGGCCCCGCCTGCGCGAGCTGTTCACCGCCGCGTTCGCCGCGCACCCGCGGGAGCACTGGGAGCGCGTCTTCGACGGCACCGACGCCTGCGTCACCCCGGTGCTCACCGCGGACGAGGCGGCCGCGCACCCGCACCTGGCCGCCCGCGGCACGCTCGTCGAGGTCGACGGCGTGCGGCAGGCCGCCCCCGCGCCGCGCTTCTCGCGCACCCCGGCCGGCCCCGCCGCGCCGGTGAGCCCCGGCCCGGCCGACGCCGCCGCCGTCCTGGAGGAGTGGTCGCGCCCCCGATGACGGGAGCGCACGAGCCGCGGTGCGCCGCGGAGGAGGAGGGACCGTGACCGAACCCGTGCTGGTGGAGCGCCGCGGCGCCGTCCAGGTCGTCACGATCAACCGGCCCGAGGCGAAGAACGCGCTCGACGGCGCGGTGGCCCGCGGCGTCGCCGCGGCCGTCGACGAGCTGGACGCCGACGTCGACCTGCGCGCCGGCGTGCTCACCGGCGCCGGCGGGACGTTCTCCGCCGGCATGGACCTCAAGGCTTTCCTGCGCGGCGAGCGGCCGGCGATCGAGGGCCGCGGGCTGTGCGGGATCACCCAGACGCCGCCGCGCAAGCCGCTGGTCGCGGCCGTCGAGGGGTGGGCGCTGGCCGGCGGGTTCGAGCTGGTGCTCGCCTGCGACCTCGTCGTCGCCGGGGCCTCGGCGCGCTTCGGCGTGCCCGAGGTGACCCGCTCGCTGGTGGCCGCCGCCGGCGCCGCGCTGTTCCTCCCGCGGCGCATCCCGCAGGCGGTGGCGATGGAGATGCTGCTGACCGGGCAGCCGATCGACGCCGAGCGGGCGGCCGCGGTCGGGCTGGTCAACCGGGTGGTCGCCGAGGGCGGGGCGCTGGAGGCCGCCGTCGAGCTGGCCGGCGTCATCGCCGCCAACGGCCCGCTCGCGGTCGCCGCCACCAAGGAGATCGCCCGCGGCACCGCCGACTGGACCGCCGAGGAGGGCTGGGCGAGGCAGCAGGAGCTGATCGAGCCGGTGTTCTCCTCCGAGGACGCCCGCGAGGGCGCGACCGCGTTCGCCGAGCGCCGCGCGCCGGTCTGGCGCGGCCGCTAGCCGGCCGGGCCGGTCGAGGTCCGCACCACCAGGTCGGCGGGCAGGGTGCGCGGCGGCGGGGCGGGCCGGCCGGCGAGCAGGTCCAGCAGGGCCTGCCCGGCCGCCCGCCCCTTCTCCCGGGTCGGCTGGCGCACGGTGGTCAGGCCGAGACCGGCCGCCGTCGTCGCGTCGTCGAAGCCGGCGACGGACAGGTCCTCCGGCACGCGCAGCCCGCGGCGGGCCGCCGCGCGCAGGGCGCCCTCGGCCAGCCGGTCGCTCAGGCACAGCAGCGCCGTCGGCCGCGGGTCGGTGGCGAGGACGGCGTCGGCACCGGCCTCCCCGACCTCCGGCGTGCTGTCCCCGCCGTGGAACACCGGGACGGCGGCCCAGTCCAGCCCGGCCCGCTCCGCCGCGTCGCGGTAGCCGGCCAGCCGGTCGCGGGTGACGGCGTAGGTGGCCGCCTCCTGGGTGGCGACGTCGACCAGCCCGGGGGCGATCGGATCGCCGTGCATGCCGAACGAGACGACGGCGAGCCGGCGGTGCCCGAGGCCGAGCAGGTGCCGGGCGACGGCGGCCGCGGCGGCGCGGTCGTCGACGCCCACCCACGGCGTCGCCGGGGCCCCGAGGGCGGCCAGCCGGTCGGGGCGGGGCTGGTCGACGACGGCCAGCGGCAGCCCGCGGGCGATCGCCGCCGCCAGCAGCGGGTCCTCGTCGCCGACCGAGGAGACGACCAGCCCGTCGACGACGGCGTCGGTCACGGCGGCCAGGCGCCGGGCGGGGTCGGTCGAGCCCGGGACCAGCAGCAGGCCCGACCCGGCGGGCTCGGCGACCTCGGTGACCCCGGCCAGCAGCGCGACCGCCACCGGGTCGTCGAAGGCGTAGGACAGCCCGTTGTCGTAGGCGACGCCGACGGCGCCCACCCGGCCGCGGCGCAGGCCCGCGGCCAGCGGGTTGGGTCCCGGGTAGCCGAGCCGGCGGGCGGCGGCCAGCACGCGCTCGCGCAGCGCCGTGGAGAGCTGGTCGGGCCGGGAGAAGGCGTTGGACACCGTCTTGGCCGAGACCCCGACCTCGGCGGCCACGTCCCGCAGGGTCACCGGGCGGGCGCGGTCGGCGGGCACGCGGCCATTCTGCGGGGGCTCCCCGCCCGGGGTCCGCCGTCCGGCGGTCAGCCCGGCGTCTCGGCGCGACCGGAGGTGGCGGGCGGGCGGTCGAAGTCGTCCTGCAGCCCGCTGAGCTGCAGGATGCGCTCCACGACGGGCGACGCCGCGCGCAGCACCGGTCGCCGGCCCACGGCGTGGGACGCCTCGACGCACCGGGCCAGGACGCTGAGGGCGGTCGAGCTGATGAAGGACACCCCGGCGGCGTCGATGACGTCGACCAGCAGCGGGGCCCGGCCCTGGCGCTGCTTGAACCGCGTGCCGACCGCGGTGTCCAGCTCGCCGCGCAGGCACAGCACCCGGCTGCCGCCCTCCTCCCGGACCGTGATGGATCCGGGGAGCGGCCGGACGTCCTCGGGGTGGGCAGTCATCTCAGCCTCCTCGCCCGCCGACGCGTCGAGAGGGAGGGTGCCGCCGGACCGCTGACTCGGCCCGGCCCGTGGGGACGACGGTACGCGTCCGGGGGCACCGTCCCGGCCACCACCCGGGTCCGCGGAGGGTGGGGAGGGCGGTGGGCTCCCCCGGTGGGGGCGGGAGGGTCCTCCGGCTAGTTGATGCAGCCGGTGTCGGCGGCGGTGCGCGGCTCCTCGGTCGGTGCGGCCGGATCGCCGGTGTCCGCGGGCGGGGTGGTCGCCTGGCCGATGCCGGTGAAGTCCGAGCCCAGGATCAGCTGGACGGTGCCGGAGGTGGCGTCGTCGGCGACCTCGGGGACCGCTCCCGGGACCTGCGCGGCGAGGGTGGCGGCCAGCGCCTCGTCGCCGGCGGCGTGCCGGATCGTCGTCTGCTCGTGGTCGCTGCTGTCGGCGTTGCCGGTGCTGACCACCGGGAAGCCCGCGGCCTCCAGGTCGGCCGTGGCCTCCGCGGCGATCCCGGAGACGCCGGAGCCGTTGTAGACCGCGACCGAGACCTCCGACGGGTCGACCGTCGCCGGTGGCGCCGGGGCCTCCGACGCGGGCGCCTCGGGCTCGGCGGACAGGCCCGCGAAGAACGCGTGCAGCGTGTCCTCGTCGGCCAGCTCCACGATCGAGGAGCCCTCGTCGTTCTTCGCGTTCGGGTCGGCGACGGGGATCGTCCGGAACTCGATGTCCCCGGCCGTCACCGACTGCATCTGCTGGGCGAGGTCGAGCAGGTCGAGGTCCTCGTCGATGGTCAGCGACTCCGACGCCGCCCGGATCAGCTCCCGCTGCTTGCCGAGGTCCAGCAGCACGTCCTGGGAGAGGATCTTGCGGAGCACCCCCCCGATGAAGACCTGCTGGCGGACGATCCGGTCCAGGTCGCCGCGGGGGAGGGCGAGGGAGCCGTCCGGGCGGACGCCGTGGCGCTGGCGGACGAACCGCAGCGCGTCGGCGCCGGAGATCGTCTGCTTCCCGGCGGGGAACACCGCGCCGGAGTACTGCGAGTCGTCGACCGCGTGGCAGAGGTTGACCTCGACGCCGCCGACGACGCTGGTGAGCTCGAAGAAGCCGAGGAGGTCGACCTCGGCGTAGTGGTCGATCCGCAGCCCCGACAGCTGGTTGATCGTCCGGATCAGCAGCTGCGCGCCGGCGGCCTGCCTCTCGCTCTCGGGAGCGGCGTCGTCGACCTCCGCGGCGCCGTAGGCGTAGGCGGCGTTGAGCTTGTCCGTCCCGTGGCCGGGGATCTCCACCCAGGAGTCGCGCGGGAAGGAGACGAACGAGGCGCCCGACCCGTCGGCCGGCACGTGCACCAGGATCATCGTGTCGGTGTTCGTGCCGGAGTCGACCCCGGCGTCGAGCTCCGCGAGCTGCTCGGGCGTGAGGTCGGCGCGGCTGTCGTTGCCGACCAGCAGCAGGTTCATCGCCTCGGGCATGCCACCGGACTCGGAGTTGCCGTCGGCCGGGATCGCGTCGGTGCGGCTGACCGTCGCGTCGGCCAGCCGGCCCAGGTACCAGCCCCACCCGCTGCCGGCCAGCACCACCACCGACACGACGGCGGCGACGACGCGGGCCGCGACGGCGCCCCGGGAGGAGCGCCGGCGCGTCGTCGGGGTCCCGCGGGCGCCGCCGGCCCGGCCCGCACCGGCGCCGCGGCCGCGCGGCGGGCGGCCGGCGCGCGGGTCGAGCCGCGCCGGGATCGGGCGTCCCGG
>NZ_JBHSGR010000033.1:0-37218 GCF_042654585.1 Geodermatophilus arenarius
CCGCGACGGCCCCGGCCGCGCCGGCGGCGTGCGCGGCGGCCGCACCGGGGGCCGCGGCGTCGGTGCCGCCGGGGGTGCCGCCGGGGGTGGTCGTGCCGGTGCCGGGGACGGCGGTGCCGAGGGCGAGGGCCAGCGCCCAGCCGGCCGGCAGCGCGCCGGGCGGCACGGGGGTGTCGCCCGCGGGGCGGGCGTCGGCCGGGGCTGCGTCGTCGGCGCTGCCGGCCGGGGTGTCGGCGGTGGCCCCGGGGCGGCCGGGGTCGCCGTCGCGGCCCACGGCACGGCCGGGACGGTCGTCGACGCGGCCGGCGCCGCCGTCGGCCCGCGGACGCCCGGCGGCGGCGTCGTCGAGGACGTCGTCGAGGGCGGACGCGAAGCCGGCGGCCGAGCCCGGGTCGGAGCCACCGGCCGGGGAGGCCGGGGCGGGCGCGGCCGCGGCGGCGGTCAGGACGGGAGCTGTCACGAGTAGGCCTCCGCGGCGCTGGTGACCTTGCGGACGTAGGACCGGGTCTCGGCGTACGGCGGGATGCCGCCGTGGCGGGCGACCGTGCCGGGACCGGCGTTGTAGGCGGCCAGCGCGAGATCGGTCGAGCCGAACCGGTCGGTGAGCTGGCGCAGGTAGCGGGCGGCGCCGTCGATCGACGACGCCGGGTCGCCGGCGTCGACGCCGAGGCCCTGGGCGGTGGCCGGCATGAACTGCATGAGGCCGGTGGCGCCCGCGGGCGAGACGGCGGAGGAGTCGAAGCCGGACTCGACCTTCGCCACCGCGGCGAGCAGCGCCGGGTCGACGCCGTGCCTGGCGCCGGCGGCGGTGAACAGGTCGGCGTAGGGGACGCCCGCCAGGCCGGCGCCGGGGGCGGCCACCGCCGTGGAGGCGGGGGCGGAGGCGGGCAGCGCCCGGCGGATGACGGTCGGGGTGCCGACGTCCTGCACCCGGACGACGTCGCCCTCCTGCGGCGCGGCGATCATCTTCCCGTCGCCGACGTAGATGCCGACGTGGTCGATGCCCGGGCGCGACGGGGAGTTGTCGAAGAACACGAGGTCGCCGGGGCGGGCCTCGGCCAGGCTCGCGACCGGGGTGCCCGCGGTGGCCTGCTGGGAGCTGGTGCGGGGCAGGTCGATGCCCAGGTCGGCGAACACCCGCTGCACCAGGCCGGAGCAGTCCAGGCCCACGGACGGGTCGGTGCCGCCCCAGGCGTAGGGCACGCCGAGGTAGCGCCGCGCCGCGGCGACCGCCTGGTCCTCCAGGCCGCTGCCGGCGGTCGCCGCCGCGCCGGTCGCCGTCGCGCCGGTCGCCGTCGTGGCCGCGGTGCCGGTGAGCCCGGCGGCGGACGCGGCGCTGGCCCAGGCGGCCGACGTCGAGGTGGCCGACGTCGAGGTGGCCGACGCCGAGGCGAAGGTGAGGATCCGGTTCTGGATCTCGGCGATGCGGCTGTGCACCGCGGTCAGTCCCTCCACGGGTCCTCCTCTCCCTCGGGTCCGGTCCCGGCGTGCCGGGCGGTGACCAGGTCGTCGACCGCGCGCTCCTCGGCGCTGAGCTCGGCGGTCCGCAGCGCGAGGAGGTGCCGCTCGCGCAGCTTCTCCAGCGCCCTGGTCCGCTGGGCGGCGGCGGTCCACCGCGCGCGCAGCAGCCCGGCCTGCTCGGCCGAGGCCTGCGCCGTCGCCCGTGCAGCTGTCACATCGGCAGCCGCGGCGGCCGATGCGACCATCGCGGCGACGAAGACGTGCGCCGGCGCGGACGCGGGCGGGACCCGCGCGGCCTGGGCGGCGGCCGCGGCCTCGGCGCGGCGCTCCGCCTCGCGGGCCGCGGCCGGCGCCTCGGCGGCGGCGCGCTCGGCGGCCTCCTCGGCGGCGCGGCGGACCCGCAGCACCGGCTCGAGGCGGAAGGCGGCCGGCTTCGCCACCTCAGCCGGCCGTCACGAGCCGGTGCAGCATCGCCCAGGCGTCGTCGGGGGCGGTGCTGTCCTCCAGCGGCTGGCGCAGGAAGGCGTCGATGGCGGGGGACAGCGCGCGGGCGCGGTCGACCAGCGGGTCGCTGCCGGCCTGGTAGGCGCCGATCTCCACGAGCTCCTTGACGTCGCGCAGCGCGCCCATCAGCCGCCGCATCTCGCGGGCGTCGGCCATCCGCGCGGGCGCGGTGACCGCGCCGGCGACCCGGGAGATCGACTCCAGGACGTCGACGGCGGGGAAGTGGCCGGTGGTGGCCAGCCTCCGGGTGAGCACGACGTGCCCGTCGAGGATCGAGCGGGCGGTGTCGGCGATCGGCTCGTTGTGGTCGTCCCCCTCGACGAGCACGGTGTAGAGGCCGGTGATCGACCCGGTCGCGCCGGGCCCGGCCTTCTCCAGCAGGCGCGGCATCATCGCGAAGACGCTCGGCGGGTAGCCGCGGGTGGCCGGGGGCTCGCCGGCGGACAGGCCGACCTCGCGCTGGGCCATCGCGGTGCGGGTGATGGAGTCCATGAGCAGCAGCACGTCGCGGCCCTGGTCGCGGAAGCCCTCGGCGATGCGGGTGGCCACGAACGCCGCCTTGAGCCGCACCAGCGGCGGCTCGTCGGAGGTGGCGACGACGACGACCGTGCGCGCCATGCCCTCGGCCCCGAGGTTCTCCTCGAGGAACTCCTTCACCTCGCGGCCGCGCTCGCCGATCAGCCCGATGACCCGGACGTCGGCCTCGGTGCCGCGGGTGATCTGCGCGAGCAGCGTGGACTTGCCGACACCGGACCCGGCGAAGATGCCCAGCCGCTGGCCCTTGCCGACCGGCACGAGGGTGTCCAGCGCGCGGACGCCGACCGGCAGCGGCTCCTCCACCCGGCGGCGGGACAGCGCGTGCGGGGTCTCGCTGGCGAGGTCCACCCAGTCGATGCCCCCGCCGCTGCCGGGACCGAGCGGGCCGTGCCCGTCGACCGGGCGGCCCAGGCCGTCCAGCACCCGGCCGAGCAGCGCCTCGCCGACCGGCACCTGCAGCGGCATGCCGGTGTTCCGGACCGGCGCGCCGGCGCGCACGCCGCCGAGCTCGCCGAGCGGCATGCAGGTGAGCCGGTCCCGGGAGACGGCGACCACCTCGGCCACGAGCCCGCGCGGGCCGGGGTCGACCTCGACGAGGTCCCCGACGGCGGCGGCGACGCCCTCGACGGTGAGGGTGAGCCCCATGGCGCCGACGACCGAGCCGGTCAGCTGCGGGCGGGCGGCCAGGCGGGCGCGCTGCAGCAGCGCGGTGGTGCTCACGCCGACAGCACCGCCCGCACCCGCGCGAGCGCCGTCGACAGCTGCGCGTCGACCCGGCGGGGGCCGCACTCGGCGACCGCGCCGGCCCGCTCGACGGCGTCGTCGCCGACGACGGTGACCGACCGCGGCAGCGCGGCGAGGGCGGCCGGCGGGACCTCGGCGAGGTCGTCGGGGTGCAGCCGGACGACGGCGGGGGCGTCGGCGGGGACGAGGGTCAGCGCGCGGCGGACCGCGTCCACGCCGGCGGTGGTCGAGGCCGACAGCTCGCGGCCGAGCAGGTCCTCGACCAGCGTCAGGACGCCCTCGACGATCGTGTCGCGGACGTCCTCGGCGGTGGGCACCACGGCGGCGTCGAGGGCGGCGACGGCGGCGCCGAGCGCGGCGGTGGCCGAGGCCATCCGCCGCTCCCAGCGGGCCTGCGCGTCGGCCAGCCGCGCGGCCGCCTCGGCCTCGGCCTCGGCGACGACCCGGCCGGCCTCGGCCAGGCCCTCGGCGTAGCCGGCGCCGTGCCCCTCGGCGCGGGCGAACTCGCGCAGCCGGGCGAGCTCCTCGGCGTAGACGTCGCCGAGCCGCAGCACGCCGCGGCCGTTGGGCACCGGGACGTCGGCGGCGCGCCGGACGGAGGACCGCCGCTCGACGACCACCTCGGGCGCGCCGTCCACGACGGGCAGCGTCAGGGGCCGGGTCAGCTGCGGGGCCGGCGGCTGGGTGGGCGGCAGGGTCAGGGGCCGGGTCAGCTGCTCGGTCGGCTGGTGGGTCGCCGCCTGCGGTGCCGGGCGCGGCTCGGGCACCGTCGTCCCCGGCACCGAGCGGTACGGCGCCGCCGCGCTGGCCGAGGCCCCGCGCAGCAGCACCGACTCCCGGGCCGTCGGACGGGCCCCGTCAGGAGACGAACTCATCGTCCCCACCGCGCGAGATGGTCAGGACGCCCTGCTCCTCGAGCGTGCGGATGACCGCGACGATCTTGCCCTGCGCCTCCTCGACCGTGCGGGCGCGGACGGGGCCGAGCAGCTCGATCTCCTCGGCGAGGTTCTCGGCGGCCCGCTCGGAGAGGTTCCGGACCACCTTGTCGCGGACGTCGGGGCGCACGCCCTTGAGCGCGGTGGCCAGGTCGTTGGCCTCGACCTCGCGCAGCACCAGCTGCATCGAGCGGTCGTCGATGGTGGTGATGTCCTCGAAGACGAACATCTGCGCGCGCACCTGCTCGGCCAGCTCCGGGTCGGAGGTGTCCAGCCACTCGAGGATCGAGCGCTCGGTCGGCCGCGGCGAGCGGTTGATGATCTCCACGAGGGTCTCGACGCCGCCCACGGTGGACATGTCCTGGTGGGCGAGCAGCGACCCCATGCGGCGGCCGAGCTCCTCCTCCACCAGCCGGACCATCTCCGGGGAGGTGCGGTCCATCGTGGCGATCCGGTGGGCCACCTCGGCCTGCTGCTCCGGGGAGAAGCCCGAGAGCACCTCGGCCGACTGCCCGGCCGACAGGTGGGCCAGCACCAGGGCGATGACCTGCGGGTGCTCGTCCTTGAGGAAGGTGACCAGCTGGCGGACGTCGGCGTTGCGCAGCGAGGCGAACGGCACCTCGGTGTAGACGACGTTGAGCCGGGCGAGGATGCCCTCGGCCTTGTCCTCACCGAGGCCGGCGGCCAGGATCTCGCGGGCGAACTCGACGCCGCCGCGGCCCACGTACCGCTGTGCGGCCATCATCTGCGAGAACTCGGTGAGGACGCCGTCGACGTCCTCCGGCTCGACCGAGCCGAGCTTCATGATCTCGCGGGTGAGGGCCTCGACCTCGCGCGGGCGCAGCTTGGACAGCAGCAGCCCGGCCTCCTCCCTGCTCATCTGGGCGAGGAAGACGGCGGCCTTGCGCAGGCCCGGCATCTCGGGACGCGGGGGAGCCGGCGGCAGCGCGGGCAGGTTGGTCCCGCCCGCGCCCACCAGCTGCTCGACGCTGGCGAGCGTCACTTGACGTCACTCAGCCAGCCGCGCAGCATCTGCGCCACCTCGTCCGGACGTTCGCTGACCATCGTCGCGATCTCCCCCCGCACCCGCTGCCGCTCCGCGGCCTCCAGTTCCAGCGCCCGGTTGTCCAGGACCGCCGTGTCGTCCCGCGAGCTGGACACCCGCAGCCGCTCGAGCTCGGCGATCAGGCCCTCGTCGAGCTCCAGGGGCTCGTCGTCCTCGTCCTCCTCCTCGTCGTCGCCGCGGCGGCGCGAGCGCAGCCACACGACGAGGACCAGCAGCGCGATGCCGAGCGCGATGCCGCCGTTCTTGACCAGGGACCACATCTGCGCCTGCTGCTCGGCCTCGCGGGCCGCGGTCATCTCCGCGGCGGCGGCGTCGGCGGCGGTGGTGTCGAAGGCGAGGGAGGCGACGCTGATGTCGTCGCCGCGCGCGGTGTCCAGGCCGACGGCGTTGCCGATGAGGTCCTGCACCTGCGTCTGGTTGAGGTTGCCGGCCACCGTGTCGTTCAGGACCACCGCGACGGTGAGCCGGTTGACCTCCCCGGGCGCGGTGACGGTGTTGGTGACCGTCTGGTCCACGGAGTTGTTCGCCGTCGTCGACTCGGTCGAGTAGGTGGAGGTGCCGCCGCCGGCGCCGTTCGCGGCGTCGGCGGTGTTCTCCGGGCCGAGCACGCCGCCGACGGCGGTGCCGTCGCCGGTGTACTGCTCGGTCGAGGTCTGCTCGGAGACCGGCGGCGTGCCCTGGGTGTAGCCGTAGGTCGTCGCGGTGCTGTCGCTCTGCGACATGTCCAGGTCGGCGCGCACGGCGACGCGGGCGTTGCCCGGGCCGAGGACGGTGTCGAGGATGGCCTGGGCGTTGGCGGCCAGGCGGCTCTCGTAGTCGGTCTCCATCTGCGAGCGGGCGTCGCCGGAGGCGGCGCTCACGCCCTGGCCGGCGGCCGAGAGCAGCTGACCGGTCGAGTCGGAGACGGTCACCTGCTCGGGGTCCATGCCCTCCACGCTGGAGGAGACCAGGTTGGTGATCGACTGGATCTGCTCGCCGGCGAGCTCGGTGCCCGGCTCCAGGTCCAGGAGCACCGAGGCGGTCGGCTCGCGCTCGTCGGAGGCGAAGACCTCGTCCTCGGGCAGCGCGACGTGGACCACGGCGGTCTGCACGCCGTCGAGGGCCTCGAGGGTGTTGGCCAGCTCGCCCTCGATGGCGCGCTGGTACTGCACCTGCTGCTGGAACTCGCTGGTGGTGATGCCCTGCTCGTCGAGCAGCGCGTACCCGGTCTCCGAGCCGGCCGGCAGGCCCTTGCCGCTCATCTGCAGCCGCAGGTCGTAGACCTGCTCGTTGGCCACGAGGATGGTGCCGCCGCCGTCGGCGAGCTCGTAGGAGACGCCGGCGGCGTTGAGCTCGTCGACGATCGCCGAGGCGTCGGTCGAGGCCAGGTTGGAGAACAGCGGCGCCATGGTCGGCGTCGTGATCCAGCGGTAGAAGAAGAAGCCGCCCAGAGCCAGCCCGGCCACCAGCAGGCCGATCACGACCTTCTGGCCGAGGCTGATGGTGGCGAGCGTGCTCCGCAGCTTCGCCAGCGGCCCAGCGAGTGCGGCAGGCATCAGACGGGCATCCTCATGATCTCGGTGAAGGCCTCGACCGCCTTGTTCTTGAGGGTCACGACCACCTCGGTGGCCACGGAGGACTCCTGGGCGGCGATCATGTAGTCGTGCACGTCACGCAGGTCGCCGGTGGCGCCCTGCACGGCGAGGGCGTCCTTGGCCGACTGCAGGCTGCCGAGCTGGTCGAGCGCGCCGGTCAGCGCGGCGGCGAAGCCCTCGCCCGACGTCGAGGTCGCCGGGGCCGCGGGCGTCGTGCCGCTGATCCCGCCGAGGGCGCCGATCGTCGGGACGCCGGGCAGCGAGATGCCGTCGATGGGGGAGCTCACGGTCAGCCCTTCCCGAGCTGGAGGGCGGCCTGGTAGGCGGTGGTCGCCCGCTCCAGGGACGCCAGGTTCGCCTGGTAGCCGCGCTGGGCCATGATCAGCTGGGTCATCTGGTCGCCGAGGTCGATGTCCGGGTACCGGACGTAGCCCTCGGCGTCGGCCAGCGGGTGGTCGGGCTCGTGCACGAGCCGGCCCTCGCCGCTGCCGAACTCGGCCCGGGCGATGCGGACGCCGCCCTCGCCGGAGCCGTAGTCCACGGCCTGCGCGACGACCATGCGCTCCCTGAACGCCTCGCCGTCGGTCGAGCTGACCGTGTTGATGTTGGAGATGTTGTCCGAGACGGCGTCCATCCAGCGGCGGTGGACGGAGAGCCCGGACCCGGAGACGTCGAGGCTGTCGAACACGTCAGGACGTCCTCAGGGCCGTGCGCAGACCGCTGTACTTGCCGTCGAGCGCGGTGAGCGCGAACTGGTAGCGCAGGCCGGTCTCGGTGGCGATGACCGTCTCGCTGTCGAGGTTGACGTTGTTGCCGTCCTCGCGGGTCGGCTCGAACGAGCGCGCGATCGAGCCGCCGGAGACCGTCGGCGTCCTGCCCTGGCGCAGCTCGGCGCGCAGCGAGGACTCGAAGTCCGTGCGGCCGGCGAGGAAGCCCGGGGTCTGGACGTTGGCGATGTTGTCCGCGGTGACGCGCTGGCGCTGGGCCAGGCCGCTGAGCGCCGCGTGCAGCGTCGTCATCGTGACGTCGCTGATCATCGGGTGGACCGCCGGCGGGCAGGACGGCAGGACACGACTGGCCTCCGGGTACGTCGGGTTGCCCCGGCGCGCGAGCGCAGGGGAGGGGCCGCCGATCCGTGGCGAGAGTGGTGCTGTCCGTGCAGGGCCGACATCGGCAGCGGTCCGTCACACCTTGACCACGTTCCGTGACTCAGGTGACGGGTGTGACGGATGGCGGGGACGAGCCCGGTGGGCACTGCGGGGCCCGTGTCGCCTCCCGAGCCGCCTCCCGCGCCCGGAGGGCGGTACCAGCCCGGGGACGACGACGGCCGGGCCCGCCGCGAGGCGGACCCGGCCGGGCCGGTTCGTCGTGGAGTGTTGCCAGTCGGGCTCAGAGGGCCCTGTCGATGAAGGCGGGCACCGGGCGGGGCCGGTAGGCCATCCGTGCGGCGACGTCGCGCTGGCGCTGGGACTGGGTGATCCGCTCGACGAGCTCCTCGGCGACGGCGAGCTGGTGCTGCAGCAGCCGGGCGGCCCGCTCGCGCAGGTCCGCCGGCACCGGGCCCAGCACGCTGGGCGGGGTCCAGTCCTCCATGCGCCGGCCCCAGGCGGCGATCTCCTCGGCGCGGTTGCCGCGGATGGCCCGCTCGGCGTCGAGGACCTCGACCTCCATCTCCTCGAGGACGCTGGCCCACTCCGCGCGGCGCTGCCCGTCCGCGGAGTGCGCCGCGGTCATGCGGTGCCCGCCAGGCTGGCGGCGGCCTGCCGCCAGGCGTCGCGCAGCGGCTCGACGACCCTCAGGCACGACTCGACGCGGTTGCGGTCGCCCTTGACGTTGGCCTGCACGAGCTCGGTGATCAGCCACGAGTACAGCGCGGCGAGCCGGGGTCCTCCCTCCCACGCGTCGACGCGGAGGCTCGCACGCAGCTCGAAGACGACGTCCTGCGCGTGGGTCAGCTGCGTGCCGGCGGTCCGGCGGTCGCCGGTGGCCAGCGCGGACGCGGCCCGCTCGAGGTCGAGGGCCAGCCGGTCGTAGAGCATGACCAGGAGTTGCTGGGGGGACGCGGTGGCGACGGAGTCGCCCACGTATCGGGCGCGCAGCGCGGCGGCAGTGCTCATCAGGTCTCTCCTCGGACTCGCGCGGGCGTCAGGTGGTCAGGGGGTCACGACGACGACAGGGACGACAGCTGCGAGGACAGCCAGGACGCCTGGTTCCTCAGCGTCCCGAGGGCGGTCTCCATCGCGGTGAACTGGCGGGTGAGGGTCGTACGGCGCAGCTCGAGTCGCAGGTCCCACGCCTCCACGCGCTCGTCCAGGTCCTTGGCCCTCTCCTCGGTGCTCTTCACGAGGAGGGTCAGGGTCCCGTCCGTGGTGTTCGACGCCGTCCGTGCGATGTCGGCCAGCTTGGCGGCGATGCCCGTCGGCAGGGACTGGTTGTCCGAGGTGGTGGCGGCGTCCCCGTCAGGCCCGGGCAGCGTGGTGACCTGACGGAACATCCGCTGCACGACGGCGGGGTCGGCGGCCAGCTTGTCGAGGAAGGCGGTCTCGTCGAAGGTGTAGCGCCCGTTCTGGGTGAGCTCGAGGCCGACCGCTGAGGACGAGCCGTCCTCGCCGACGGCGAACGACAGCACGTCGAGGACCCGCGAGGTGAGCTGGCGCAGGGCGCTGTCCCCCTTCAGCACGGCCGTGCTGCTCGTGCTGTCGGTGCGCGTGGAGATCGCGTCCAGCAGGGCGTTGGCCGAGGTCACCAGGGCCTGCACGTGGTCGGCGATGGCCTCCGGGTCGGTGGCCACCTGCACGGTCACCGAACTGGCCGGCTCGGTGACCGTCAGCGTGACGCCGTCGAGCAGGCCGGTGAAGGTGTTGGTCGCGGAGGTGACCTTGTAGCCGGTGCCCTCGCCGACGGTGAGCTGTGCGTTGGCGCCCTGCGTCACGGTCGTGAAGGTGTCCGGTGCGCCGACGTCGAAGCGGGATGCCTCGCCGGTCTTCGTGGAGGTCACCTGCAGCTGGTACTGGGTGGGGGAGGTCCGGACGGCGGTCGCCGAGAGCCCCAGGTCGCTGCGGGCCGTGATCGCCGCAGCCGCTTCCGCGAGCGTGCTGCGGCCGTCGCCGTTGCGGTCGACGGTGATGGTGTGCGTGGTGCCGCCCACCTCCACGTCGATGGTGGCGGCGCCGAAGTCGAGGTCGGCCGCCGTCTGCTGATCGGTGGCGGTCCACTTCTGTGTGCTGATGACCGAGTGGGCCTTGGCGACCCAGTCGACACGGAAGGAGAGGGAGCCCGGCGCCGCTCCGGTGGTCGCGGAGGCGCTCACCGCCGTGGAGGAGCTGGTCGCCTTGACCGACTGCCAGGCGGAGTCGCCGGCCAGCTTCTCCGCGGCGGTCCTGAGTGCGTCGACGCGGCTGTTCACGTCGCGGTAGGCCGTCACCTGCTGCTGGGTCCTCGAGAGCCGCTGCGCGAGGAGGGTCTGCGGATTGGCCTCGACCGCCATCAGCTGGTCGATGATCGTGGCGGTGTCCATGTTGGACACCAGACCGCTGATGCTCAGACCGGCCATCGGGACTCCTCGACTCGTGAGCGGGGGGAGGACGAGCGCAGTGAGGGGGGAGGCCAGGGCCTCCCCCCTCACCGGGTGGTGCTAGGTGGTGCTCAGGCGCTGCGCCGAGGTCAGCGGAGCAGCTGCAGGATGTTCTGCGACGCCTGGTTGGCCTGGGCCAGCATGGCCGTGCCGGCCTGGCTCAGGATCTGCGTCCGGGAGAAGTTGGTCATCTCCTGGGCCATGTCGGTGTCCCGGATCCGGGACTCCGACGCGGTCAGGTTCTCCATGGTCGCGTTCAGGTTGTTGACCGTGTGCTCGAACCGGTTCTGGTAGGCACCCAGCTCCGCGCGGGCGGTGGAGATGCTCTCGATCTGGGCGTTGATCGCGGTGATGGCCGACTGGGCGCCCGACGCGCTCGACAGGGAGACGGCGCTCAGCGCGGTGGCGACGGCGTCGACGTCGGCACCCGACAGGTTGATGGTGATCTGGCTGTTGGTGTCGCCGTCGGCACCGACCTGGAACTTCAGCGACGAGGCGGAGCCGTCGAGCAGCTTCGTGCCGTTGAAGTTGGTCGCACCCGCGATCCGGTTCAGCTCCTCGGTCAGCTTGGTGACCTCGGTGCCGATGGCCGCGCGGGCCTTCTCGTTGTTCGAGTCGTTGCCGGCCTGGACGGCCAGGTCACGCATGCGCTGCAGGATGGAGTGGACCTCGGTGAGCGCGCCCTCCGCGGTCTGCACGACGGAGATGCCGTCCTGCGTGTTGCGGACGGCCACCTTGAGGCCGCCGATCTGCGACCGGAGCCCCTCCGAGATGGCCAGACCCGCGGCGTCGTCGGCGGCGCGGTTGATGCGGTAGCCGGAGGACAGCTTCTCCAGCGACTTGCCCATCTGGCCGTCGGTGACGGTGAGGTTGCGGTAGGCGTTGATCGCCGCGATGTTGGTGTTGACGCTGAGACCCATGGTGTTCCTCCTTGGACGTGGGCCGTTTCCTGATCCCGCTGGCATCCGTGCTGGCGGGCCTTGCTCCATGGGTTACGGCGGCAGGGCCCGGGACCTTTAACCGAACCGGGCAGCTTTCTCGCGGATCCTCCGGACGGGTCGGTCCGTGCAGGCTGCCCGCGGTGCGGGCGGCGTCCCAGGCGGCACGGGAGGCTCGGCGCTGCACTGGGGCCCCAGTCCGGCGCGTCGGACGGCCGGGGAGCGGCCCGCCCGGCCATACCGTCGCGGGACCCCGCCTCGGCTCTCGCCGCGGGGAACCCCACCAGTCGTCCTCCCAGGGGGAGCACCCATGCGCGTCCTGCTCTCGACGACCCGCTTCGCCGGGTCGCTGTACTACCGCACGGCGGAGCCGGCCGAGGCCGTCCAGGCGGCCGGGGTCGGCGTCGAGTGCTCGACCACCTACGGCCTGAAGACCGTCATGGCGCAGCGGCCGGGCGAGGACGTCCTGTCGGTCCGCGAGGTCGATGCCGAGGGTGCCGACGTGGTGGTCCTCCAGCTGCCGAAGACCAGGGAGAGCCTGGACATCCTGAGGCTCCTCCAGGCCCAGGGCGTCGCCGTGGTCGTCGAGCTGGACGACCTGTTCCGGGCCGTGCCGTACGGGCACATGGCCTTCCGCACCCTGAAGACCTCCTCGATCAACGAGTACGTGCTGGCGTGCGCTCGCGAGGCCGATCTCGTCACCGTCTCCTCGGCCGCGCTCCTCGAGGAGTACGCCGGACACGGACGAGGTGCGTACATCCCCAACGCGGTCCCGCGTCGGATCGCCGAGCTGCCGCCGGCGTACGAGCGGGACCCGGAGGTCGTCACCGTCGGTTGGACCGGTTCCGTGCCGACCCACCCCTACGACCTGCAGGTGATGGAGTCCGGGCTGCAGCAGGGCCTGGACCGCACCGCCGGCCGGAGTCGTTTCGTCATCCTCGGGCAGGCCGCGGACGCCCGGACGCGCCTCCACCTCCCCGAGGACCCCGTCGAGGTCCCCTGGAAGCAGGACGTCGACCAGTACCTGACGACCATGGGGGAACTCTTCGACGTCGGGATCGCTCCGCTGCGACTCGACCGCTTCAACGAGTGCAAGAGCTGGCTCAAGGTGATGGAGTACGCCGCGCGCGGCGTCTTCGCCCTCCGGTCACCCAGCGCGGAGTACGAGCGCCTCGGTCTCGGACGACGCGCCAAGCGTCCCCGCGACTGGGCTGCCGGTGTCGCTGCCGCCGTGGACGCTCCGGACGCCCGGCGGGAGAAGGCGGCCCAGGACCGGGCCGTCGTGCTGGAGCGGCACCTGACGGAGCACACCGCCGAGCGCTGGGTGGCGGCGTGGCGCCAGGCGCGGGACAACCGGACGCGCGCCCAGAAGGGCCTGGGCCCACGGTCGTCCCTCGCCGGGGTCGGGTGACGGGCCCCCGAGCCTCCCCGGGTCCACGCGACGGCCCCGGTCCCGCACGTGCGGGACCGGGGCCGTCGTCCGTCTCGGTGGGAGCTGCTCCGGGTCGGCTCCCGGCACGGCCGCCTGCTGCCGCCGAGCGGGCCGGCGAGGACCGTGCGCAGGGGTGGCGACGCGGCGACCCGCCCGGCCCGCAGGTGCCGGTCCGAGCGGGTCCTGCCGGTCGGACGTCGCCTCAGGCGGGGCGGGCCGCGCGGTACCGGTGGGCGGCCGCCTGCCACGCCGGCCGCGGTGCCGGGATCGGCGGCAACGGACTCCGGCCGGCGACCCTCTCCACGTACAGCCGCTGCTGGTTGCGCGCGCGGACGCCGCCGTCGGCCGGCACCGCCCGGCCCTCCCACACCTCGCTCATCGCCGCGTGCAGCAGGGTGAGCGCGCGGGCGCGCATCTGCGAGACGCGGGAGAGCGTGACGCCGAGGTCGGCGGCGATGTCGGTGAGCGACTCCCCACCGAAGAAGTTGCGCTCCACGACCTCGTCGAGCCGGTCGGGCAGCGCGCGGATGGCGTCCTGCAGGTAGCGGGCCCGTTCACCGCGCAGCACCGCCCGCTCGGGGGACTCGCCGGGGTCGGGCAGGTCCAGCGTGCCGCCCTCGGCGCCGGTCTCCGCGTCGATGCTGACCATGACGGCGCGGTGGACGTCGACCTGCAGCGCGTCGAGGTCCTCGCGGCGCACCCCGAGGGCCTCGGCGAGCTCCTCGCGCGTCGGCGGCCGGCCCAGCCGGATGGTCAGGGCGTCGGACGCGGCGTCGGTGCGGCGGGCCGCGGCCCGGACCGAGCGGCTGGCCCAGTCGCCCGAGCGCAGCTCGTCCAGGACCGCGCCCTGCAGCCGGGGGAGGGCGTAGGTGGCGAACGTCGCGCCGGCCGACGGGTCGAACCGGCGGGCCACCTCGACCAGCGCCACCTTCGCGCAGGACAGGAGGTCCTCCCGGCTCACGTGGCCGGGCAGCGAGATGCGCGAGGCCACCGCGTTGACCGCGAACGAGCACAGGGCCAGGTGCTCGGTGACGAGCGCCTCGACCTCGACCTCGGAGCGCAGGACGTCGGGGCGCGCGGCGTCCGACGGCTGCGGGGGAGCGGAGCGCGCGGGAACCGCGCGGTCGGTCACCGGGGAGCGGGCTGCTGGCACGGTCCCTCTCTCGGCAGGGACCGCGCCCTCCCGGACGCACAACTCCTGCCAATCCTGGGAACTCGGCTTGAGGGGCGCTTGCCCGCTGCCGACCGTCTGTCCGCGAAGGCGGGGACACCCGCCGGGAGACGAGGGAGGCGGTGGCGGACGTGGACTTCCAGCACCTGTCGACGCTGCTGTGGCGCGAGCAGGAGCTGCTCGACCTGCTGCTGTTCAAGGCAGAGGAGAAGCAGTACCTGATCCTGTCCGGCAAGACCCGCTGGCTGGCCCGGATCGCCCACGAGATCGAGGTCGTCCTCGACCAGCTGCGCGTCCTCGAGGTCGAGCGGGCCGCCGCCACCGAGGCGATCGCCGTCCGGCTGGGCACCGGGGTCAACCCGTCGCTGCGCCAGCTGGCCGAGGCCGCGCCCGCGCCGTGGAACGACCTGCTGGCCAGGCACCACGAAGCGCTGCTGGTCCTCGTCACCGACCTGCGCAGCCTCTCCGACGCCAACCGCGAGCTCATCGAGGGCGGCCTGTCCGCGATCGGCGACGCGCTGCTGTCGGTCCGCCAGCCCACGGCCGGCACCTACGGCGCCACCGGCCGCTCCGAGCACGGGTCCTCCCGCGCGGTCACCCTGGACGGTGCCCTGTGAGCTCGTTCTCCGGCCTCAACACCGCGACGACGGCGCTCTGGGCCGCCCAGCGCGGACTCGACGTCACCGGCCAGAACATCGCCAACGTCAACACCGACGGCTACTCCCGGCAGCGGGTCGAGCTGCAGTCGGTCAACGGCAACACCGTCCCGGCGATCCACTCCGTCAGCAACCAGGTCGGTCAGGGTGTCGACGCGGACACGGTCATCCGCATCCGTGACGCGTTCCTCGAGAGCCGGGCACAGGCGGAGCGGGCCAACTCCGCGCGGTTGACCGCGGAGAGCGCGGGACTGTCCGCCGTGGAGAACGCGCTCCGCGAGCCCGGCAGCTCGGGCATCCAGAGCATGCTCGCCGACATGTGGGACGGGTGGAGCGACGTCGCGAACCACCCCGAGGACCTGGCCGCACGCAGTCAGCTGCTGCAGCGTACGGAGACCCTGGTGTCCGGCCTCCGGACAGCTGACGGCGTCCTCGGCGCGGAGTGGGAGAAGACCAGGGACAACCTCGACGCCCTGGTCGCGGACGTCAACGCCGCGGCCCGGTCCATCGCGGACCTGAACGCCGCCATCCAGAAGGCATCGCGCGCCGGCCTGCCGGTGAACGAGCTCGCGGACAAGCGCGACGTGTTCGTCCTGCAACTGGCGGAGAAGGTGGGCGCGACGGGCAGGGCGGGGGCCGACGGGCAGGTGGACGTCAGCATCGGGGGGACCTCCCTCGTCACCGGCGACACCGCGACCGCCCTGGAGCTCACCGGCACCACGGACTCCCGGTCGGCCGCGCCCGGGGACCCCCGCCTGGTGACCCGGCCGGGAGGGACCACCGTCCGGCCCGGCGGGACGGCGGAGGGGCAGCTGTCGGTCCTCGGGACGATCCTCCCCGGCTACCGCGGGCGGCTCGACGCGATCGCATCGCAGGTGGCCCGGACGCTCAACGACGCCCAGGCGGGGACCGGTACGGAGCCGGCCTACGACCTGGACGGTGACGTGGGCGGACCGATGGTCGACGACGGGACGGGCGCGGTCACCGTCGACCCCGCCACGGTGACCGCGGCGAACATCCGGCTGCGGCTCACCCGTCCCCAGGACGTGGCCGCCGCGCTCCTCGCGCCGGACGCCGCCGGGCCGTCGCTGGACGGTGGCAACGCGGCCGCCGCCCACCGGTTGCGCCTGGACCAGACCGGCGTGGACGCGACGTACCGCGCGCTGGTCGTGGACCTCGGGGTCCAGGCGGCCGTGGTCGCGCGCAACAGCGACATCCAGGACGTCATCACGGCCCAGGTGGACAGCGCCCGGGAGTCGGTGAGCGGAGTGAACCTCGACGAGGAGATGACCAGGATGATGTCCTTCCAGCACGCCTACTCGGCGGCCGCCCGCATGGTGACGGCCATCGACGAGTCCCTGGACGTCCTCATCAACCGCATGGGCCGAGTGGGGCTGTGACCCGGTGCGCGTGACCCAGCGCTCGATCGCGCTCACCAGCCTGCAGGGCCTCTACCGCAACCAGGACGCCGTCGGTCGGCTGCAGCAGCAGTTGACCGCGGGCAGGACGATCAGCCGCCCCTCGGACTCGCCCACGGGCACCAACCAGTCGATGATCATCCGGGCCGACGCGTCCGGCGCGGCTCAGTACGCCCGCAACATCGCCGACGGGAGCGCGTTCCTCGAGACGACGGACTCCACGTTGCAGTCCATGCTGCAGCAGACCCGGCAGGCCCGGTCGCTCGTCGTCCAGGCGGCGAGCACGGGTGGGATGAGCACGTCGTCCGCCGGCGCGATCCGCACCGAGCTCGAGGGGCTCCGCACGAGCCTGCTCGGCCTGGCCAACGCGGTCGTGCAGGGCCGGCCGGTCTTCGGCGGACCCACGGGAGGCACGGTCGCCTATGCCGACGACGGCACCTTCGTCGGCCGCACGGACGGCGTCCTGACCCGCCGCGTCTCCGACCGTGAGGACATCCGGATCGACGTCACGGGGCCCGAGGCCTTCGGCACGGGGCCCACCGGTCTGTTCGCCGTGCTGGAGAGGGCTGCCGCCGCAGCGGGCGCCCAGGACGCCACCGCCCTGCAGACGGCGCTGGACGACCTCGACGGCGTCATGGAGCGGATGCTGACCGCCACCGCGGACATCGGCACCCGCGCTGCCCGCATGGACCGGGCGGCCGAGGCCAACACCGACCTCCAGCTCAGCCTCAAGCAGCAGCTGGCCGGCGTCGAGGACGTCGACCTGCCGAAGACGATCATGGAGCTGAACCTCCAGCAGGTGGGCTACCAGGTCGCTCTGCAGGCGACCGCCCAGGTCATCCAGCCCTCGCTCGCGGAATTCCTGCGGTGACCCTCGCCCCCGTCGTCACCCTGCCCCTGCTGGGCATGGTGTCCCCGCTGCCCGGCTTCCCCGACTTCCGCGACTACGTGCTCGTCACGGCCGACGGGGACGGGCTGCTGTTCTGGCTCCAGTCCCTGGACGCCGACGGTCCGCGGTTCCTGACCATCCCCCCGGCCCGGTACTTCCCGGACTACGCGCCCGTGCTGCCGGCCCAGGTGCTGGCCGACCTGGACCTCGCCGACCCGACCGACGCCTCGCTGTTCTGCCTGGTCACCGTGCCGGCCGAGGGCCCGGCGGCGGCGACGGCGAACCTGCGCGCCCCCGTCGTGCTCAACCCGGCGAACTGGCGGGCCACCCAGGTCGTGCTCCCCGACAGCCGTCATCCCATCCGGCGTCCCCTGCGCCGATAGAGGAGGGGAGCGGTCCGACCGCTCGACACCCCGCCCCGCCGGGCGGGGGTGCCAGGAGGCCGTCACACACCCATGGAGGGGTACCCGTGCTCACACTGACCCGCAGCGTCGGCGAGACCATCCGCATCGGCGACGACATCGAGGTGCACGTCGTCGAGGTCCGCGGCGGCACCGTCCGGCTGGGCTTCAAGGCCCCGCGCGAGGTGACCATCCACCGCGAGGAGGTCTACCGGCAGATCGCCGAGGCCAACCTGCTCGCCGCGCAGGTCACCGCGGACACGCTCGGCGCGCTCGCCGCCTTCGCGCCGCAGGCCGCCGGCCCCGCGGCCGCCGCCCCGGACGCCCCTGCGGGGGCCGGGAAGCGGCCCGCCCCGCCGGAGCTGCCCGCGCGCTGACGACACGCCACCGACGGCGGGTCCGCGGCTCGGCAACAGTCGCCGATGCGCGGACCCGCCGGACCGGGATGGACGTCCGGACGGGCAAGACCTGACGAAGGTCGGCCCGGAGATTGCACAGGGCACGGCGAGTTGTGTGCCCGTCACCGTCCGCTCATGCGCCAGAGTTGCCCCCGAGCACGACACAGGGGGCGATGAGGATGCAGCACAGCGTGATGGCAGGGACCCAGCAGGCCGACGAGACCGTCGTCGTCCACGTCCAGCTGCGGCCGCGCCGCGGGTCCACCCGGCGCTGCCTGGCCGAGCTGGCGGCTCTGGCCGCCGCGCACCCGTCGGTCGCCTTCTCGGTCACCGGGCTCGGCAAGGACGAGCGGGTCGTCCGCGTCACCGTCGGCGTGGAGCTCGGCCCTCGCGAGGCGATCGCCCGCTTCTCGCCGCAGGCGCAGGCCGCCTACGCCTTCGTCAGTGACCTGTTCACGGTCCTGTACGACCACATGCCGGTGTACGCCGCCGAGCCCTCCGCCGCCGAGCGCGCCGCCGCCGAGGTCCTCCTCCGCGCCGACGACGGCGACCTCGAGGTCCCGGCCGGCGCGTCCGCGTACGAGCGCGTCTCCGCGTAGCGCCCCACCCCTCGCCGACGCCTTCCCCGCGATCGACCAGGAGTCCCCGGTGACCAGCACCCCCCAGCCCGCCGTCCCCACCGCCGACCAGCCGGCCGACGCCGGCACCCGCGCGCCGCTCGTCTTCGGCGGGATCCCCGAGGCCGAGGGCTTCTCGCGGGTCCCGATCACCGCGCGCGACCGGGTGCACTTCCGCGTCGACCGGGACCTGCCGCTGGCCGCGTTCCGCGCCGACCTGCCCGACGGCGTCACGGTCAGCCACGACGAGGGCGAGGGGCTCTACCGCGTGGACGGCCCCTGCGGCCAGGGCCAGGTGCTCGCCGACTGGATCCGCGCCTGGTGCTCGACCCGCGACGTCGCCACCGTGGGCCTGCGCGCGGAGGCCGGCGTCCGCCGCCGTGCCCCGCGCGACCTGCCGCCGGCCTTCCTCGAGGACCTGTGCCGGCACTACCAGCCGGTCAGCCTCAAGCGGCTGCAGCGCAACATGAGCACGATCCGGATGCACCTGCCCGACCCCGACGACCTCGGCCAGCAGGTCGCCGAGTGGATCCTCAAGGCGGTCGGCCAGTACGACGAGACCAAGGGCGTCCCGTTCGGCGCCTTCCTCGCCACCCAGCTGTCCAAGTGGGTGCACGACCTGGGCCGCAACGCCCACGGCCGCACCGCCGCCGACACCGAGAACCGGCAGCAGAAGGCGATCGCCGCCTTCCAGGCCGAGCACCAGCGGCGGCCCACCGAGCGCGAGCTCGCGGCCTACATGGGGCAGAGCGTGACCACGCTGCGGCGCAACTCGCAGACGGTCGCCACCCTCAACGGCCTGCGCAACCTGCAGTCCCTCGACGGCGGCCCGGACGCGACCGAGGTGCTGCTGCCGGACTCCAGCGAGGCGCCCGACCAGATCATGGACGAGGCGGAGCAGACGCTGCTGTCGCACGCCCTGACCGCGGCCTGCGCCCCCGACCCGACCGCCGCGCGCGGCCAGCGGGCCGCGCAGCCCAACGTCCTGGGCTGGGCCACCTGGTACCTGACCACCTGGGGCGGGCAGACCAAGACCCAGGTGTCGGCCGACCTCGGGACCTCGGTGCGCAACATGAACGTGCACGCCGACCGCGTCGAGCGGGCGCTGAAGGACCGGCTCGCCGAGCTCTCCGAGTGACCGTCTACTCGGCAGGGGCCACGCACGTCTCCCCGAGAGGTGGGCGATCCGTCACCCGGATGGGGTGACGCCGCCCTCCACGACCACCGCGACGGACCTGCTCACCCGGCCACTGCGACCGTCGGGAACCTCGAGACGGATGTCGTGCCGGCCGCGCGTGAGGCCGGACACGAGCAGTTCGTTGCCCTCGCCGAGCGGTCCGTCGAGGCTGGAGGACCACCAGACCTCGTCGCCGTCGCAGAGGCCCGCGTCGGGTGAGTAGCCACCCCCGAGCAGCAGCACGTTGCCACGCTCGGGAACCCGCTGCCCGTCGCTCGGCGAGAGGACGTAGACCCGCGGGGGCTTCGTCTCCACGGCGAAGTGATCGCTCTCCGTCGCGGTCGTCCGCACGCCCCTCGCCGCCGCTACCTGGAAGACGCAGTCATCGCCGCCGGCGAGAGTGTCCAGGTTCACCGTGAGACTGCCGCCTCGGACGTTCGCGGCGAGCGTCGTCCACCTTCGCCCGCCGTCGTTCGAGTAGCGCACGAGATGGCGGATCAGGAGCGGATCCGCAGGTGTCGGCCACTCCAGATGGCGAACGTGTGCCCGGCTCGCGTCGCGGGTCATCCGGAGTCGCGGGGGCGGCGGACCCTCGGGGTCGATGGGGATCCGGCCCCAGTCCCTCTCGTCCCGTCGGAAGGAGACACTCCGCGCGCCTGCGTCCCAGGGGATGGTCGTCGAGACCCGTAGGACCCCGTCCCGCGGGTCCTGGAGACGATCGGTGAGGACGCACTCCGCGGATGCGAGCACCCGGTCGTCCTCACCGAGCAGGTCGCACCAGATCCTGGACTCACGGGTGGTCCGGGCCGGGGGCAGTGGCCCCTCCAGGTGGTATCCGGACACGATGGAGGGTCCGGTGGTCCGGGACAGCTCGGCGATCAGGTAGAGGTGTTCGCGCGGAGGTGGGGGGGACTCGACCATGGTGGTGCTGAGGGCCGACTTCGCGCCCAGGGTGATCATGGCCCACTTGAGGTGGTCGTACGTGTAGGGGGAGGTCCAGGCCGGGGAGCAGTACGACATGAAGTCCCTGTGCTCCATCGGTGAGAGGGGGGTCATCGCCGCCACGTCGAAGCCGTACTCGCCGATGCTCCCGCTCTCGTGGAGACCGTACGCGGGGTAGTCCCGGTCGAGGTGCTTGGTGGCTCGGCACGGAGCGTGGTAACGGCCCAGGACATGGCCGATCTCGTGCGCCGCCACCATCGGACCCCAGTCCAGCTTGAAGACGGCCGCGCGATCCCACTGGATCCCGCCGATCCCCGACGGTGGGATCTCCTCGGGGAGGCACCCGGCCACGACGTCCGCGCCGTCGTCACTGGTCATCGTCGCCATCGCCAGCTCCGACGACAGTGCATACCAGCCCGCAATCCCTCGCAGGTCCCACGTGCACTCGTGCTCCGTGCACCCGACGTACTCCCACTGCGACACCGGGAGCATCCGTAGCGCACTGTTCATCTGGTTGCCGAAGTCCGACACCTCGGGGGCCGGGACGTCCGATGGCTGGCCGAGGTAGTCGGGCCCCCTGTAGCAGATGAGTACCGCGCGGACCTTCGGTCGGGGGATGTCGAGGAAGGGGACGTCGAACTCCTCTAGCGGACTGAAGTAGAAGTGCGTCTCCGCCGGAGACTCGGCATAGGTGGCCAGCTGGACGGAGAACCGCACGACGCCTCGGCACAGCTTGGCCGGGACGAAGAAGTTCACGCTGTGGTCGGAGCTCCCGCGATCGGTGTGCGCCCAGGATCTCGGGAGGACGGGGCTCTCGTTGACCGGAGAGAGGGGCGGGCCGCTGACCCATGCGCCGTCCTCACGTCGCTTGACGTTTAGCACCCCCCAGACGTCGTTGAGCCCTCCCGGCCATGGGGTCTCGAAGTGGGGATAGACCCGTATGACCATGGGCTTCCCGGCGACCATGTCGATCGTGTTCTGCCAGGCGTCGGGACAGCCGGACCCGGTGCCGGGCTGGAACTCGGGCATGTACTGCACGCTCTGCGTGCGCTCGGTCCTGCCGATGGAAAGCTTCCAGTCTCCCGGGTTGATCGCCACGGTCAGCTGGCCGGGGCCCCAGGGAGCTGTCGGAGCGGAGCTACCGCTGCGGGAGCGTCCAAGGGGCGACAGGAAGCGCTGCAGGAGACCGGTCAGTCCTCCCTCAGGACCGATGTCTCGTGCCCGGCCGGGGGTGCTGACCGCGCTGGTTCGACTCTCCGTCATGGCGGCACCTCGTCTCGTCGCACACGGGTGGACGACGTGACCTCGGCGAGGAATCCGTCCGCCCTGGCGACGAGCGCTGGCCTCGTCCGGATCTCCAGGACGCCACGCCGTGCAGGCCGACCCCGCGGTGTGCCTGCCGCTGACACGTGGTCGAGAGGCTCTCGCCTCCCTCCGATTGCACCCCTCGCCGTCCGATTCCGGCCGGACTCACGCGCCGGCGCGCGCTGGGGCCGAGGAGCGCTCCGTGTGTCAGAACCCAGCGTGAGCGGTCCCGCCGACAGGATCGACGCCGTGGGGGTCCGGACACCGCCTCGGCTGGACCCGGGGCGACGGGGCCGGCGCCGTGTCCCGTCAGTGCGGGAGTCCCCTCCAGACGGTCACCGAGCGACACTCCTGTAACAGCCCGAAGTCGTCCGGTTCTCCGGGGTCCAACCCGGCGTCGGACTGCCGATATCGAGGACGTGACCGCGAGTCCCCGCTGCACTGACGCCGGGGAACCGCAGACGCCGACGGGGGGAGGTGTGCGGTGAGCGTGCTGCCTGCGGGCGACCCCGCCGTCGTCCTGCTCCCGCACTGGCTCTCCGGGGCCGACCGCGAGCTGCTGGCCGGCGTCGTGCGTGCCGCCGTCGAGCGGCCCGGCGTCCACCCGGTCGCCGCCGTCCACCTGGCCGACGTCCTGACCGAGCTGCACGTGGCCGCCGCCCGCGACGCCGTCTGGCCCGGCCCCGCCGCCCGCGTCCGCCGGGTCACCGGCTGGGCCGAGGACGTCCTGCCGGTGCGGCTGTCGGCCGCCGAGCTCGACAGCGTCCTCGGCCTGGCCGAGCTGCCGGGCGACCTGCGCGCGACCCTCGGGGGACGCCGCCCGTGACGCGGGGGCGCCCCGGCCGCTCCTCGTCGGGCCTGCTGCAGCGGCTGCGCCCGGCGCCGGTCGCCGTCGACGACGTCCGCGCCGCCGCGGACGCGGTGCTGCCGGGCCTCGCGACCGGCGGCCTGCGCGCCGCCGTGCTCGCGGACCCCGTCCGCGGGCCGGTGCTGGTCCTGGCCGAGGACGAGCGCCGCGTGCGGGTGCCGCTGCACGACCTCGCCGAGGACATGACCGACGCCGGCGTGACCCCCACCGCCGACGGCGTCGCCGCCGCGCTCACCGCCTTCGTCGCCGCCCGCCCGGTCAGCGACGCCGCGGCCGCCGGCGCCGGCGTCGCCGTCCTCGACTGGACCGGCCCGGCGTGCACCGCCGTCGGCTGGCGGGTCGTCGTCCGCCGCGGGGACCGCACCGTCGCGTGGACGCCGTCGGACCGCGCTGACGCCGCCGTGGTGGCCCGCACCCGCACCGCCGCCACCGCCCGGGCCGCCGACGCCGGGGGCGTGCTCCGCGTCGAGGGGCCGGTGGCGCTGTGGTCGCACCCCGGCGCGCCGATGCTCGCCACGGCTGCGCTGGCCGATCCCGAGCGGCTGCTCGGGCGGATCGCCGGGGCCGGGTTGCGCGTGGCCGAGCCGCACGTCGTCGTCACGCCGCTGCGGCCGCTGGCGTGCGCCTCCGCGGGGGTGACCGACCGCCTGGCCGGGCTGACCGGCGAGGCGTGCGTGCGCCTGCCCTGGGCCGCCCTGCCCGACCTCCGCTGGCTGTGAGGCGGCCCCTCCGCAGGGTCCCGCCGCGAGCCTGCGAGCGGTGGGGGGCAGAGGGGTCCTTCGTCAGGCCAGGTGCCCGAACTCCCAGTGCCAGGGCTCGGGCTTCTCGCCGCCGGGCCGGGCCCAGTCGGGGTTGACGAAGCCGAACCGCCCGGCGTGCTCGGTCATCCACGTCCACTGCGGCGTGCCGGCGACGTTCACCCCGCCGCACAGGTCCACCGCCAGCGCCCAGCCGTGGTTCGACGTCCCCGGCACGGCGGCCAGCGCGGGCTTGCGGCGGAACGCGTCCACCTGCGCGGCCATCGACCGGTAGGAGTCGGTGACGCACAGCGGGCTGCCGAAGGCCGCCTCGTAGGCCCGGGCCAGCGCGGCGTAGCCGGCCGCGGCGTCGCAGCGCAGCGCGTGGCCGCGGGCGATCGGGCACAGCGCCTCGGCGGGGATCCGGCCGTTGGACCAGCCACCCCACGCGGGGCTCACCGGGCCGACCGGCGCCGGGGGAGCGCCGCAGGCCCCGCGGCCGGACGCCGACGCCGGCAGCGGCGCGTTCGGCGTCGCGGGCGCCGGCAGGGTGACCCGCACGGCGCGGGCGTCGGCGGGCATCGAGCGGACGCCGACCTGGTAGGTGGCCGCCGAGGCGCCGAGCACCTCGCCGTCGCCGAGGTAAAGGGCCACGTCGGCGCCGCCGTCGGAGACGACCAGGTCGCCGACCTGCAGCTGCGAGGCGGGCACGACGGTCGCCGCGGCCCACTGCTCCGCGGCGCCGGCCGGCAGGTCGTAGCCGGCCAGCAGCCACGCCGAGGCGGTGAGCCCGCCGCAGTCGAAGGCGTCCGGGCCCGTGGCGCCGGCGGCGTACGGGCGGCCCAGCCGGGACAGCGCGCTGCTCACCGCGGCGACGGTCTCGGCCGGCAGCACGGTCACCGGCCGGTTGCCGACGACGGCCCACGCCACGCCGGGCACGGCCTGCCCGGCGGCGTCCAGCGCGGGGGAGAAGCCGTCGGGCAGCGTCGCCGGGTCGGCCAGCTCGGCCGCGGACGGCGGCTCGACGCCCGCCGACGCGAGCCCGGCGAGGTGGCCCTGCCAGCGCTGCAGCGCGGCGGTGTTGCGCTCCTGCTGCGTGCCGGCGGCCGGGACGGTGTCCAGCGCGGCCAGCTGCGCGGAGACGTCGAGGCCGAGGTCGTCCACGGTCGCGCGGACGCCGGCCAGCACGGTGCGGGCGTGCGCCGCGGCGGCGGCGGCGGCGGCGAGCGCGGCGGCCACCCGTGCGGCGGCGGCCGCCGCCGCGGCCGCGGCGCGCTCGGCGCGGACGACGGCGGTCTCCCGCTCCTGGGCGGCGCGGTCGGCCAGCGCCTGGCGGTAGAGGACGTCGCCGGTGGTCGCGGGTGCCGCGGCGGACAGGCCGAGGACCGGCATGCGGGTCTGCGCGGAGGCGCGGTAGAGGTCGGCCGCGGCGGAGCCGACGGTGACCTGCTCGGCGGCGACGGCGGCCCGCGCTGCCTGCTCGGCCTCGACCGCGGCCTGCAGCTCGGCCCGCCGCGTGGCGACCTCGCCCTGCAGCCGGCGGTAGGCGTCGGCGTCCTGCAGCAGGGTGCTGCGGGCGGCCAGGGCCAGGCCCGCGGCGCCGGGGGCCACCGTGGCCGAGCCGGGCGCGGAGGTGGCCGGGGCGAGCAGCACGGTGAGGACGGGCACGAGCAGCGTGGCCAGGCCGACGACCCGCAGCCGGGTGCGCCAGGGGCCGCGCCCGCGCGGCGTCCGGGCGGCGGGCCGGCGGCGGGCCGGCTGCTTCCGGCGCTTCTCCGTCTTCTGCGCCGTGGTGCCGGTGCGGCGCGGGGGGACCGGAGCGCCGGTGGCGGCGCGGGCGGCGAGGAGGGCGCGCAGCGCCTCGGCCTCGCGGGCGGTGAGCTCGCGGCGGGGAGCGGTGCGGGGGGAGGCCGTGCGGGAGGGGGCGGTCGTGCGCGCGGGAGCGGGCGTGCGTGGTGCGGGCACGGCGGGGTCCCCCGGGCGGTCTCGATCGGCTGGCCGCGCTCCGGCGTGGAGCGCTCGCCGTCAGATCGACCGCCCGGGGGACCCGGAGGAGGGACGGGAGGGGAGGCCTCACCCCGACGGGGGAGGGGATGCGCCCGGCCGGGGGACCGGGCCGGCGCGCCGGGCACCTCCGCGGAGAAGCCCGGCGCACCTCCGCCGCGAGGTCAGCGGTCGGGCGGCCACCAGGCGCCGTGCCGCGCCACCAGCGGGATGCGGTGCTCGGCGCCGTCCTCGGTGACCACGACCAGCTCGACGGCGGTGATCGGCACCGGCCGGTCGTCGTCGTCGCGCAGCAGCCGCCCGGTGGCCAGCGGGATCGGGGGGAGGACCAGCAGGTCCTCGCCGGGCGGCTCGCTGCCCATCGACGACGTCGTCAGCGCTCGGCCAGCGGGACGAACGCCCGCTCGGTCTCACCGGTGTAGACCTGCCGCGGGCGGCCGATCTTCGTCGTCGGGTCGGCGATCATCTCCCGCCACTGCGCGATCCACCCGGGCAGCCGGCCCAGCGCGAACAGCACGGTGAACATGCGGGTCGGGAAGCCCATCGCCCGGTAGATCAGCCCGGTGTAGAAGTCGACGTTCGGGTAGAGCCTGCGCTCGACGAAGTAGTCGTCGGACAGCGCGATCTCCTCGAGCTGGCGGGCGAGGTCGAGCAGCTGGTTGTCCCCGCCGAGCTTGTCGAGCACGGTGTCGGCGGTCTGCTTCACGATCGCCGCGCGCGGGTCGTAGTTCTTGTACACCCGGTGCCCGAAGCCCATGAGCTTGACGCCGGGCTCCTTCTTCTTCACCCGCTCGACGAACGCCGGGATGTCCCCGCCCTCGCCCTGGATGGACTCGAGCATCTCCAGCACCGACTGGTTGGCCCCGCCGTGCAGCGGGCCGAACAGCGCGTTGATGCCGGCCGACACCGAGGCGAAGAGGTTGGCGTGCGAGGAGCCCACCAGCCGCACCGTCGACGTCGAGCAGTTCTGCTCGTGGTCGGCGTGCAGCACGAAGAGCATGTCGAGGGCGGCGGCGAGCTCGGGGTCGACCTCGTAGGGCTCGGCCGGGAAGCCGAAGGTCATCCGCAGGAAGTTCTCGACCAGGCCCAGCGAGTTGTCCGGGTAGAGGAACGGCTGACCGACCGACTTCTTGTACGCGTAGGCCGCGATCGTGGGCAGCTTGGCCAGCAGCCGGACGGTGGAGATCTCCACCTGGTGCGGGTCGAAGGGGTCCAGCGAGTCCTGGTAGAAGGTCGACAGGGCGCTGACCGCCGAGGACAGCACCGGCATCGGGTGGGCGTCGCGCGGGAAGCCCTGGAAGAACTGCTTGAGGTCCTCGTGCAGCAGGGTGTGCCGGCGCAGCTTCTCGTCGAAGGCGGCCAGCTGGTCGGCCGTGGGCAGCTCGCCGTAGATCAGCAGGTAGGTGACCTCGAGGAAGCTGGCCTTCCCGGCGAGCTGGTCGATGGGGTAGCCGCGGTAGCGCAGGACGCCGGCGTCACCGTCGATGTAGGTGATCTCCGACGTGCACGAGGCGGTGTTGACGAAGCCGACGTCGAGCGCCACCTGCCCGGTGGTCGCCAACAGCTTGGAGACGTCGAGCCCGGAGGGTCCCTCCGACGCCGGGACCGTGCGCAGCGGGAGGTCACCCCCCGCGTGTCGCAGGGATACCTCGGGGGTGCTGGCTGTCTCGGTCATGGTGGCCCGACGCTACTGGCGTCGGGCCCCGAGGACGACAGGGACCGTCCCCGCACGGGGGTGGGCCGGGCTCCCGGCCCACCCCGCACGGTCAGGGGTGGGTCATCGAGAGCACGTCGAGGGCCTCGTCGAGCTGGGCCTCGGTGAGCTTGCCCTGCTCGACGTAGCCGCGCTCGAGCACCACCTGGCGGATCGTCTTCTGCTCGGCCAGCGACTGCTTGGCGACCTTCGCGGCCTCCTCGTAGCCGATGTACTTGTTGAGCGGCGTCACGATCGACGGCGAGGACTCCGCGTAGGTCCGGCACTGCTCGACGTTGGCGACGATCCCGTCGACGCAGCGGTCGGCCAGGATCCGGCTGACGTTGGCCAGCAGGCGGATCGACTCGAGCACGTTGCGGGCCATGAGCGGCAGCGTCACGTTGAGCTCGAAGACGCCGGTGGTGCCGGCGTAGGTGACCGCGGCGTCGTTGCCGATGACCTGGGCGGCGACCTGGATGACCGCCTCGGGGATCACCGGGTTCACCTTGCCCGGCATGATCGAGCTGCCCGGCTGCAGGTCGGGCAGCTGGATCTCGCCGAGCCCGGTGCGGGGGCCCGAGCCCATCCACCGCAGGTCGTTGGCGATCTTCACCAGGCCGACGGCGATCGTCTTCAGCTGGCCGGAGGCCTCGACCAGCGAGTCCCGGGAGCTCTGCGCCTCGAAGTGGTTGCGCGCCTCGGACAGCGGCAGGTCCAGCTCCGCGGCGAGGGTGTCGATGATCGCGGCCGCGAAGCCGGGCGGGGTGTTGATCCCGGTGCCGACGGCGGTGCCGCCCAGCGGCAGCTCACCGATGCGCGGCAGCGAGGCCTCCAGCCGCTCGACGCCGTAGCGGATCGCCGCGGCGTAGCCGCCGAACTCCTGGCCGAGGGTGACCGGGGTGGCGTCCATGAGGTGGGTGCGGCCGCTCTTCACGACCTCGGCGAACTCCGTCTCCTTGCGGGTGAGGGAGGACTCGAGGTGGCGCAGGGCCGGGACGAGGTCGCGCACGATCGCCCGGGTGGCGGCCACGTGGATGGCCGAGGGGAAGACGTCGTTGGACGACTGCGAGGCGTTGACGTGGTCGTTCGGGTGCACCGGCGTGCCGGCGGCCTCGGTGGCGAGGGTCGCGACGACCTCGTTGGTGTTCATGTTGCTCGACGTCCCCGAGCCGGTCTGGAAGACGTCGATGGGGAAGTGCTCGTCCCACCTCCCGGACGCCACCTCGGCGGCGGCCGCGGCGATCGCCCGCGCGACCTCGCCGTCGAGGACGCCGAGGTCGGCGTTGACGCGGGCCGCGGCGCCCTTGATGGCGGCCAGGGCGGCGATGAGCTCGCGCTCGATGGGGGTGCCCGAGATGGGGAAGTTCTCGACGGCGCGCTGGGTCTGGGCACGCCACTTGGCCCACGCGGGGACACGGACCTCCCCCATGGAGTCGTGCTCGACGCGGTAGTCCTGCTCGGTGGCCACGCTGGCTCCCGTGTGGTGTCGGTGGGATCGGTGCTGCACGCGTGACCCTAGAAGGGCCCCGTCCTCCCCACTGCCCGCAGCCTCGGAGTGGGACCCGGGACGGCGCGGCTCCGGGTCCTACGGTGCGGCGACGCCGACGGCCCGAGGAGACCCCGTGACCCACCCGTACACCCCGGACGCGCCCGGCACCGTCCCCGTGGGCGGCTGGACGCCGTGGGGCACCTGGGACCCCACCGCCGGCCGGGCGCCCGCCGTCCCGCCGGCGCCCACGCCGGTGACCGCCCCCGCGCCGGCCTCCCGCGTCCTCCCCGCCGCCCTGCTCGCGGGCGGCCTCGCCCTCGGGCTGGTGCTCGCCGCCGTCGTCGGCGCGCTGGTGCTCCGCGGCGCCGCGGACGACGCCGGCCGCGCGGCCGGCGAGGCGATGGGCGAGGCGGTCGGGGAGACCCTCTACGGCGGCGTCCCCTCCGAGTACTACGACTACGGGACCGGGGGCGGGCCGGGCGAGGTCGAGCAGTCCGAGCCGGTGCCGCCCGGCGTCCTCGGGTCCGACCCCCTCCTCGACGCCCACGCCCAGGGCTGCTTCGACGGCGACCTGCAGGCCTGCGACGACCTGTTCGCCGAGTCGCCGCCGCTGTCGGAGTACGAGGAGTACGCGCTCACCTGCGGCGGCCGCGTGAAGGCGTGGTCGGTGCCGCTGTGCACCGACCTCGACTGACCGGCCCGTCCGTGACCTGCCGGTGCTGGTCGCCACCACCCGGCCCACCTAGCCTGACCAGCGCATCTACCTGAACCGAGGAGTCCGCACCATGTCCCAGCCGCCGTATCCGCCGCCGGGCGGCAACGACCCCCAGGGCGAGCAGCCCGGCCGGCAGGGGTGGGGGCAGTCCGACGACCCGACGAGGCAATTCGGCCAGCCGGCGCCCCCCACCTCCCAGTTCCAGCCGGGCCGGTACGGCCAGCCGGGCGAGCGCGACCAGACCTCGCCCTTCCCCCAGCCCGGTCAGCAGCCCCACGGCCAGCCGGGCCAGGACCCGACGCAGCAGTACGGCCAGCAGCCCTACGGCCAGCAGCCCTACGGCCAGCAGCCGTACGGGCAGCCCGGCTACGACCCGACGCAGCAGTACGGGCAGCAGGCCTACGACCCGAACCAGCAGTACGGCCAGCCCTACGGCCAGTACGGGCAGCCCGGCTACGGCCAGCAGCCCTACGGCCAGCAGCCCTACGGCCAGCCGGGCCACGGCCAGCCGCAGCAGAAGGGCAACAGGAAGAACGTCGTCATCGCCTCGGTGGTCGCCGGGGTGCTGCTGGTCGCCGCCGCGGCCGTCGGGCTGTTCTTCCTCCTCCGCGACGACGACGGCTCGACCGTCGCCGACCCGACGCGGACCAGCACCTCCTCGTCCGCGTCCAGCTCGTCGTCCTCGGGCCCGTCCTCGTCGTCGTCCTCGTCGAGCAGCTCCTCGTCGTCCTCGTCGTCGTCCGGCGGGGGCGGTGGTGCGGGGTCGACCTCGGCGCCGGTGCCCCCGCAGGGGCTCGGCTCGGACCCGGACGGCGAGTTCCAGCCGCTGGCCGAGGCCTGCTTCGCCGGTGACTTCTCCGCCTGCGACGAGCTGTGGGTCTCGACGCCGATCGACTCGGCGTACGAGCAGTACGGGGGCACCTGCGCCGGCCGGGTGAGCTACGAGGCCAACGGCTGTGTGTCGCGGCTCGGTGAGGGCGTGCCGGAGCCGCAGAGCGACCCGGTCCCGCCGCAGGGCCTCGGGGAGGACCCGGACGGCGAGTTCCAGCCGCTGGCCGACAGCTGCTTCGCCGGCGACTGGGCGGCCTGCGACGACCTGTGGGGCTCCTCCCCGTCGGACTCGCCGTGGGAGCAGTACGCCGGCACCTGCGCCGGCCGGGTGAGCTACGAGGTCGCCAACTGCGAGGGCCGGCTCGGCTGACGCCGGTCCCGCAGACGCACCACGGCCCCGGGGCGAGCGCCCCGGGGCCGTGGTGCGGTGCTGGAACGGCCCGCCTGCGGAGCCCCGCCGCGAGCGTGCGAGCGGTGGGGGGCAGGCGGGTCCTTCACTCGTCGTCGGAGCGGTCGAAGGGCACGGCGGAGTAGGCGCGCAGCTTCTCCAGCGAGTGCAGGCTGTCGATCGAGCGGATGGTGCCCGAGCGCGAGCGCATGACCAGCGACTGCGTGGTGCAGCCGCCGGCGCGGTACTGGACGCCGCGCAGCAGCTCGCCGTCGGTGATGCCGGTGGCGACGAAGAACACGTCGCCGCGCACCAGGTCGTCGATGGTGAGCACGCGGTCGAGGTCGTGGCCGGCGTCGACCGCCTTCTGCCGCTCCTCGTCGTCCTTGGGCCACAGCCGGCCCTGCAGCGCACCGCCCATGCACTTGAGCGCGCAGGCGGCGATGATCCCCTCCGGCGTGCCGCCGATGCCCATGAGCAGGTCGACCCCGGTGCCCTCCCGGGCCGCGGCGATCGCGCCGGCGACGTCGCCGTCGGTGATGAACCGGATCCGCGCGCCGGCCTCGCGGACCTCGTGCACGAGCTGGTCGTGCCGCGGCCGGTCGAGGATGCAGACGGTGACGTCCTCCACCCGGCCGTGCTTGGCCTTGGCGACCCTCCGGATGTTCTCGGCGACCGGCGCGGTGATGTCGACGACGTCGGCGGCGGCTGGGCCGGTGGCGATCTTCTCCATGTAGAAGACCGCCGACGGGTCGTACATCGCGCCGCGGTCGGCCACCGCCATGACGGCGATGGCGTTCGGCATGCCCTTGGCCATCAGGGTGGTGCCGTCGATGGGGTCGACGGCGACGTCGCACTCGGGGCCGTAGCCGTCGCCGACCTGCTCGCCGTTGTAGAGCATCGGCGCCTGGTCCTTCTCGCCCTCGCCGATCACGACGACGCCGCGCATGCTCACCGTGCCGATCAGCGCCCGCATGGCGTCGACGGCGGCGCCGTCGCCGCCGTTCTTGTCGCCGCGGCCGACCCAGCGGCCCGCCGCCATCGCGGCGGCCTCGGTGACGCGCACCAGCTCGAGGGCGAGGTTGCGGTCGGGCGCCGGGCGGTCGGTGCGGAAGGTGCTCCGGCGGGGCGTGGGTGGCACGGGGCCGTCGGGTACGGGCAGGGTCACGGGACCTCCTGAGTCCGGCACCGTTGCCGGTGCCCGCCGCCCGCGACCCGTCCCCGGGGCCGGTCGGGCGCGCAGGGCAGTCCGGGAGCGGGGCGGCGGGGTCGTGGATCGGTGCTGCGATCCTAGGGGCATGACCAGTTCCGGCCCGTCGGGCCAGCAGGCCCCCGAGGAGCAGCCGCCGCCGGCGCCGACCGCGGCGGAGCGCGCGAACCGGATGAGCGCGGCCAACATGCTCCGGTCGCTGCTGCCGCTGGTGGTCATCGTCCTGCTCGTCGCCGGCTGGGTCGCCTTCCGCCAGAGCGGCATCGACCCCGTCCGCCCGATCGACCCGACCAGCAGCGTCCGGCTCGCCGCCGAGCGGGCGTCCTACACCGTGGAGGTGCCCGCCGGGCTGCCCGACGGCTACCGGCCGACCAGCGCGCGCACCGACGCCGCGGACGCCGGCGAGGGGGAGCCGGTGACCCTGGAGATCGGCTACGTGACGCCCTCGGACGAGTACGCGGGCTTCCTCACCACCGACGACCCCGACGCCGACCGGCTGCGCGCCGTCCTCGACGGCGCGCAGGACGACGGCAGCGTCGACCTGGCCGGGCGCACCTGGACCCGGCAGACCAACGGCCGCGGGGAGACCGTGCTGTCGCTGGAGACCGGGGACGTGACCACCGTGGTCACCGGCTCGGCCGACGACGACGAGCTGCAGACCGTCGCCACCGCCGTCGCGCCGGTCAGCGTCCCCAGCTGAGGCTCAGCCCTCCTGCTCGCCGGGCGCCGCGGCGGCCAGCCGCTCGCGGGCGCGGTCGAGCCAGTGCTGGCACAGCTGCGCGAGCTGCTCGCCGCGCTCCCAGAGGCCGAGGGACTCCTCGAGGGTGAGCCCCCCGGCCTCGAGCCGGCGGACCACCTCGGCCAGCTCCTCGCGGGCCTGCTCGTAGGTCTGCGTCGGCTGCTCGGTCGTCGGCTCGCTCACCATGTCCCCGGTTCGCTCCCGCGGAACGCTCCGCTCCTCGCTCGTTCCTCGCTGCGATGCCCGCGTTCCCGTCCGCTCACGGCTCCCCATCCTGCCCGTCCACCCGGACGGCCAGCCGCCCGCCCGCGACCCGCACCGACAGCCGCTCACCGTCGGCCACCTCGGCCGGGTCGCGGACCAGGGCGCCGTCGGCCCGCTGCACCAGCGCGTAGCCGCGCTGCAGCGTCGCCTGCGGGGACAGCGCGGCCACCCGCGCGCGGGCGTGGTCGAGGTCGCGCTCGGCGGACTCGACGCGGTGGGTGAGCGTGCGGCGGGCCCGGTCGCGCAGCGCCGCCACGTCGTCGGCCCGGCCGTGCAGCAGCCGCTGGGGGTCGGCGAGCACCGGCCGGCTGCGGACGCTCTCCAGCCACCGCTCGGACTGCTCGAGGCGCACGGTGAGCAGGTGCCGGGCGCGGGCGCGCAGCCCGTCGACCAGCCGCCGCTGCTCGCCGATCTCGGGGACGACGCGGTGTGCGGCGTCGGTGGGGGTGGCCGCGCGGACGTCGGCGACGTGGTCGACCAGCGTGGTGTCGGTCTCGTGCCCGACGGCGGTGACCACCGGCGTGCGGCAGGCGGCGATCGCGCGGACCAGGCCCTCGTCCGAGAAGGGCAGCAGGTCCTCGACCGAGCCGCCGCCGCGGGCGATGACGATCACCTCGACCTCGGGGTCGCGGTCCAGCCGCTGCAGCCCGTCGATCACCGAGGCGGCGGCGTTCACGCCCTGCACCAGGCTGTGGTGGACGGCGAAGCGCACCGCGGGCCAGCGGCGGCGGGCGGTGACCAGCACGTCCCGCTCGGCGGCGGAGTCCTTGCCGGTGACCAGCCCGACCACGGCGGGGGCGAAGGGCAGCGGGCGCTTGCGGGCGGGGTCGAACAGGCCCTCGGCGGTCAGCAGCCGGCGGATCCGCTCGATGCGGGCGAGCAGCTCACCGAGGCCGACGGCGCGGATCTCGGTGGCGCGCAGGGAGAAGGAGCCGCGGGCGACGTAGTAGTCCGGCCGCGCGCGGACGATGACACGGGCGCCCTCGGTGAGCTCCAGGCCGGGCCGGTCGGCGACGTCGCGGGCGCAGGTGACCGGCACCGAGAGGTCGGCGGCGGGGTCGCGCAGGGTGAGGAACACGGTCGCGGCGCCGCTGCGCCGGTTGAGCTGGGCGACCTGCCCCTCGACCCAGACCTCGCCGAGCCGGCCGATCCACTCGGCGACCTTGCGGGCCACCGTCCGCACCGGCCAGGGCGACTCGGGGGACGAGGGCGCACTCACGGCCCCGAGGGTGCCAGGCGGGGCCGACGGCCCCGCCCGGCACCCCGGGTGGGTCCCCCTCCGCTAGCCGCGGGGCTGCAGGGGGCTGGTCTCGACGGCCTGCTGCTCGAGCTTCTCCAGCCGGTTGCGCAGCATCGTGAGGAACGGCGCCCGGGCGCGGGTGGCCTCCTCGTAGGCGAGCAGGTCCGACACCGTGGCCAGCTGGTAGCCGCGGAGCCGGCCGCGCAGCTGGGCGACGGTGAAGGAGTCGTAGCCCTCGACGGGGGCGGCCCCGGCGGCCTGCGAACCGGACAGCTCGCTGCCGCCCTGCGCGTCGTCGGTGGGGGCGGCGGAGTCCCCGCCGACGGCGCCGACGGCCGCGCCCTCGGCGATCGCCGCGTCCTCCTCGGCGGTGTCGGCCCCACCGACGTCGGTGCGCACCCCGGTGGCCGCGGCGACGGTCGTGCCGCCCTCGTCGGTGGCCTCGGCGACCGGCTCGGGCCCGGTCGTGTCGGTGGCGGCACCGCTGTCCTCGCCGGGGGCGGGCTCGGCGCCGAGCTCCTCGTCGACGCGGGCGTGCTCCCCGGTGACGACGTCGCTCGCCTCGCCGACCGCCGTCCCCTGGGTGGCGGCACCCTCGTCCGTGGCGGCGGCCTGCTCGCCGCCGTCCTCGGGGGCGACGACGCCCTCGTCGGTGACGGTGCCCTCGACCGTGGTGACCTGCCCGTCGGGCGTGATGACGTCGACCTCGGTCGCGGCCTCCTCGGCCGCGGCCGCGTCGGACTCCGCGTCCTCACCCAGCACACCGGCGTCGGGGGAGCCGGCGGCGTCGTCGGCGAGGCCGATGCCGGTGTCGGGCACGCCGGAGTCCGCGGCGTCGGGCACGACCGTGTCGTCGGTGCCCACGTCGGGGGCGCCGGCCAGCTCGCCGACCGGGGAGCCGCCCGGGTCGCTCGCGGCCGGGGTGTCCTCCGGGGCGGCCGCGGTGCCGGCGGGGGTCCCGGTGCCCTCGGCCTCGAGCAGCGCGCTCTCCAGGGCGTCCTCGGCGGTCAGCGCGGAGTCGGCGGCGTCGAGCGCGGACGCGGCCTCCTCGGCGCCCAGCACCTCGTCGTTGACGTCCTCGACGGCGGCGACGACCGCGGCGGGGGACGGCTCCGGGGGCAGCCCGGCGAGCTCGTCGTCGACCAGGCCGGCGGCGTCGGTGTCGACGTCGACCTCCATGACGTCGACCTCCATGACGTCGACCTCGGTGGCGTCACCGACGGTGTCGACGTCGGGGGCGCGGTCGAACGCGGAGTCGCGCAGCACGTCGATCGGCTGGGCGACGAGGGGAGCGCCGCCGGCGGCGGCCTCCTCGTCCTCGTCGAAGGTGGCCAGGCCGGGCTCGCGGTCGCCGCGCAGCCCGGTGAGCACCTCGTCACCGCGGGCGACCAGCCCCGACCACTGCTGCTGCAGCTTCATCGCCGCCTGCAGCGCGATGCCGACGATGCGCACCGGCAGGCCCGGCAGCGTCTGCGGGAGGCTGCGGACGTCGTCGAGGACGGTGGCGGCCAGACCGACGGTGGCGCGGATCGGCTCCGGGATCTCACGGGACATGCGCCCAGCCTGCCGCAGCGCGCGGCGAACGGCACAGCGGCCGGTCCCCGGCCCACCCGGTCGGGCGGCGTGCGGCTCGTCACGCTCCCTCGCGACGGCCGGGCCGGGAGCGCGGCGCCACCTACGATGGGGTCATGGCTGATCAGCGCGGACGGGTCCTGCTGGCCGATCCCCGGGGCTACTGCGCCGGTGTCGACCGGGCGGTGGTGGCCGTCGAGCGGGCCCTGGAGATCCACGGCGCCCCGGTGTACGTCCGCAAGCAGATCGTCCACAACAAGCACGTGGTGGCGACCCTCGAGCGGCGCGGCGCGGTGTTCGTCGACGAGACCGACGAGGTGCCCGAGGGCGCGGTCGTCGTCTTCAGCGCCCACGGCGTCTCGCCGGCCGTGCACGAGGAGGCGAGGGCGCGCTCGCTGCGCACCATCGACGCCACCTGCCCGCTGGTGAGCAAGGTGCACCAGGAGGCGAAGCGGTTCGCCAAGGAGGACTACGACATCCTCCTCATCGGCCACCGCGGGCACGAGGAGGTCGAGGGCACCTCCGGCGAGGCCCCCGAGCACATCCAGCTCGTCGACGGCCCCGACGACGTCGCGAACGTGGAGGTCCGCGACCCCGAGCGGGTCGTGTGGCTGTCGCAGACCACGCTGTCGGTCGACGAGACGCTCGCGACCGTCGACCAGCTCAGGACCCGGTTCCCCGGCCTGCAGTCCCCGCCGAGCGACGACATCTGCTACGCCACGCAGAACCGGCAGCAGGCGGTCAAGCAGATGGCCGGCGAGTGCGACCTGGTGATCGTCGTCGGCTCGACCAACTCGTCGAACTCGGTGCGGCTGGTGGAGGTGGCCCTGGAGGCCGGCGCCCGCGCCGCGCACCTGGTCGACTACGCCGCCGAGATCGACCCCGCGTGGCTGGAGGGCGTCGGCACCGTCGGCGTCACCAGCGGCGCGTCGGTGCCCGAGGTGCTGGTCAGCGAGGTGCTCGACCTCCTGGCCGGGAGCGGCTACCCCGACGTCGAGACGGTGAAGGCGGCCGAGGAGCGGCTGGTGTTCGCGCTGCCGCACGAGCTGCGGCCCAGGCGCGGCGAGACCGCCCGGCCCGTCCGCTAGGACCCCGGGACGCAGCGAGCCCCCTCCCGGCCGGGAGGGGGCTCGCTGCGTCCGGGAGGCGTCTAGCGCCGGGCGGCCCAGCGGACGATCGCCAGGACCAGGGCCACGGCGGTGGCGACGGCCATCGTGGGGAAGCCGCGGATGAGCACCGTCGCGAGCGTCGGCAGGCTGAACGTCGCCGACGGCGCCAGGCCGATGTTGACCAGCGCGACCGCCACGAACACCAGCGGCGGCGCGACGACGACCGAGAGCAGGTCGCGGCGGCGCACCAGCAGCGTGCCGACGGCGGCGGCCGCGACCAGCGTGACGAGGGTCAGCGTGCCCAGGCCCGTGCCGAGGAACGAGTCGACGGCGCCCCCGGCGAGGGTGATGACGAAGACGCCGAGGACGACGAGCAGGCCGCGCATCCGGCTCCCCTGGGTCGGCTCCGCGGCGGCCCGCCCGGCCGCGCGCGCGGCGGCACGGGTGCCGTGGGCGCGGGGCGGCGTCGCGGGCTCGGGACGCTCGGCGAGCGGGTGGACGCCCGGGTGGGGGGTGCGCTGCTGCGCCGGACGCGCGGCCGGAGGGCGGGCCACGGGCCGGGCCTCGACGGGCGGGCGCGCCGGGACGGCGCCGCGGCCGGCGCCACGGTCGCCGGAAGT
>NZ_JBHSGR010000034.1:0-36203 GCF_042654585.1 Geodermatophilus arenarius
GCCCTCCCGGCGGTTTCCCGGGCCTTCCGGCCCGGTCCGTTCTCGCTCGGTGCAGGAAGAACCATACACGCCCCGGAACGGGTCCTGCACGGGGGTTCGGTGAGTCCCGGGCCACACCCGTTCACCGGGGTCGGTCACGGGGGCGGGGCGTCCTCCGCGTCGTCGTCGGACAGGTCTTGCGGCACGCCCTCGGACGGCGCGCGGTGCCGCTCGGGATCGGTCTCGCTCGCCAGCCGCTGCTCGACGTCGGGGGTCTGCTCCGGCTCCGTCACAGGAGCGACTGTCCTCCCCCACTGCCGGCGCCGCAGCGCGTCCGGTGCCGCACGTACCCGGACCAGCGGCGACCACGGCGGGCGAAGGGCCGGTCACGGGTGCGAGGCACACGCCCGGTAGGGCCGCCCGGTGCGATCACCGGGGACCAACGTCGCTGACGGGCCGCCGGGCCCGTCACTAGCGTCCGGCCCGACAGTCCCCGTCCGGGTCCGCCGGCCCGGTGCACCCGGAGGGCCCGGTCATGGGCAGGTCCTACGCGTCCCGTGTCAGTTCCCCGCGCCTGAAGTGGGTCGTCCTCGTCGTCTGGGTGGCGCTGGCCGCCGCGGCCGCTCCCCTCGCCGGCGGGCTCACCGGGGAGCAGGAGAACGACATCGCCGCCTGGCTGCCGCAGGACGCGGAGTCCACCCGGGTGCTCGAGCTCCAGGGCGAGCTCGGCGCGAACCCCGACCTCATCCCGGCCGTGGTCGTCTACGAGCGGACGTCCGGCCTCACCGCGGAGGACCTCGCGGCCGTCCAGGAGGACGTGCGCGCCTTCGGGGAGCTCGACGCGCTCTCCGGCAGCGTGCTGGGGCCGATACCGGCCGAGGACGGCCAGGCCGTGCAGCTCGTCGTCCCCCTGGACGTCGGGCCGGACGGGTGGGAGGCCATCGCCCCGATCGTCGACGACATCCGCGCCGAGGCGTCACAGGCACCCGACGGGCTCGGGACCTGGGTGACCGGACCCGCGGGCAACGCCGCCGACTCGTCCGAGGCCTTCGCGGGGATCGACGGCACGCTGCTGTTCGCCGCGCTCGGCGTCGTCATCGTCATCCTGCTGCTGACCTACCGCAGCCCCGTCCTGTGGGTCCTGCCGATCTTCTCGGCGGTCATCGCGCTGGTCTGCGCCCAGGCCGTCGTCTACCTGCTGGCCCGTCACGCGGACCTGACGGTCAACGCCCAGAGCGCGAGCATCCTCACCGTCCTGGTCGTCGGCGCGGGGACCGACTACGCCCTCCTGCTGGTCGCCCGGTACCGGGAGGAGCTGCGGCTGCACACCGACCGGCACGAGGCCATGACCGAGGCCGTGCACCGGGCCGGGCCGGCCGTGGTGGCCAGCGCCGGCACGGTGGTCCTCGGCATGCTGTGCCTGGTCGCCGCGGAGATGAACTCGACCGCGGGCCTCGGGCCGGTGGCCGCGATCGGCGTCGCCGTCACCCTGGTCGTGCTCATGACGCTGCTGCCGGCGCTGCTGGTGATCTGCGGCCGGTGGGTGTTCTGGCCGGTGCGGCCGGCCTTCGGCAGCGCCGAGCCGAGCGCCACCGGGTGGTGGGCCCGCGTCGGGACCTGGATCCGGCCGCGCCCCCGGGCGACGTGGATGGTCACCAGCGCGCTGCTGCTGCTCGCCTGCTTCGCCGTGTTCCGGCTGGACCCGAGCGGCCTGACCCAGTCCGAGGGCTTCCGCGGGACGCCGGAGTCGATCGCCGGCGAGGAGGTCGCCGCGGAGCACTTCCCCGCCGTCGCCGGCAACCCGGTGGTCGTGGTGACGACGGCGGACGACGCCGACGCGGTCGCCGCCGCCGTGGCCGAGGACGACGGCATCGCCGCCGTCGCTCCCCCGCAGGTCGTCGGGGACGGCGCGCTGCTCGAGGCCTCGCTGGCCGACCCCTTCGACAGCGCGGCGGCCGCCGCCACGGTCGAGCAGCTGCGCACCTCGCTCGACGACGTCGGCGACGGGCAGGCACTGGTCGGCGGGACGACGGCGCTCAACCTCGACGTCCAGACCGCCTCGCAGCGGGACAACCGCGTCGTGATCCCGCTGATCATGCTCGTGGTGCTCGTCGTCCTGGGCCTGCTGCTGCGGGCGCTGGTCGCACCGCTGGTCCTCATCGCGACGGTGGTGCTGTCCTACGGCGCCGCGCTGGGGCTGAGCGCCCTGGTCTTCGGCTGGGTCCTCGGCGTGGAGGCGACCGACAGCTCGTTCCCGCTGTTCGTCTTCGTGTTCCTCGTCGCCCTCGGGATCGACTACAACATCTTCCTGATGACCCGCGTGCGGGAGGAGTCCGCCGACCACGGCACCCGGCGGGCCGCGCTGGTCGGGCTGGCCGCCACCGGCGGCGTGATCACCTCGGCGGGGCTGGTGCTCGCGGCGACGTTCGCGGTGCTCGGCACCCTGCCGCTGACCTTCCTGACGCAGCTGGGCATCGCGGTGGCGCTCGGGGTGCTGCTCGACACGATCGTCGTGCGGTCGGTGCTGGTCACCGCGCTGACCCTCGACGTCGGCCGGTGGATGTGGTGGCCCGGCCGGCTGGCGCACCGCCTCGACGAGCCGGAGGTGCCGCCCGCACCGGCCGCGTCGCCGTCCGAGGCGCCGGCCCGGACCTGACGCCGGCCGACGTCCCGGGACGGCGGCGTTCCGCTCAACGGCACGGGCCTGGGGCACCGGCGGGCACCCGGGGCAGGGTGGACCGGCCCGCGCGACCCGCCGCGGCGGACCGGAGGAGCCCCGGGTGGAGCACGGAGGACGGTTGCGCCTCGCCGAGCAGTGCCGGGTGGTCGTCGACAACGACTGGGCCGGGGACCCCGACGGCCTCGTCGCGCTGGCCCACCACCTGCTGTCCCCGACCAACCGGGTGGTCGCCGTCACCAGCTCCTTCCTCAACCCGGTCTTCGGCCCGCTGGGGTCGACGGCGGAACGGGGCTCGGCGCTGGCCCGGGAGCTGGTCGACCTGGTCGGCGGCCCGTCCCGGCCGCCGGTGTACACCGGCGCGGAGGGACCGTTCGACGGCACGTCGACCTCCGCGGCCTCGGCGGCGATCGTGGCCGAGGCGCGCCGGGACGACGACCTGCCGCTGTTCCTCGTCTGCGCCGGCCCGCTGACCAACGTCGCGGCCGCGCTGCAGGAGGCCCCCGACATCACCGGCCGGCTGACCCTGGTCTGGGTCGGCGGCGCGCGGGCGGCCGGGGCCGCCGAGTACAACCGGGACACCGACCCCGCGGCCGCCGAGCTCGTCCTCGCCCGGCCCGAGCTGGCGATCCGGCAGTTCCCGCTGGAGACCTACCGGCGCTGCGCCTACTCGGTCGCCGAGCTCGAGCGCGACCTCGCCGGCAGCGGCCGGGTCGGCCGGTGGCTGTGGACCCGCTTCCTCGAGCTCCCGCTGCCCGACTGGATCCGGCTCGGCGGCGTCTGGCCCCTCGGCGACAGCCCGCCGGTGCTGGTCACCGCGCTCGACGACGAGTCGAGCACGTGGACCGAGGCGGCGGGTGGGACCCGGCGGGTCTACACCGACGTCGACACCCGGCTGCTGTTCGGCGACATGCTGGCCAGGCTCCGCCTGCACGAGTCCCGCCAGGCACGCGGTGGGGGCGGGACCGGCCGGGACGGGTGACCGTCGAGCTCGTCGACCGCCCGACGACCGCGCCCGGGGTCCTAGGGTTCCGCGTGGACTTCGCCGACCTGAGCCGGCCGTTCGTCATCGCCCACCGCGGCGGGGCCCTGCAGGCGCCCGAGCACACGATGGAGGCCTACCGGGTCGCCGTGGGCCAGGGGCTGCCGGTCATCGAGCAGGACGTGTCCACCCTCGCCGACGGCGGCCTCGGCGTCATGCACGACGGCACCGTGGACCGCATGACCACCTCCAGCGGCAACGTCGCCGACCACACGTCGGTGTCCTGGAAGCAGCTGGAGATCGACGCCTCGGCGATCCTCGGCGGCGGCTGGCCCGACGGGCTGCGGCCCCCGCTGTTCGACGAGGTGCTCACCGAGTTCGGGAACCGCGTCCTGCTGTGCGCCGAGGCCAAGGGCACGGACGCCATGGACCCGATGACCCGGGCGCTCGACCGCCGCGGCATCCGCCCGGGGGCGGTCCTGCTGCAGTCCTACTCGCTGACCGACTGCCGGCTGGCGCGCTCGCGGGGCTGGCAGGTCATCTGGCTCGGCAGCACCGACGTCGCCCGGGCCGCGGCCGAGGGCATCGGCTGGATCGGCCCGGAGGCCGGCCAGGTCACCCCGGCGGTCTGCGCGCGGGCGCACGCGGCCGGGATCGAGGTGGCCTGTCACACCGTCGACCGCCGCCACCACCGGGACACCGTGGTCACCGCCGGCGTGGACGCGATCTTCTCCGACGACCCCGTGTACCTCGCGGGCGACGCCGCCCGTCGCCCGTCGGACCTGTTCGCCCGGCAGGTCTGGCTGCCGGGGATGCAGCCGGACACCGACCGCGGCCGCTTCCACCCCGACGACGCCTCGTGGGGCTCCGCCGGCTCCGCCACCTCCACCCTCATGGGCTTCCTGGCGCCCCCGGACGCCGCGGCGTTCACGCTGGACCTCGAGCTCCGCATGGACGAGTGCCACGCCGACGGCCGCACGTCCTGCGGATCGGTCCTGCTGAGCACCGACGACCACCCCCACCTGCCGACGTCGCCGTCGTCCCCCGGTGTCGACGGCTACCGCGTGCTCCTGCGCGCGGACGGCGACGTGGAGGTGCACCGGGTCGCCGACGGCGTCGCCACCCGGCTGGCGTCCTCGACCGGCGGCGAGGCGCTGCGGATGGGCGCCTACGTCGCCCTCCGCATCACCGTCACCCCCGCCGCCCTCGTCGTACGCGCCGGCACCGCCGGGGAGACCGTGACCGTCGCGGACGCCTCGCCCCGCCCCGTCCCCGTCGTCCACCTCGGCAGCGTGTCCGCCGGGGTCCGCTTCCGGAACCTGGTGTTCACGTGACCGATCGACGCCCGACCGACCAGCGCCCGACCGACCAGCGCCCGACCGACCAGCGCCCGACCGATCCGCGCCCGCTCCCGGGCCACGGCCCCGCCGACCCGGACGGGTACCTGGTCGAGGAGACCCCCGGCGGCTACCGGTGGACCTGCCGCTCCGACGGCCGGACCGGGGGGCCGTTCCCCACCCGCGAGGAGGCCGTCGCCTCCGCCGAGGCCGACCGCACGCCCTGACCCGTCCGGAGCGCTCGGTCCCGTCCCGCGCGGAACGGACCCGGCCGATGCGTGAACCGGGCCGCCGCCCGGGTAAGCGCGGGGCCCCGTGGTGCAACCGCCCCGGGTCGGAACTCCGATGGGTGTGCGCGTGACCGACCACGGCGGAGCAGACGCCGACGCGACCAGCAGGGCGCCCGCCGACGGCCCCGGACCGGACGACGAGGAGCGGCTGGCGCGGACGGTCGGGGACGCCGGCGTCGTCCGCACCGCGTTCGACCAGGTGCCGCTGATCCTCGCCGTGTACGCCGGACCCGAGCACACCGTGGTGGCCACGAACGCGGCGATGCGGTCGTTCTTCGGCCGGGAGGAGCTCATCGGGGCGCCGATCCGGTCGGCGCTGCCGGAGCTGGCGGGGCAGCACGTCTTCGAGCTGCTCGACGAGGTGTACGCCACCGGCCGCAGCCGGGTGGCGCGGGAGTGGCGGCTGCAGGTCGACCTCGGCGGCACCGGCGAGCTGCAGGAGGTCTGGCTCGACTTCCACCTGGCGCCGACGCGCGCCGTCGACGGGCGGGTGAGCGGCGTGGCCACCTACGCCTACGACGTCACCGAGTCCGTGCGGGCCCGGCAGGCCGCCCAGCAGCAGGCCGCCGACGCCGAGCGGCGGGCGCGTGACGCCCGCGACGTCGTCACCGCGCTGCAGGAGGCGCTGCTGCCCACCGACCTGCCGGTGCTGCCCGGCGCCCGGATCGCCGCCCGGTACCTGGTCGCCGACCGCGACCAGGTGGCCGGCGGGGACTGGTTCGACGCGATCCCGCTGCCCAGCGGCGGCGTCGCGCTCGTCGTGGGCGACGTCGTCGGGCACGGGGTCGCCGCGTCGGCGGCGATGGGCCAGCTGCGGGCGGTGCTCTCCGACGCGCTGGTCACCGGCGCCGGGCCGGCCCGGGCGCTGGCCCGCGCGGACGCGTTCGCCGCGCGCAGCCCGCGGCTGCGCGCCACCACCGTCGGCCTGGTCGTGCTCGACCCGGACACCGGCGACCTCGCCTACGCCTGCTGCGGGCAGCCCCCGCCGGTGGTCGTCGCCCCCGACGGGTCCACCCGGTTCCTCGCCGACCTGGGCGGCGAGCCGCTGGGCACCGGCGTCCCCGGCACCGCACCGGCGCTGTCGCGCGACACGCTGGCGCCCGGCGAGCTGGTGCTCCTCTACAGCGACGGGCTGGTCGAGCGGCCGCACCGCAGCATCGCCGACGGCATGGCGGAGCTGGCCAAGGTCGCCGCCGACGCCGCGACCGGGCAGGCGCCCCTCGGCGCCGGCGCCGGCCCGGCCGAGCGGGTCTGCCAGCTGACCGTCGAGCTGCTCACCCGCACCGGCTACGACGACGACGTCACCACCCTCGCCGCCCACCGCCTGCCGGAGCCGGTGCCCCCGCTGCACGCCGAGACGACCACCGACCGCGGCGGCATCCGCGGGCTGCGGCGCACGGTCGACACCTGGCTGGACGAGCTCGACCCGGCCGACGACGACCGCGACGCCGTGGAGCTGGCGGTGTGGGAGGCCATCGCCAACGCCGTCGACCACGCCTACCCGCCGGGGCTGCCCGGGCCGGTGCGGGTGGACGCCGCCCTGCTGCCCGACGGCGTGCTGGAGTGCCGCGTCACCGACGAGGGCAGCTGGCGCGACCCGGACCCCGGGGCCACCCACCGCGGCCGGGGGCTGCTCATGGCCCAGCAGCTCACCGACTCCCTGCACGTGCTGCGCGGCGCGGGCCCGGCCGGCGCCGGCACGGTGGTCACGCTGCGGCACCGGCTGCACCGGCCGGCGATGCTCGGCTCCGGCGTCGGCCGCGACGCCGCGCCCGCCGCCCGCCCGCCGTTCGCCGTCGACGTCGCCTCCGGCGACGGGGTCCCGGGCGACGGCGTCCTGGTCGGCGAGGCGCCGGGCGGTGGGGACGGCGGGCCGGCCTCCCGCGACGTGCGGCTGCGGGTGTCCGGGCCGGTGGACGTCACCTCGGTCGAGGCGCTGGCCCGGCAGCTGGCCGCGGCCTCCCGCGGCGGGGTGCTGCCGCTGACGGTCGACCTCAGCGAGGTGACGCTGCTCGCCAGCGCCGGCGTGCAGGTGCTGCACCGGGTGCGCGACCAGCTCGCCGGGCACGGCCACGCGCTGACCCTCGTCGCGCCGCCCGGCAGCGCCGCCCGCGCCGTCCTCGACCTCGTGCACCTGCCCGCCACCGGCTGACCCGCGGCTCCCGCGTTGGAGCCTCCTTGGAGCGCGGCCCGGGACCCTGGCCGCCCCCCGGGCGGCGGTCCCGGGGACCACCCGGGCGGGAGGCGCCATGGAGGACGTGCTCGTCGTCGGGGCCGGCCCCGTCGGTCTCGTCGCGGCCTGCGAGCTGGCCCGCCAGGGCCTGCGGCCGCGCATCGTCGACCCGCTCGAGCAGCCGACCGACCAGTCGCGCGCCGTGCTGCTGCACCCGCGCAGCCAGGAGATGCTGGCCGCGCTCGGCGCGCTGGACCGGATCGACGCGGCCGCGCGCCGCATCGGCGCGGTGGAGATCCGCGCCGGGGGCCGCCCGCTCGTGCACCTCCCGCTCGGCGGCCTGCCCACCCGCCACCCGTGGGCGCTGGACGTGCCGCAGTCCGACACCGAGGCCGCGCTCGCCGCCCGGGCCGCGGAACTGGGGGTGACGGTCGAGCGCGGGGTCGGGATGGCCGGCCTCACCCAGGACGCCGACGGGGTCGACGTCACGCTGCGCGGCGCGACGTCGGAGGAGCGGGTCCGCGTCGGGTGGGTCGTGGCCGCCGACGGCGCGCACAGCCCGACCCGCAAGGCGGTCGGCACGGCCCTCGCGGGCACCTTCACCGGCCGGCACTTCGTCTTCGCCGACGTCGACGCCGACACCGACCTCCCGCCGGACACCGTGCGGCTGTTCGCCTCCCCGGAGGGCATCTCGGGCCTGTTCCCGCTGCCCGGGGAGCGCGTGCGGCTGATGTTCCTCGTCGCCCCGCCCGCCGAGGGGGTCTCCCCCACCCTCGAGCTCGTGCAGGCGCTGGCCGACCGGCGGATGGAGGGCCGGGTCGCGGTGCACCGGGCCCGCTGGCTCACCTTCTTCGAGGTCCACCACGGGCAGGTGCCCCGCTACCGCCACGGCCGCGTCCTGCTCGCCGGCGACGCGGCGCACGTCCACAGCCCGGCCGGCGGGCAGGGCATGAACACCGGCATGCAGGACGCCGCCGGGCTCGCCTGGCGGCTTGCCCTCGTGGCGCGGGGCCGCGCCGGCGCCGCCCTGCTGGACTCCTACGACGCCGAGCGCCGGCCCGTCGGGGCGGCGGTGATCCGGGAGACGACCGCGCTGACCGCCGCGGGCACCCTGACCGGCGCCCCGGCGGCGGGGCGCAACGCCGTGCTGTCCGCCGCGGGGCGCGTGCCGCGGCTGAGGAGTGCCGCGGCGGCCCGGCTGGCGGAGCTGACGGTCGCCTACCCCGGCAGCCCGGTCGTGGGCTCCGCCGGCCGGGCGGTGGCCCGCGCCGCCCGCCCCGGCCGGCACGCGCCGGACCCGGCCGGCCTCCTGGACGCGGACGGGAGCCCGGTCCGGATCGGCGACCTGCTGCGGCGCCCCGGGCACCTGCTGCTGGTCCGCACCGGCGACGCCGGCGTGCTCGCCGCCCTCCGCGGCACGCTGGGCGACCTCGGCACCGTGGTGCCCGTCGTCCGCGACACCGCCGACGCCGTCGCCGGTGCCGTCGTCGACCCGCACGACGTCGTCGGCCGCACGTACGGGACCGGCGACGACGGGCTGGTCCTCGTCCGGCCCGACGGCTACGTCGGCTTCACGAGCGTCCCCGCGGACCCCGCGGCCCTGGCGGCCCACCTGGGCGACGCGCTCCGCGTCGCCGCCGCCCGCACACCCGTCCCCGGGGCCGCGGCCCGGTGATCCGCCGGCCGCTGCCGCGGGGGCCCCACGGCGCTCCCGGGCGGGGCAGGATCGCGGACCGTCGCACCCACGCCCGCGGGAGGTGCCGTGGAGCTGGAACTGGAGATCCTGCCGGTGGTCAGCGGCCGGCGCGAGCTCGTCACCTGGCTGGTGCTGGGCTTCCTGGTGACGTTCCTCGTCACCCGCTTCGTCACGCACGCCATCCGCCTCGGCCGGGGGCCGTTCCGGGACGCCAGCGTCGGCGGGGTGCACCTGCACCACGAGGTCTACGGGATCTTCCTGCTGCTGGGCACCGGCACCGTCGAGTTCACCTACCGCCCCGAGGGGGCCGGCGCCGTGCTGGTCGCCGTGCTCTTCGGCGCCGGCGCGGCCCTGACCCTCGACGAGTTCGCCCTGTGGCTGCACCTGGAGGACGTGTACTGGTCCCGGGAGGGCCGCAGCTCGGTGGACGCGGTGCTCATCGCGCTGGTGGTCGGCGTGCTGCTCCTGGCCGGCGCCAACCCGTTCGACGCCGACGACGCCGACAGCGAGGTCGCGATCGCCCTGACCGTCGCGGTCAACCTGGTGTTCGCGCTGGTCGCCGTCCTCAAGGGCCGCGTCGTGCTCGGCGTGGTGGGGGTGTTCGTGCCGCTGGTCGCGCTCGTCGGCGCGGTGCGGCTGGCCCGGCCCACCTCCCCGTGGGCCCGGCGCCGCTACCCGCCGGACGGCTCCCGCGCGCGGCGCGCGCTGCGGCGGTTCCCGCCGGGCCGGCGCAACCGCTGGGACGGCCTGGTCGACCTGTTCACCGCCGTGCCGCGGTCCACGCCGGCCGCGGCGGCCCCGGGCACCCCCGCGACCGGCTGACCGCCCGTCCCGCGAGCCCTACCAGCGCGGGCGCCGATGCGGTACGCAGGGCACCGGCGCGGGGGCGTTCCGCTCGGGAGCCGTGCGCTGCCGCGGCGGGGTCGCCCGCCCGCGGCCGACGACGGCACGGGGGCCGCACGCGAGGAGGCCGACCGTGCCCGGCACCACCTCCCCTCAGCTGTCCTTCCACGACCTGGGCCCGCTCGAGGTGCTGCGCGGGGGGACACCGGTCGCGCTGGGCGGCGCGCGGCTGCACGCGGCGCTGTCGCTCCTGCTGGTGCACGCCGGACGGCCGGTCCCCGCCGACGCGCTGGGCGACGCGATGTGGGGTGAGCGCTCCCCGGGGCGGTCGTCGTCGACCCTCGACTCCCACGTCTGGCGGCTGCGCCGGGCGCTCGAGCCCGGCCGCCCGCCCGGGGCGCCGTCGGCGGTGCTGGTGCGCGAGCCGGGCGGCTACCGGCTGGTCGCCGACCCGGGGTCCGTCGACTCGCGCCGGTTCGCGCGCCTGGCCGCGTCGGTGGCGGCCCTGCTGCCGGCCGCGGAGCTGCACGAGGCCGCCGCGGCCGCCGCGCAGGCCCTCGGGCTCTGGCGCGGGCGGCCCTGGCCCACCGTGGCCGACCGGCCGTGGGCCGCCCCCGACGTCGCCCGCGTCGAGGAGCTCCGCGACCAGGTGCGCGAGGTGCTGGCCGAGGCGCTGATCGCCGCCGGTGCCCCGCAGCGGGCGCTGCTGGAGCTCGGGTCGTCCCTGGCCCAGACGCCGCTGCGGGAGCGCCTGTGGGCGCTGCGCATGCTCGCCCAGCACCGCCTCGGCCGCGCCGAGGAGGCGCTGCGCAGCTACCGGCAGGTCCGCGCGATGCTCCTCGACGAGCTGGGCCTGGAGCCCGGCGCGGAGCTGCGCGGCCTGCACCGCCGGATCCTCGCGGCGGACCCGACGCTGGCCGGCCCACCCGCACCCCGCGTCGCCACGGGGTGACGTCCCCGGGCGGCTTGGAGCACCGTTGGAGCGGGGACCGGCACGGTGGGACGTGTACTCCTTCTCCAAGCACGCCGACGTCCAGTTCGCCGTCGAGGACGTCCTGGGCGGGACCTGGGCCCGGGCCGCCGACGTCGGGGAGGTGCTGGCCACCGTCGCCCGCGTCCCGGACGGCGACGCCCGCGCCTGGGTGGCGCAGTGGAGCGCCACCGCGGAGCGGCTGGCCGGGCTGGCCCGCGACGCCGAGGCGACCGGTCACCTGCGCAGCGCGGCCGCGCGCTGGCTGCGGGCCGCGGCCTACTGGTCGACGGCGTCGGACCGGGGCGACGCCACCGGGGAGTTCGTGCCCCTGTGGGAGCGCCACCGCGACGCCTGGGACCGGTTCGCCGACCTCACCGCCGCCGTCGGCGACGTCGCCGTCGAGCGGCTGGAGATCCCCTACGAGGGCACCACCCTGCCCGGCTACCTCTTCCGCCCGGGCCCGCCCGGGGAGCCGCGCCGCACCCTGGTGCACACCAACGGCAGCGACGGCTCGGCGGTCAGCGCCTGGACCCGCGCGATCGCCGACGCGCTGGCCCGCGGCTGGACCGCGGTGACCTACGACGGCCCTGGCCAGAACGCCGCCCTGGTGCGGCAGGGGCTGCCGTTCCGGCCCGACTGGGAGCACGTCCTCACCCCCGTCGTCGACGCGCTCGTCGCGCGGGCCGACGTCGACCCCGCCCGGATCGCCGTCATGGGGGTCAGCCAGGGCGGGTACTGGGTGCCGCGGGCGCTGGCCTCCGAGCACCGGGTCGCGGCCGGCGTCGCCGACCCGGGCGTCGTCGACGTCTCCAGCACCATGCTCGCCCAGCTGCCCGCGCACCTGGTGCGGCTGCTCGACGCCGGCGACCGGGAGGCGTTCGACCGCGAGATGGGCTGGGCGCTGCGCCTGTCCCCCGCCACCCGCACGATGCTGCAGTGGCGGATGCGGCCCTACGGGGTGAGCTCGCCGTTCGACCTGTTCACCGCCGCCCGGGCGTACCGGCTCACCCCGGAGCAGATCGCGGCCGTCCGCTGCCCGGTGCTGGTCACCGACCCCGAGCACGAGCAGTTCTGGCCCGGCCAGTCCGCCCGCCTGGCCGAGGCGCTGACCTGCCCGGTGACGCTGCTGCCCTTCACCGCCGAGGAGGGCGCCGACGGGCACTGCGAGCCGGCCGCGGCCGGCCTCCGCAACGAGCGGGTCCTCGACTGGCTCGACGACGTCGTGCCCGCCTGACCGCCCGCGGTCAGCGCGGTTCCCTCCGCACCCGCCACCACTGCCCCCTCGGGCGGTGCACCACCGGGACCTCGTCCACGACCAGCTCGTAGCGCCGCCCGTAGGTCTCCACCACCGACTCGACGGCGGCCACGACCGGGATGGCGACCAGCGCACCCATCGGCCCGAGCAGGCTCACCCCGACGATGACCGAGCCGAGCGCGACCGCCGGGTGCACGTGCACCGTGCGCGCGGTGATCCGCGGCCCGATGAGGTAGTTCTCCACCTGCTGGTAGGCCACGCCGAACAGGACGACCCACAGGGCGTCCGACGGCTGGCCGGCCAGGGCCACGACCGCCGGCAGGCCGATCGCGAGGTAGGTCCCCACGGTGGGGATGAACTGCGACACCAGGCCGGTCCACAGCGCGAGCGGCAGCCAGAACGGCACCCCCAGGACCGCCAGGAAGACCGCGGTGACGAACGCGCTGAGCAGGGCCAGCAGGAACCGGGAGAACACGAAGCCGCCGGTCTTCTCCACCGCGATCTCCCACACGGTGGCGATGACCCGCTGCTGGCGGGGCGGGAAGCGACGCGAGACGGTGTCCCGCAGGGCGGGTGCCTGCGCGGACATGTAGAAGGCGAACAGCAGGAACGTCAGCGTCTGGAAGATCGCGCCGATCACCGTCGTCACGAAGCCGACGACGCCCGGCGTGAGGTCCTCGACGACCTGCTGGACCCGCTCGGGCGTGAGCCGGAGGGAGTCGACGACGTCGGCCGCCTGCAGCTGCGTGCCGAAGCTCCGGTTGACCGCCTCCACCAGGCTGCGGACGACGTCCGGCAGCGAGGTGACCAGCCCGGCGAGCTGGTCGACCAGCAGGGTGCCGAACGCGGCCACCATGCCGATCCCGAGGAGCACGACGACGAGCATCACCAGGCCGGTGGCGGCCCCGCGGCGCAGCCCCCGGCGGGTGAGGGCGTGCACGGCCGGCTCGATGCTGATCGAGAACATCCAGGCGAGGAACACCAGGCCGAGGAAGCTCCGGAGGTGGGTGAACGACCAGGCCGCCACCTGGTAGGCGGCGGCGGCGAGCAGCACCAGGAGCAGGACCCGGCGCAGCCAGGGCGGCTCGACACCCCACCGGCCGGGTGCCGCGCCGTCGGCCGCGACGGGGGGCGTCGCGGGGGGCGTCGCCGGGGGCGTCACAGGGGGCGCGGCAGGGGGCGGCGGGGCGGCCGGCGCCTCACGCCCGGCGGTCCCGTCGGGCTCCCCAGTCCCCGGCACGCAGGCAGGGTAGAGGGGACCGGGACCTCCGGCACGGGCCGGAGGTCCGCGGTCGGCGGGACCTCCGGTCGGCAGGCCCTCCGGTCGGCAGGACCTCCGTCGGGACGCGCCGGGGCATCTGGACCGGACCCGGGCCCGCCGCCAGACTGGCCGGGCACCCCGGGGGTCAGGAGGCACCGCGTGGAGCTCGGGATCGATCTCGGCACCGCCACCACCGTCGTGAGCGACGTGCGCCGCGGGATCCTCTACGACGAACCCACCGTCATGCTCGTGCGCCGCGGCAGCGGCCGCCGGGACCGGGTGCTGGCCGTCGGCCGGGAGGCCGCCGACCTGCTCGGCCGCGCGCCGTCCCGGTACGCCGCGGTCCGCCCCCTCGACGACGGCGTGGTCACCGACCTCGAGACCACCCGGACCTACCTGCGCGCGGTGCTGCGGGCGGCGGGCCAGCGGCTGTGGCGGATGCCCGTCCGCGCGGTGGTCACCGTGCCCGTCGGGTCCAGCTCCCTGGAGCACCGCGCGCTGCTGGAGGCCGCCGAGGAGGCGGGCATCCGGCCGGTGACCGCGCTGGACGAGGCGGTCGCCGGCGCCGTCGGCTGCGGCCTCGACCCGCTGGAGCGGCGGGTGCACATGGTCGTCGACGTCGGCGGCGGGCGGGCCGAGGCCGTCGCGTTCTGCTACGGCGGCGTGCTCGCCTCCCGGACCAGCAAGACCGGCGGGGAGGAGATGACGCTGGCCGTCGCCCGGTTCCTGCGCGAGCAGCACCAGCTGCTGGTCGGCGACCTCGAGGCGGAGGCGCTCAAGGTCCGGCTCTGCTCGGCCGGGGACGAGCCGCTCGTCGTCCAGGGCCGGGACGGCGTCACCGGCCGGCCGCGGCTGGCCACCGTCCCGGCGGCGGAGGTCGGCGAGGCGCTGCGCCCGATCGTCGACGACATCGTGCGGACCCTGGCGCCCTGCCTGGACGACCTCCCGCCGCAGGCCATCGCCGACGTCATGGGCGAGGGCGTGCTCGTCTTCGGCGGGTCCTCCCTCATCCCCGGCCTCCCGCAGGAGCTCGAGCGGGTGCTCGGCCTGCCGGTCAAGCCGGCCGAGGAGCCGCTGACCTGCGTCGCCGACGGCGCCGCCCGGGCGCTGCGCAACCGGGCGCTGCTGTCGGCCTACGGCCGCCGCTGACCCTCAGGCGCGGCCGGTCACGGGGCCTGCACCGGCTCGGTCGCGAGGACGTCGGCCCGGTGGTCCAGGTAGTGGCGCAGGCCCGCGGACACGACGTCCTTGGCGTTGTTGGCGCCCGTCCCCGGCCCCTGCACCATCGCCGTCACGACGATCTCCGGGGCGTCCATCGGGGCGGCGACGGTCAGCCAGTTGTCGTACTCGTCGTCGCGCAGCCCGCCGTCCTGGGCCGTGCCGGTCTTGCCGCCGACCGGGGCCGGCAGGTCCGCCAGCCGGATCGCGGTGCCGCTGGTGACGGCGTCGCGCATGCCCTCGCGGACCGGGCCCAGCTCGGCGGCGTACGGCAGCGGTGTCGGGGCCGGCGTGGGGACGGCGGTGTGCGACCCCTGCGTCCCGATCGACATGCCCAGCCGCGGTGTGACCAGGGACCCGGTGCTGAGCGCGGCGGTCCACCGGGCGTTCTGCAGCGGCGTCACCGTGATCTCGCCCTGGCCGATGCCGAGGATGACGGTGGACCCGCCGTACCAGGTGCCGCCGTCGGCCTCCACGGACTCCGGCGTGCCGAGGTACCCGGCGGACTCGCCGGGCAGGTCGATGCCGGTGCGCCGGCCGACGCCGAGCGACTGCGCGGTGTCGATCATCGCCTCGGGGCCGAGCGCGACGGCGAGCTTGTAGAAGTAGACGTCGTTGGAGATGGCGATCGACTCACGCAGGTCCATCGGCCCCATCGGCCGCCAGTTGCCGAAGGTGTGCCCGCCGTAGGTGTAGCTGCCCCCGGTCGGGACCACCTGGTCGGGGTCCCACACCCGGTGGGCCTGGTTGGCCGCGGCGACGACGAGCTTGAACGTCGACCCGGGCGGCGCGACCGCCTGCGTGACGTGCTCGAGCGTCGGTGACCCCGGCGCCGACGCGAGCGCCTCCAGCGCGGCGGAGTCGGCCGGCGGGCCGTAGAGGTTGTTGTCGAACGACGGGGCGCTGGCGATCGCCAGCACGTGCCCGGTGCGGGGGTCCATGGCGACGGCGGCGCCGATCTTGCCCTGCGGCCGGGGCTGGGCGCGCAGGGCGGCGGCCAGGCCGGCGTCGAGCTGCCGCTGCAGGCCCAGGTCGATCGCCAGCCGCAGGTCGGCACCGGGCACGGGCTCGACGCGGCCGGCGAGCGCGACGGGCACGCCCGCCGGGTCCACGTACACGCACTGCCGCCCGTTGGTGCCGCGCAGCACCGCGTCGTACTCCAGCTCCAGGCCGGCCCGGCCGACGACCTCGCCGTTGGGCAGGCCGGGCCAGCGCTCCTCCGCCTCGGGCGTGGCCACGCCGACGAAGCCGAGGACCGGGCCGAGCAGCGCGCCCTCCGGGTACCACCGGCGGGGCTCCGGGACGACGACCACGCCGGTGATCCCGGCGGCGGCGATCGTGTCGCCGACGGCCCGGGGCACCTCGGCCACCGGCAGCGACAGCGTGGTGGCCTCCGCCGCGTCCAGCTGCGCCTGCAGCTCGGCGGGCGGGCGGGCGGTCAGGACGGCGAGCCGCTCGACGGCCGCGGCGTCGTCGCGCACGAGGGCGGGCACCGCGAGCACCCGGTCGACGCCGGTGCCGGCGGCCGCGGCGTCGACGGCCAGGGGCGCGTCGTGCCGGTCGGTGATGGCGCCGCGGGGGGCGGGCAGCCGGATGCAGCGGGTCATCTGCTCCTCGCCGGCGAGCGTGAGCTCCTCGCCCCGGGTGACCTGCATCCGCCAGCCGTAGAGCCCGAAGGCGACGAGCAGCGCCGAGAGGGCGGCCGCGGCCAGCCGGAGCAGCCGCGGGCGCGGGTTGCGCCGGCCCGGCGCCGCCCACAGCCGCCGGCGGGCGCTGTCCCGGCGGACGCCCAGCACGACGCCGATCGCGGCCAGGTGCACGACCAGCGCCGTCCCGCCGTAGCTGAGCAGCGGGAACGGGACGCCGGCCAGGGGCAGCAGCCCGAGGTTCGCGCCCACCGAGACGACGGTCTCGACGCCCATGAGGATCGCCAGCCCGCCGCCGACCAGCGCGGCCTGCGGCGTGCGCGCCCGGCGGGCGGCCAGCGCTAGCCGCCACACGAGGACGACGACGGCGACCACGACCCCGGCGCCCGCGAGCAGGCCCCACTGGCCGACCAGGCTGGCCGGCGCGAGGTCGGTCTGCCCCTCGGGCAGGTACTGGGCGCGCAGCTCGCGGAGCGGGTCGCCGGCCCGCCCGGTCAGCCCGCCGGAGGCCACCGCGATGTGCGCCTGCCGCAGCGCCCAGCCCGAGCCGGTGGGCGACTCGTGGGCGCCGACCAGGAAGGTGCCCAGGCGCTGCAGCTGGTAGGGCTGCATCAGGCTGATCATCAGCGGCGCGGAGACGACGGCCGCGGCGCCCAGCGGCAGCAGGAAGCGCGCCGGCACCCGGCCGAGGACGAGCATCGACGCGGTGAGGACGGTGAGCAGCGCCGTCGTGCTGAGGTCGGGCTGCATCAGCGTCAGCCCGATGGGCACGGCGGCCAGCAGCACGGCCGGGCCGAAGCGCCGCCAGGCCGACCGTCCGGAGCCGAGGACCGCGGCGAGGACCAGCAGCAGCCCGAGCTTGGCCAGCTCGGAGGGCTGGAAGGTGACCGCGCCGAGGACGAACCAGCGGGTGGCGCCCTTGACCGTCACCCCGACCGTGAGGACGCCGACGAGGAAGACGACGGCCGCGGCGTAGGACACCCAGCCCAGCACGCCGAGGTACCGGACGCGGACCCGCCAGAACACCGCGAGGGCGAGCACACCCCCGGCGGCGATCAGGCCCTGGCGCAGCGCGAGCTCGTGCGCGCCGATCAGGTACAGGTTGGCCAGCCCCAGCCCGACCAGCGCGAGGGCGGCGACCACGGCCAGGAGGTCGAACAGCGCGCTGCGGCGTTCCCGGCGCTCCTCCCGGGTCCGGCCCCGCCCGCCGTCGCCGGCCGGCAGCCCGCCCGGCTCCAGCGGGGAGCCCTCCGGGACGGCCCACAGCACGCGGCGCTGGCGCCGGCTCCACCGCCGGGTCGCCCGGGGACTGCTCGCGGCGTCGTCCGGCGGGCCGGCGGGCACCGTGTAGCGCATGCGGGCACTCCCGTCGGGTCAGCGGGTGCGGAGCTCGGGTGGGCAGGAGCCCACGGACAGCGGCGCGGAGGCCGCGGTCGCGGGCGCGTCGGTGACGGCCAGGACCGCGACGGCCGGCAGGGGCGGCAGCGCGACGACGCCGAGGGCCTCGGCCCGCTCCCCTCCCGGCGGGACGGCGACCGTGCCGCCCGGCGCGGTGGAGCTGTCGCCGGTGCAGCGGTCGACGAGCAGGTAGGACCAGGTCACCCGCTGCTCCGCGGTCCCGGGGACCAGCCGCACCTGCACCCGCACGGTGCAGGGCTGCCCCGGCTCGCACGCGTCGAGGCCGCGCAGGTCGACCGCGGTCACGCTGCCGGCCGCGGCCGGGGCCGGCGCGGGGATCGGCACGCCGTCGGGCTCGGGCTCCGCGGTCGGCTCGACGCCGCTGCGCCCGGCGTCGAGGAGCACCTCGACGTCGGCGGCGATCTCGTCCCGCAGCAGGACGACCTCCGCCGTGACCGCCGCGGTGAGCACGACGACCGAGAGCAGCCACGCCCCGACCCGCCGCGCCCTGCGGGACCCCTCGCGCCGGACCGGGCGCGACACGGTGCCGCGGACGGCGGCCGACGCGGCCGCGCCCACCGGCCCGCCCGCCGCGATGGACCGCACCAGCGCGCCGAGCTCGGCGAGGACGGCGCCGCGGTCGATCGCGGCGGCGGCCTCGGCGACCCGCCCCGCGACGGCGGGGACGCCGGCGTCCGGCAGGGCCGCCACCGCCGCGTCGACCGCGTCCAGCAGCGGGTCCTCGGCCTCCGCCGCGCCGGGACGGGACCGGGCGGTGGCCGCGACGTCGGCGAGGACCGCGGCGACGGCCGGACCGGCCGGTGCCGCGGAGGGGTGGAGGGCCACCTGCCCGTCGGTCCCGACCGCGAGCCGGTCGAGGAGCGCGCGGCTGCCGGCCCCGGTGTCCGGCACCGGCAGCTGCGCCGCCTGTTCCAGCACGCCGGTGGACAGCTCGAGGGCCTGCGGCGAGGTGAGCCGGGCGAGGGCGAGCAGGCGGGCGAGCGCGACCCCGCCGGAGGGGACCGGGGGCGGACCGGACGGCCGCTGCTGGGCCGGAGGAGGGGGCGCGGAGCCGTCGTCGAGGCCCCCGGACGCCCGTTCGATCGTCAGGTCTGCCACTGACTGTCACCCGCCCATCCGCGTGCTCAGGATGTCCCCCGGGTCCGCTCGCTCAGGCTGGTGCACGGAGCCCCCGGATGTCACCGGGTCGCCGCACGGCGTCGCACCGGAACCGGCGCGTCGCGCTGGAGGACCGGCGCGTCGGCGCCCGGGACCCGGCGCGTCCCCGGCGCCCCGCGTGCCCGGGGACCTCCGGCACCGCCCGCGCGGCGACCGAGGTCCCCGCTCCCGGTGACCTGCTCCCCTTCCGCCCCGCCCGCGGACGGCGGCGCACTGGGGACCTCACCGCGGACGTCCCGAGGAGGCACCCCATGTCCGCACGAGACCGCACCGCCGGCACAGCCGGGGCCTGGACGTGGCCGCAGGTCGCCGCCCTGGTCGTCGGTGCCGTCTACACGATCGCCGGCGTCGCCGGCTGGTTCGTGACCGGCTTCGAGGACTTCGCCGCCCACACCGGCGACGAGCTGCTCGGCTTCGAGGTCAACCCGCTGCACAACCTGGTCCACCTGGCCATCGGGGTCGCGGGCCTGGCCCTGGCCCGCTCCCTGCCCCTCGCGCGCACCTACGGGTGGCTGCTCGCCGTCGGCTACGGCGCCGCCCTGGTGTACGGGCTGATCGCCATCGGGGAGACCTGGGACTTCCTGGCGATCAACGCCGCCGACAACTGGCTGCACGCGGTCAGCGCCGCCGTCGGCCTGGCCATCGCCCTCGGCCCGGTGCGGGCCGCCGTCGGCCGCCGGACGACGGGGGTGTGAGGCGCCCGCCCGGCCACCGGGCGGGCGACCGGCCGGCACGGGACCCCGCGGGTGCCGTGCCGGCCGGGACGCGCCCGGCGAGGAGGCCGCCACGACGTCCACGAGCCGGGAGCGGGCGCGGGGCCGGACCGGGCCGACCCCTCGGGAGCGGGGCGTGCTCCACGGCCTCGCCTCGGTGCAGGTGTCCCTGGCCGTCGCCGCGTGGGCCGACCTCGCGCGCCGCCGCCCCGACCGGGTCGACGGCCGCCGGGCGGTGCGGGCGGCGGTCACCGCCGTCGACCGGGTGGGTCCCGCGGCCGGGTTCCTGTGGGGGCGCCGCCGCCGAGCGGCCCTCCCGGCGACCTCCGGCGCCCCCCACCGCCGGCTCCGGGACGACGCCCCCGCCGGCAGCCCGGCGGGGGCGTCGCCGTGCGCACTCAGTCCTGCCGGGTGCGGGTCGGCGTCGGCTCCGGCTCGGCACCGCGCGGGCGGGGCAGGACCGGCGGCCCCGCGGCCGGCACCGGGCCGGACGGCGGCAGCGGCCGGGCCCGGTGCGCCCCGAGCGCGACGAGCAGCACGCCGCCGCCGAGCAGCAGCGCGCCCACCGCCAGCAGCGACACGGAGACCCAGGTCAGCCCGGGCAGGGTGGCGCCGACCCGGACGTCGGCCTCGATGCCGGCGCCGCCGTCGGTCCGCATGAGCACGACGGTCCAGTCGCCCTCGTCCGGCCGCCAGTCCAGCGTCACCGACCCCGTGCCGACGGCCGAGGCGGCCCAGATGCCCGCCTCCTCCGGCGGGACCGGCGGCGACCCGCCCGCCTCCGCGTCGACGGCCCACGCCCACTCGTCCCCGGACCACCAGCCCGACTCGGCCGGCTCGACCTCCGCGCGGGCGACGCCGCCCAGGTACCGGTCGACGTCGGCGGTGCGGGCCAGGCCCAGGAACAGCTCGTCGTCGGGTCCGGTGGCGGTGGCCTGCACCCGCGCGGTGCCCAGCAGCTCGTCGACCACCCAGTCGGTCCCGTCGCCCTGCAGCAGGAGCCCCTGGCTGACGGCGGCGTGGCCGGCGGTGTCGACGGCCGCCGGCTCCGAGGTCACGAAGCCGCCGTCGCGCTGCGTGGTGTCGGCCCACAGCAGGCTGCCCCCGGCGGCGAGCAGGCCGGTCGCGGCGGTGACGAGCAGCGCGCCGGCGACCACGGCCACGACCGGCCCGGCCGACCAGCGGCTGGTCGCCGGCGCGGCGACGGGGACCGCCGTCGCGCCCCCGGGAGGCGCCTGCCCGGCGGGGACCGGCGCCGCCGCGGCCGGCGCCGCCCGCGCGGCGGGGTCCGTCCCGCCCATGTCGAACCGGAAGGGCGGATAGGCGTCGGTCAGCAGCAGGACGTAGCCCGTCACCCGCAGGGACCACCGGTCCATGCCGAGGACGAAGTCGTACAGCGGTTGGGGATAACGGCCGGTGACGAGCAGGACGACGCCGGCCACGAGGACCAGCAGCGCGACCAGGCCACCGGCCGCCCACCCCTCGCTCCAGACGCCGTCGCCGTCCCAGTCGCCCGTGCCGAACCAGAGCCCGCCGCCGACGAACACCGCCAGCACGAGGTAGTGCGGCAGCGCCAGCAGCCACTTGACCAGCACCAGGCCGCGGGACATCCGCTCCGGGTACACGACGTCCAGCCGGGCCGGGTGCCCGGGCACGTCGGCCAGGGTGAACGGCGGGTACCGGTCGGTGCCCAGCGCGGAGTAGCCGTAGTGCTGGACCCGCCAGGTCCAGCGCAGCACGCCCACGGTGAAGTCGAACAGCGGCCGCGGGTAGCGCGCGGTCACCAGGACCGCGAAGAACGCGACGACGGTGACGACGCCCACCGCCGCCCACAGGAACACCAGCACCACGAGGTGCGGTACCAGCAGCAGCCACTTGACCAGCCAGAGCCCGCGGGACAGCGGCGGGTCCAGGACCCCGTCGACCCGCACCGGGTAGGCGGGGGGCGGCGGTCCCGCCCCCGGGGACACGTGCTCGCTCACGACGCACCTCCTCCGCACCGCCGCGGCGGCCCGGGGTCGTCTCCCCGGCGCAGGCGGCCGTCCGGAGCCTCGCCCCCCGGGCCGCCGCGGGGACACGGGCGAAGGCGGGTCGGCCGCGGGGACGTTGGTCGGTGGTCCCGGGGACCGCGGGCCCCGGACGGCGGCGCCCGCACGGGCCAGGCTCGGGGGGACGACCGTCCCGAGGAGCCGCACCATGGCCCGCCGCGCCGCCCTCCCGGACCTGCCGCCTCCCCGGGTCCCGCGCCCTCCGCTGGAGGCGGCCGCGGACGCCGCCGGGCGGGCCCCCGCCGTGCACGGCGCCCAGCCCTGGCGCGCCGTGCTGCACCCCGGCCGGCTGGAGCTGGTCGCCGACCTCCCCCGGCAGCTCGCGGTCCCGGACCCCGTCGGCCGGGCCCGGGCGCGGAGCGTGGGCGCGGCCCTGTTCGACGCCCGGGTCGCGCTGGCCGCGGCCGGGTCCGCCGTCCGCGTCGACCGGCTGCCCGACCCCACCGACCCGGGGGTGGTGGCCGTCCTCCGCCCGGTCGACGGGCCGCCGGACCCGGTGCTGGCCGCCCTCTCCCCCGCCGTGCGCCGGGGCCACGCCGACCCCCGGCGGCTCGAGGCCGACCGCGTCCCCGAGGACGTGCTCCGGCTCCTGGTCGCCGCGGCCGCCGCGGAGGAGACGGTGCTCGTCCCGGTCACCCGCGAGGAGCACCTGCGCCTGGTCGCCCGGCTCGCGCAGCAGGCCGGCCGCGGCCCCGCCCCGGACACCGACCGGACCCTCGTGGTGCTCGCGACGCACCGCGACGACCTGCGCGCGTGGCTGCGCTGCGGCGAGGCCCTGGAGCGGGTGCTGCTGGAGCTCACCGCCCGCGGCTGGGGAGGCGAGCCGCTCCCCCGGCTCGTCGAGGTCCCGGTGACCCGCACCCAGCTGCGCTCGGCGCTCAGCTGGGACGCGCACCCCCAGGTGGTGCTGCGCACCGGCCGGGCCCCGGTCCCGGCGCCGACGCCCCGCCGCCCGGTCCCCGACGGCCACGGGGGGACGACGTGGGTGTGACCTCCCGGCTGGCCCCGGTCGTGGCCGCGGTCGGTCCCGACCGCTCCGCGCCGGCGGTGGCGGCGGCCGCCGCCGACCGGGCGCACCGCGAGCTGCGCCCTCTGCTGCTGGTGGCCGCGGTGGAGGGCGCGCACGACCCCGGCCGCGCCCACGACGGTCCGTGGCACCGCGCGCTCGCGCGGCTGGACGTGCTGCGCCGCGACCTCACCGCCCGCGCCCCCGCCACCCCGGTGCGGACCGTCGTGCGCACCGGTCCCGCGTCCGGGGTGCTGCGCGAGGAGTCCGCCGGGGCGGCGGTGCTGGTCCTCGGCACGGGTCCCGCGGCCGGTGGGCTGGGCCCCGTCGCCCGGGACCTGCTCGCGTCCGCGGCCTGCCCCGTGCTCGCCGTGCCCCCGGGCGCCACCGGGGGCAGCGAGGTCGTGGCCGGCGTGGAGGGCACGGCCGGGACGACGGCGGTGCTCGCCGCGGCGGCCCTCGAGGCCGGCACGCGGGGCTGCCCGCTGCGCGTGGTGCACGCGTGGCCCGGCGGGGGCGCCCTCGGCGGGGCGGCGGTCCCGGCGGCCGTCGCCGAGGCCGAGCGCCGGCTCGTCGAGACGCACGCCGCCCGGCTGCACGAGGGCTGGCCGGCGGTGCCGGTGACCGTCGACGTCCGCGAGGGGGACCCCGCCCCGGCGCTGGTGCGCCTGTCCCGGGACGCCGGGCTGCTGGTCCTCGGGCGGCCGCGCACCCCGGCCGGCCCGGCCCTCGTCGAGGCGGTCGCGGGGCACGCGCGCTGCCCCGTGCTCGTCGTGCCGGCCCCTCCCCCGCCGCGACCCGACGACGCCCGCCGGCGCCGGGCCGCCGTCGCGCCGGCGAGGTGACCCGTGCCCCCCGACGCCGCCCCGCCGCCGGGGTACCTGCGCGCGCTGGTGCGGCGCGGCCTCGCCCCGCGCGCCCGCACGGCCGACCGGGTGGAGCTGGTCTCCTGCCTCGCGAGCGTCCTGCTGGCCGTCGCGGTGGTGCCGGTGGCGCTGGCGGTGGGCAGCGTGGTGGCGTCGGACACCGGCGCGCTGGCCGATCGCCAGGCCGCGCAGCGGCAGCAGGTGCCCGCGGTGGTCCTCGAGGACGCGGAGGTGCTGCCCGGCTCCCCGACGTCGCTGCGGGCGACCGCGCCGGCGCGGTGGGAGGCCCCGGACGGCGGCACCCGCGAGGACACGGTGCCGGTCGCGCCGGGGACCCCGGCCGGGGCCACGGTGCCGGTGTGGACCGGTCCGGGCGGCGGGCGCGCCGGCCCGCCGATCGAGGCCACCGACGTCGCCGTGGTCAGCGTGACCAGCGGCGTGCTGACCCTGCTGCTCGGGCTGGCCACGGCGGCGGTCGCGCACGCCTCGGTCTGCGCCTGGACCGGCCGGGCGCGCGACCGGGCCTGGGAGCGCGAGTGGGCCGAGGTCGGGCCCCTGTGGGCCGACCGCTTCCGGCTGCCCTGACCCCCGGGGCCGCGGCGCGTCAGACGTGCAGCACCGCGGCCCCGGCGAAGCGGCCGTGCGCGAGGTCGGCCAGCGCGCGCGGGGCGTCGTCGAGGGCGTAGGCGGTCGTGGTCGCGCGCACCCCCAGCCGGGCGGCGAGGACGAGGAACTCCTCGGCGTCGCGGCGGGTGTTGGCGGTGACGCTGCGCAGCCGGCGCTCCTGGAACAGCTCGCCGGCGTAGGACAGCGGCGGCACGTCGGACAGCCAGATGCCGGCGACGGCGAGCGTGCCGCCGCGGTCCAGGGCGCGCAGCGCGACCGGCACCAGCTCCCCGGCCGGCGCGAACAGCACCGCGCCGTCCAGCGGCTCCGGCGGCGGGTCGGCCGGGCCGCCGACGGAGTCCACCCCGAGCTCCCGCGCCAGCGCCCGGTTGGCGGCGCCGCGGGTCAGCACGTGCACCCGCATCCCCTGCGCCAGCGCGACCTGCGCCGTCAGGTGGGCGCTGCCGCCGAAGCCGTAGACCCCCAGCCGGCCGCCGGGCGGGACCGCGGCGCAGCGCAGCGCCCGCCAGCCGATGATCCCGGCGCACAGCAGCGGCGCGGCCGCCTCGTCGTCGAGGCCCTCGGGCAGCCGGTGGGCGAAGCGCTCGTCGACCAGGCAGGCCTCGGCGTAGCCGCCGTCGAGGTCCCAGCCGGTGAACCGCGGGTCGGTGCACAGGTTCTCGTCGCCGCGGCGGCAGAACCGGCAGCTGCCGTCGGTGCGGCCGAGCCACGGGACGCCGACCCGGTCGCCGGGTGCGAAGCGGGCCGTCCCGGGCCCGAGCGCGTCGACGCGGCCGACGACCTCGTGCCCGGGGACGACGCCCGGCCGCCGCGGCGGCAGGTCGCCCTCGGCCAGGTGCAGGTCGGTGCGGCACACGCCGCAGCAGCGGACGGCGACCCGGACCTGCCCCGGGCCGGGGACGGGCGGCTCGCGCTCCACCCGGCGCAGCGGTCCCGCGTCCACCGGCGCCGGCGTCCCGACCACCCAGGCCCGCACCCGCGCCTCCTCAGACCGTCGTCCCGGCCGGCACCTGCCGCGGGTGCGCCACGACGACGGGGCACCGGGCCCGGGGCACGCAGCCGAGGACGACCGGCGACCCGTCGAGGCCGGCGACCACCCCGTCACCCTCCGCCGGAGCCCGGGGGCGGGTCCGCCGCCGGACGTCCCCCCGGCGGTGGACCTTGGTCCCGGGCGAAGACGGCGAGCAGCGCGTCCACCTCGTACGCGGCCGTGGCGGGGTGCCGGAAGTGCTGGTGCGGCCGGATCTCGTAGCGGGTGCGCCGGCCGTGCCGGTGGCGCGTCAGGTACCCGCCCTCCTCGAGGTCGCGGAGGATCCCCAGGGCTGCCCGGGGGGTGACACCCACCCGGGCCGCCACGTCGACGACCCGCGCGTCGGGGTCGGCGGCCACGGCGAGGAGCACGTGGCCGTGGTTGGTGAGGAAGGTCCAGGACGGGCGCGCCGCCCGGGCGTCCGCGGTCACGGGCTGCTCCTCGGTCCGGTGGCGGGGACAGGTGAACCCTGCTTCACTGGTTCTCGCGGAGGGGAGTATCCCCGTGGCGCTGCCGCCGTCAGGACGGCCCCGGAGGAGGGGTCCGGCGGAGCGGGCCCGAGACGGGCCGGGAGAGACCTCCGGTTGGTGCTCACCGACTGGAGGCTGTCCGTGGACGTCCCCTTCTGGCTCTGGCCGGCCGTGCTCGGCCTCATCGTCGGCATGCTCGCCGTCGACCTGTTCGCCCACCGCCGGGCGCACGTCATCGGCGTCCGCGAGGCCGCGCTGTGGTCGGCGGCCTGGGTGGCGGTCGGCGTCGCCTTCGGCGCCTGGGTCTGGTGGGCGCACGGCGCCGAGCCCGGCCAGCAGTACTTCGCCGGCTACCTGATCGAGAAGTCGCTGGCGGTGGACAACGTCTTCGTCTGGGCGGTCCTGTTCACGTACTTCGCGGTGCCGCGGGAGTACCAGCACCGCGTGCTGTTCCTCGGCGTCCTCGGCGCCCTCGTCCTGCGCGGGCTGTTCATCGCCGGCGGCTCGGTGCTGGTCGAGCGCTTCGACTGGGTGCTGTACCTGTTCGCCGGGTTCCTGCTCTGGACCGGCTGGCGGATGGCCCGGCAGCGCGACGAGCACCTGGACCCGGAGCGGTCCCGGGCGCTGCGGTGGTTCCGCCGGTACGTGCCGATGACCGACGCCTACCACGGGCAGCGGTTCCTCGTCCGCCGCGACGGCGTCCTGCTGGCCACGCCGCTGCTGGCGGTGCTCGTGCTCGTCGAGGTGACCGACGTCGTCTTCGCCGTCGACTCGATCCCGGCCATCTTCGCCGTCACCGACGAGCCGTTCCTCGTCTTCACGGCCAACGCCTTCGCGCTGCTGGGGCTGCGCGCGATGTACTTCCTGCTCGCCGACCTGGTCCACCGGTTCGTGTACCTCAAGACCGGGCTGGCCCTGGTCCTCGTGTGGGTCGGCGTCAAGATGCTGCTCAAGGTGGACCTGTTCCACGTGCCGACCGCGGTCAGCCTCGCGGTCATCACCACGATCATCGGCGTCTCGGTCGCCGCGAGCCTGCGGGCCACCCGGGGTCAGGGCCGGCGTCCGGTCGCCGCTCCGCCGGCGCCGCCGTTCCGGACCGCCACCGCCGAGGAGGTCGCGGCTCTCGAGCCGCTGTGGCGCCGCCGCCGCGCGGACGCGCCGGCCGCGGCGGGGTCCGGCCCCTCCCCCGGGGAGCGGCGGTGAGTCCCGCCCCCCGGGGCGCCCGGTCACGCCCGCGCCGGCTCGCCCGCGTCGACGGTGACCCCGGTGCGCCGGCCGGCGGGGTGGACGACCAGGACCGGGCAGGCGGCGTGCACCGCGCAGTGCAGCGCCACCGACCCGACCAGCAGCCCGCGCACCGCCCCGCGCCCGCGGCCGCCCACCACCAGCAGCGCGGCGTCGCGCGCCCGGTCGACCAGCACGTCGGAGGCGGCGCCCTCGACCACGTCCACGTCGACCCGCGGCACCGGCGCGTCCGCGGGCCGGCCGCCGAGCACGCCGTCGACGGCCTCGTCCACCCGCCGGCGCAGGTCGCCGCGGACCTCGTCCCGCGAGGGCACGACGACCGAGGACAGGTCCACCCAGTAGTCGGTGAGGACGTAGGTGGCCAGCACGTGGAGCTCCGCACCCGTCCGCGCGGCCTCCTCGACCGCCGCGGCGAGGGCCGCGTGCGCCGTGGCGGAGCCGTCGAAGCCGGCGACCACCCGCGGCGGGGCGGCCGGCTCGTCGGTCCGCGGGTGCACCACCAGCACCGGGCAGCGGGCGTGGGTGACCGTGTGCAGGGCGACCGAGCCGAGCAGGGCGCTGCGCACCGCTCCCCGCCCGCGGTTGCCGACGACGACGAGCTGCGCGTCGGCCGACCGGCTCACCAGGGCGGCCGCGGGTGACTCGGGTGTGACGTCGACGTCGACGGGGACGCCGTCCGCCTCCGGGACCTCCTCGCGGACCGACGCCACCAGCTCCTCGGTCAGCCGCCGGGTGGCGCCGCGGACGTCGTCGACCAGCGGCACCACGACGCCCGCGCCGCCGAGCCAGTACAGGTCGGACGCGAAGCTGCTGACCACCAGGAGTCCGGCGGCGCGCTCCGCGGCGGCACGGAGGGCCGCGTGCAGGGCGGCGCGGGCCGGGACCGAGCCGTCCACCCCGACGACGACGGGGCCGACGGCGGGCGCGCCGGCGCCGGGCTGCTGGGGGGTCGCGTCCATCGGCGGTCCTCACGTCGGGCCCGGGGACGCCCCGGGCGGGCGCCCCGACGATGCGCCGCGCGGCCGCCGCCCGGCCCGGGGCGAGGGACCCGGGGTCCCGGGACCTCCGTCCCTCCGCACGGCGGCCGCCGACCCTGGGGCCGGGTGCGCGGACTCCCTAGCGTCCGGCACACCGACCGCGAGGAGGAGCCGTGCAGACCAGGGACGTCATGACGCGCGACGTGCCCGCGGTGGTCCCCGCCGCCGGCGGCCGGCGGGGAGGACCACGGTGAGCCGGCCCCGGGTCCTGGTCGCCCACGCCAGCCGGCACGGGTCGACCCGGGAGATCGCCGAGGCCCTGGCCCGCGACGTGGGCGGGTCCCCGGCCGGGCGCTCGGTGGGCCTCTCCGCGGCGGCGCTGCCGGCCGGGTCGCGGCCCGACCCCGCCGCCTGGGACGCGGTCGTGCCGGGCAGCGCCGTCCACGCCGGCCGATGGCTCCCCCCGGTCCAGGGCCTGGCCGTGCGGTGCGCGGGAGTGCTCCGCCGGCGGCCGGTGTGGCTGTTCTCCAGCGGGCCGATCGGCGATCCGCCGTACCCGCCGGAGGACCCGCAGGACGCCGCCGCGCCGGCCGCGCTGCTCGCCCCGCGAGGCCACCGGGTCCTGCCCGGCCGGCTCGACCGGGCCCTGCTCGGCTCCGGCGGGCGTGCGGTGGTCACCGCGATGCGTGCCCCGGTCGGCGACTTCCGGGACCGGGACGCCGTCCGGTCGTGGGCCGGTGAGATCGCCGGCGCGGTCGCCGCGGGCCGTCCGGCCGTGGCGTCGCAGCGGCTGTCCGGTGCCTGACCCGCCGCGGCCGCCGCACCGGGCCGGCGGGAGGGCCGTCCGGGCCGCCGACCCGGGCCTCCCGGCCCCTCCGTCCGGGACCGTCGCCCCGGTGCGGTCCCGCCTCCGGCAGGGCAACCTGGGGAGTCGGCGCCCGCAGGGGCGCACGTGGGGGCCGCGCCACCCCCGCGGCACGCCGAACGGGGAACGCACGTGACCGGTACGGGGACCATCCGCACCTCCCTCGACGACGGGGAGTGCCGCTCCCTGCTGGGCAGGGGCACCCACGGGCACCTCGCCTTCACCCGGGACGCCCTGCCGGCGATCGCACCGGTCCGCTACGCGCTCGACGGGGACCGCGTGGTCATCCCCGCGGCCCCGGACAGCGACCACCTGCCGCCGGCGGGGGGCGCCGTCGTCGTGCTCGGCGTGGACGGCTGCGACGGCGACACCGAGTGGTCGGTGACCGTCGTGGGCCCGGCGCGGACCGTCACCGACGCCGCCACCGCGGCCGCCCTCCGCGCCCGGGACTGGCCCCGGCCGCTGCTGGTCGGGGACGGCCACCGGTTCGTGCTCCTGACCATCGGGGTGCTGCGCGGCTGGCGGACCACGCCCCCGGTGGCCCCGGTCCCGGGGAGGGCGGGGTGACCCCGGACAGCACCGTGTGACCCCGGACGACGCCGTGTGACCCCGCCGGGGCGGGACGGGCGGGACCGCCGGGTGCCTACCACCGGCCGGGGTCCCGTGCCAGTCTGGGCCGGCGAGGTCAGGCCTCGGTGAGGGGTGCCGACATGACCGGTCCGGTGTCAGCGCGCGGGCCCGGGCCCGCGGGCGGGTCGGCCCTGGCCGGGATGCGGCTCACCGAGCTGGTCGACGAGGTGCAGGACCGGCTGACCGCGGTCGCCCGCAGCCAGGAACGCATCCAGAACCTGCTCGACGCGTTCCTGTCGGTCTCCTCCGGCCTGGACCTGGAGACCACCCTGCGGCGCATCGTGGAGAGCGCCTGCGACCTGGTCGACGCCCGGTACGGAGCGCTGGGCGTGCTGGCTCCGGAGGGCGGGCTGGCGGCGTTCATCCACGTCGGCGTCGACGAGGCGACCGCCGCCGCGCTGGGCTCGCTGCCCGAGGGCAAGGGCGTGCTCGGGCAGCTGATCACCGAGCCGTACCCGCTGCGGATCGCCGACCTGAGCAAGCACCCGGCCTCGGTCGGCTTCCCCCCGGGCCACCCGGAGATGCACAGCTTCCTCGGGGTGCCCGTGCTCGTGCGCGGCACGGTGTTCGGCAACCTCTACATGACCGAGAAGCGGCAGGGGGAGTTCACCCCCGAGGACGAGGCGGTGCTCACCGCTCTCGCCGGCGCGGCGGGCGTCGCCGTCGACAACGCCCGGCTCTACGAGGAGGCCGAGGAGCGCCGCCGGTGGGCGACCGCGCTCTCCGACGTCCGGGCCAGCCTGCTCGACACCGGCTCCGGCGAGCGGGCGCTCGCCCTCGTCGCCGAGCGGGTCCGCGAGCTGACCGGCGCCGCGGCGGCATGGATCATGGCCGGCCCCGACGCCGCGGGCCGCTACGAGGTCCGGGTCCAGGTCGGCGACGGGCTGCGGGACATCACCGGGACCTGGGTGGACGTGGCCGACAGCCCGGTGCTGCAGGCCATGGGCGACGGCGCCGGCGAGGTCGTCACCCTCGACATGACCGGGCTGGCCTACGACGGGCCCAACGCGCACGTGGAGTGGGGTCCCTGCCTGGGCGTCCCGCTGCGCGGCACGGAGGCGGAGTCCGCGGTCGTGATCGCGGCCCGCCGCGCGGGGGCGCCGGCGTTCGACGGCGCGCTGCCGGCGCTGGTCGGCTCGTTCGCCGACCAGGCCGCGGTCGCCCTCGACCTCGCCGCCCGGCAGCGCCTCGCCCGCCAGCTCGACGTCTACGAGGACCGCGACCGCATCGCCCGCGACCTGCACGACCACGTCATCCAGCGGGTGTTCGCCGCCGGGCTGAGCCTGCAGTCGGTCCTCCCGCGGGTCGCCGACCCGCAGGTGCAGGGCCGGATCCGCGACGTCGTCCGCCAGCTCGACGACACCGTCCGCGACATCCGCACGAGCATCTTCGACCTGCACACCGTCGACCAGCCCGACGGCGGGGTGCGCCGGCAGGTGCTGGACACGGTGGCCGGCACCGCCGGCGACCTGGAGTCCACCGTGCGCACCTCCGGCGCGGTCGACACGCTCGTCACCGGCGGGCTGGCCACCGACGTGGTGGCCGTCGTCCGGGAGGCGGTGAGCAACGCGGCCCGCCACTCCGGCGCCCGGCACGTGACCGTCACCCTCGACGTCGGCGACGAGCTGGTGCTCGAGGTGGTCGACGACGGCCGGGGCATCGACGCGCGGGCCGCGCGCAGCGGGCTGCGCAACCTGGAGCAGCGGGCGACCGGCCGCGGCGGCGGCCTCGAGGTCGCGGCGGTCCCGGACGGCGGGACCCGGCTGCGGTGGTGGGCACCGCTGTCCTGACCGGCCGCGGTGGCGGGCGCCGCCGTCCCGACCGGCCGCCGGCCCGGCCGGTCAGCCCTGGCGGGGCGTCCCGCCGCGCAGCTGGGTCGCCAGGACCGCGGCCTGGGTGCGCCGCTCCAGGCCCAGCTTGGCCAGCAGGTGGGACACGTAGTTCTTCACCGTCTTCTCGGCGAGGAACATCCGCTCGCCGATCTGCCGGTTGGTGAGCCCCTCGCCGATGAGCTCGAGCACCGTGCGCTCCTGCTCGCTGAGCCGGGCCAGCGGCCCGGCCGGCTCCGCGGCGCGCCGCATCCGCTCGAGCACCGCGGTGGTGGCCGCGGGGTCCAGCAGCGAGCCGCCGGCGGCCACCGTGCGCACCGCGCTGACCAGGTCGGCGCCGAGGATCTGCTTGAGCAGGTAGCCCGAGGCGCCGGCCATGATCGCCTCGAACAGGGCCTCGTCGTCGCTGTAGCTGGTCAGCATGATCACCCGCAGCTCCGGCATCCGGCTGCGGAGCTCGCGGCAGACCGAGACGCCGTCGCCGTCGGGCAGCCGGACGTCCAGCACCGCGACGTCGGGCCGGAGCGCGGGCACGCGGGCCAGGGCCTCGGAGGCGTTCTTCGCCTCCCCCACAACCCGGATGCCGGGGTCGCTCTCCAGGACGTCGGCGACGCCGCGGCGCACCACCTCGTGGTCGTCGAGGAGGAAGACCCCGATCGGCGCCTGCTGCGTGTCCGTGTCCACCGGAGCCCTCCCGTCCCGCGGTCGCCGTCCGAGGTTAGGGCCTGCCGGCCACCCGGGGCGCGGGGTCGGAGGTCCCGTCCCGCCGGCCCTCCGGCCGCCGGCGACCGCCGGCCCGCCGACCGGGGACGTCCGGCCCTCACCGCCGTCCGGCCGGGGCGCGAGCGTCGGGCCGTGGACGACGCCTCCCTCCGGGTCCGGGCCGGCCGCGCCACCCCGGAGGAGCCGTGACGTCGTCCCTGCTCGACCGCGCCACCGCCCGCGCGGCCGTCGCGCTGGCCGACCGCGCGCCGTCGCCGCACGACACCCGGCCCTGGCGCTGGCGGATCGGGCGCACGTCGGTCCACCTGTCCGCCGACCCGTCCCGGCGGCTGCCGGCGACCGACCCCGGGAGCCGGGACCTGCTGATCGGCTGCGGTGCCGCGCTCCACCACCTCCGGGTGGCCCTGCGTGCCGCCGGCCTGGCCCCGTGCGTCCACCGGCTGCCCGACCCCGCGCACCCCGCACACCTCGCCGCCGTCGACGTGTCCCCCGCCGAGCCGGCCCCGGACGACCTCGCCCTGGCGCAGGCCGTCGAGCACCGCCGCAGCGACCCGCGCGTCTACTCCCCCTGGCCCGTCCCGGCGGAGCTGCTCGCCGACCTGGTGCGCGCCGCGGCCGGGGAGACGGCGCGGCTCACCGTCCTCGCCGCCCGCGCCCGGCGGGAGGTCGTGCGCCTGGTCGAGGAGGCCGCCTGGAGCGGGCGGTCCCGCGGCTCGGTGGACGGCGTCCCGGTGCGGGACCTCGCCGGCGGCGCGCTCCGGCTCGCCGGTGACGGGTCCGGAGGGAGCGTCCTCGCCGTCCTCACCACCGCCGGCGACGGGCCCGCCGACCGGCTGCGGGCGGGCGAGGCGCTCAGCGCGGTGCTCCTGACCGCGACCGCCGTCGGCCTGGCCACCGACCCGGTCGGCCGGCCGCTCGAGGTCCCGCACGTCCGGGCCCGGCTGGCCGCGCTGTGCGCCGGCGTCTCCCCCGACGCGCCGGGGACGCCCCAGGCTCTCGTGCGGCTGGGCTGGGCGCCGGTCAGCGCCGACCCGGTCCCGGCGACCCGGCGCCGCCCGGTCGACGAGGCCGTCGACCCGCTCGACGCCCCCTGGTCCTGACCGCACCGGCAGTGCCGGCCGGGGCGTGTCCGCCTGCCGGTGGGCAGCGCCCCGCAGGTGGCGCCCACGGGCAGGGCCGGAGGACCCTGCCCGTGGGCGGGGGCGGGGCGCTGGACTGTGGCCGTGACCACCCGGACCGTCCCCGCGGGGCAGCTGGGCCGCGGGGCCGGTCCCTCCGGCTGGGGACGGGGACGTCCGCAGCGCCTGACGACCGACCTGGTGCGCGTGGCCCTGGGGCTCGTCGTCCTGGGCACGGGGGTGCTGATCGCCCGGCGGGGGCAGCTGTCCGCCCTCGAGCGGGACCTGTTCCGGCTGTTCAACGACCTGCCGGCCGGCATCATGCCGGCGGTCTGGGTGGTCATGCAGCTGGGCAACGTGCTCGCCGTCCCGGCGCTCGCGCTGGTCGCCGTCCTGTGCCGCCGCCTCCGCGCGGCGCGGGACCTCCTCCTCTCCGGGTTCGCGGCCTACCTGGCCGCCGACCTGGTGAAGTCGCTGGTCGGCCGGGAACGGCCCGCGGGCCTACCGGTCGGCGCGGTCCTGCACGAGGGCACCGTGGGCGGGGCCGGCTTCGTCTCCGGCCACTCGGCGGTCGCCGCCGCCCTCGCCGCCGCCGCCGCCCCGTACCTGACCCGGCGGGGACGCCGGGTGGCGTGGGCGCTGGCGTGGTCGGTCGCGCTCGCCCGCGTGTACGTGGGCGCCCACCTGCCCCTCGACGTCGTCGGGGGCGTGGCGCTGGGCTGGGCGATCGGCTCGCTGGTGCACTGGGTGTTCGGGGTGCCGTCGCGGGAGGTCCCGCCCGGCCGGGTCGAGGCCGTGCTGCGGCGCTTCGGACTGCCGGTCACCGGGGTGGCGCCGGCCGCGGTGCGGGCACGCAGCTCCCAGCCGTTCACGGCGGTCGACGACCGCGGCCGGCGGCTGTACGTGAAGTACCTGGAGCCCGACCGGCACGAGCGCGACCGGCTGCACCGGATGTGGCGGGTGTTCGCCGTCGGGGACGTGAAGGACGCCGACGCGCTGGCCCCGCTGGGGCACCAGGCCGAGCACGAGGCGGTGGCCGCCCTGACCGTCGAGCGGCGCGGGGTGCGGGTGCCGTCGGTGCTGCTGGCCCGCGGCGGGTCCGGGGACGCCGTCGTCGTGCAGGAGTACGTCGAGGGCCGACCGCTCGACGAGCTGGACCCGGCGGAGCGGACCCCCGGGCTGCTGCACCAGGTGTGGAGCGAGGTCGCCCGGATGCACGCCGCGAACGTGGCGCACCGGGACCTCGTGGCCGCCAGCGTGCTGGTCGACCCGGCGGGCCGGCCGTGGCTGGTCGACTTCGGCAACGCCCGGACCGGCGCCACCGACGACGAGGAGGCCGTCGACGTCGCCGAGCTGCTGGCCTCGCTGGCCGCCGCACCCGGGGCCCCGTGCGACCCGGTCGCGCTGGTGGCCGCGGCGGTCGACGTCCTCGGGGAGCCGGCCGTCGCGGCGGCGCTGCCGTCGCTGACGCCGCTGGCGCTGTCGTCCGAGACCCGGGAGCGGCTGCGCGCTGAGCCGTCCCGCCTGGCCGCGCTGCGGGCCGCCCTGCACGCCCGGCTGGACCTGCCCGACCCCGACCGCCCGGTGTTCCCGCCCGCCGGGCCCGTGGCGCGGGTGCTCGTGACCCTCGGCTGCGCGGTCGCCTTCGCCGGACCCGTGGTGGTCGCGGGGGTCGGCGCCGCCGTCGACAGCGTCGGGACGCAGGGGTGGCGGTGGCTGGGCGGAGCCGGGCTGCTGGCCGCCGCCGCGGCCCTGGCCCGCGCGGCCGCCGTCGCCCGGGCCGCCGACCGGCGGGTGTCGGTGGGCCGGGCGCTCGTCGTCACGCTGGTCGCCCGGAACGTGGGCCTGGTGCACGGCCGCGACGGCGAGCGCCTGGCGCGCGCCCGGCTGCTGGAGCTGGCCGCGGCGCTGCCGGCGACCGCGCACGCGGCGACGGTGCGGACCGCGGTCGCGGGCCTGGCCGCGGCGGCGGTGGCGGCGGGGGCGGTCGTCGCGCTCGCCGCCGTCGACGGCTCGATCCCGGACTGGCGGTCCCCGACCGCGGTCCTCCCTGCGGCCGCCGCCGGCCTGGCCGCCTGGGTGCTGGCGGGCGCGGGACAGCTGACGGCCCGCCGCGGCAACGCCGAGCCGCTCCCGTCGACCGCCGTGCGCCGCCTGGTCCCGCGGCGGCAGCAGGCGGCCCTCCTCGGCTGGGTCGCCCTCGCCGTCTCGCTCGAGGCCGCGGTCCTCTCGGCCGCAGTGCAGGCGGCCGGCGGCGGGGTCCCCGTGCTCGCCGTCGCCGGCTGCTACGCCGTCCTCCGCCTGGTCTGGATCGCGCTGCCCGCCTCCGCCCTGCCCGGCGCCCCCGAGGCGGTGCTGCTCCTGCTGCTCGGCACCATCGGGACGTCCCCGGCCGCCGCCTGCGTCGCCGTCCTCGTCACCCGGTCGCTGACCGTCTGGATCCCCGCCGCCGTCGGCGTCGCGGTGGACCGGCGGTCCCACCCGGCCACCGTCCCCGCGTCCGTCTGACCGGCCGGGCCGGCTGCCCAGCACGTCCGACGGGACGTCCGGTCCTGGTTCCCGGTGGGCCGATGGGCGGTCGAGAGGCCATCCGTCGCGGACCGGGGTGCGTCGGTCGCACCCGACTCGGCCGTCCGCGGACATGGGCGCAGGACTCGCCTCTGGCCTGCGGGAACTGTCGTACCCCGGCCGTAGCGTGCGGGGTGTGGAGGAGGTCGCCCAGTACGTCTCGCCCGTCGAGCGGGCGCTCGTCGGCGTGCTCCTCGAGCAGCCGGTGTCCATCCCCCGGCTGCCGGTGGCGCTGCTGTCGCGGGAGCAGAAGGCCGCCGAGCTGCAGCGGGTGGCCGCGCTCAAGGCGATGACCGCCGCCTACGAGGCGGAGCTGGTCCTGGGCCTGGCCGACGACTCCCCCGATGACGACGACCCGGCACTCGGCACCCCGGGCACCCGCTCCCGGTCGTGGAAGCCGGATGCCGAGCTGCCCGGGGTGTCGGAGTTCTTCCCCGCCGAGCTCGCGATGGTCCTCAACTGCGGGCGGCTGGCCGCCGCGCAGCTGGCGCACCGAGCGTGGACCTACCGGGAGAAACTGCCCGGGACCTGGGCGGCGCTGGCCGCCGGCGCGCTGGACGAGGCCCGCGCCAAGGCGCTGG
>NZ_JBHSGR010000035.1:0-26975 GCF_042654585.1 Geodermatophilus arenarius
CGCGCGGGCCGTCGGGCGGGGCGGCCCCGGCGGGCTCGACGGGGCCGGCCGCGCCGCGCTGGCGCTGGCCGCCGCCGTGGTGGGCGGCAGCGTGGTGCCGACCCTGCCCGAGGGCCGGGTGGTCGCCGGCTTCGGTCCCGGGGGCGGCGGCGGGTCGACCGGCACCGCACTCGACGCGGCCGCGGCGCTGCAGGGCCAGCTCACACTGCCCCAGCCGATCGACCTGCTGCGGTTCGACGCCTCGGTACTCGACCCCGGCTACCTGCGCGTGGTGACCCTCGACGTCTACAGCGCCGAGGACGGCTGGACGGTGGGCAACCTCGACGGCGAGACGTCGGTGGGGCAGCCCGACGACCTCGCGCCGCTGCCCGGGCGCCGCGACGGCCGGCGGGTCGAGGCCACGATCACCGCGGTCGGCCACGACGACCGGTTCCTGCCGGTGCTCACCTCCCCCCTGACGGTGGAGATCGCCGACCCCGGGGCCTGGCGGTTCGACCCCACCACCGGCACCGTCTTCGGCCGCGACGTCACCACCGCGGCCCAGAGCTACCGGGTCACCGCCGTCGAGGCCCGCCCCACCGAGGACGACCTGCGCGCCGCCGGCGAGGTGCCGCCCGGCTCGCCGGTGCGCGAGCGCGACACCGCGCTGCCGCCGCTGGACCCCGCCGTCACCGACCTGGTCGCGAGCCTCACCGCGGGCGCGGCCACCCCCTACGACGCGGTGCGCGCCATCCAGGGCCACTTCTCCCGCGCGAACGGCTTCGTCTACAGCCTCGCGACCCGGCCGGGCACCAGCGGCGACGACCTCGTCGACTTCCTGCAGCTCAAGCAGGGCTACTGCGAGCAGTACGCCGGGGCGATGGCCGCCATGGTGCGGGCCGCGGGCATCCCCGCCCGGGTCGCGCTGGGCTACACGCCCGGCCGGGTGCAGCCCGGCGGCGGGCGGCTGGTCACCAGCGACGACGCGCACGCCTGGGTCGAGGTGTACTTCGACGACCTCGGCTGGGTGCCGTTCGACCCCACCCCGATCGACAGCGAGCGCGCCGTCGACCTGCCGTGGGCGCCGCGGCCGGCCGACCAGGAGGTGCTCGAGCGCCCGCAGGACGTCCCGACCGCGCCGACCGCGCCGCAGAGCGCCCCGACGCCGCAGCAGGACCGCGTGGACGGCGCCACCCCGCAGGGCACGACGGCCGCGCAGACGTCGTCGGCGCGGCCGGTGCTGGTCGCCGCCGGCGTGCTCGGCGGGCTGGCCGCGCTGCTGGCCGGCCTGGCCGGCGCCCGCGCGCTGCAGCGGCGCCGCCGGGTGGCCGGCGGGAGCCCGGCCGCGCTGTGGGACGAGCTCGCCGCGACCGCGCGGGACCTCGGCCTGCCCTGGGACCCCGCGCAGACCCCGCGGCAGCAGGCGGCGGCGCTGACCCGCACCCTCGAGGGCGACGCGGTCGCCGGGGGCGCGCACCGCGCCGGCGTCCCCGACGCGGCCGTCGCGGTCGGGCGGCTGGCCCGGGCGGAGGAGGCGGCCAGCTACGGCCGCCCCGGCGCGCCCGCCGACCCGTCCCTGGGCGCCGCGCTGACCCGGGCGCGGCGGGGGCTGACCGCGACGGCGGCGCCGCGGGCCCGGCTGCGGGCGCTGCTGTGGCCCGCGTCGCTGGGCGACGCGCTCGCGGCCGCGGTCACCGCGAGGCTCCCCCGCCGGAACCCCGCCGCCTGAGCCGGCCCCGCCGGTCCCGGGCCGGCGGGGCTACGGCCGGGCCGCCCAGACCGAGGCGCCGTGCCAGTCGATGGCCACGACCGGCTCGTCCCCCACCACCCAGGCGTCGTGCCCCGGCGGCAGCGACGTGACCTCACCGGGACCGGACTCGATCTCGGTGCCGTCGGCCATCACGACGTGGATGCGGCCGGAGACCTGGTATTGCTGGTGCGGGGCCTGGCACAGGTCCGTGCCGGCCACCGGCCGGACGTGCTCGGACCACCGCCAGCCGGGCTGGACGGTGATGCGGCCGACCTCGGCGCCGCCGGCCAGGTGCAGCAGCTCCAGCCGCCAGTTCTCACCGTGCCGGACCTCGTCGGGACGGTCGAAGGACAGGTGCTCCAGGGGCTGTGTCTGCGTCATCGGGACCCCCCCTCCCGATCGGCTCGTGGGGCAGGCCCCATCGTCCTCGTCCCCCCGGGACGGGTCGACTCCCTCGGCCACGGGAACGGCGACGGCCGCCGTCCCGGGTGGGACGGCGGCCGTCGCGGGGTCTCGCGGGCTACTGGTCGTAGCGGCGGCGGAAGCGCTCCTCGAGCCGGTTCTTCAGCGGCTGCTTGCGGGGCCTGCCGCCCCGGCCACGGCCGCCCTGCGCGCCGCGGGCACCGGCCGGGCCGGTCTCGACGGCGCCGGTGGCCGAGCGGTAGTTGAGGACGCCGAGCGCGGCGCCGCCGAACATCACGAGGAACCCGAGGACGCCCAGCGGCACGGACGGGACGACGGCACCACCGACGAGGACGGCCAGGCCCACCACGACCAGCAGCGCACCGAGCTGCAGCTTCCGCCGCGCCCTGAGCCTGCGGTCGCCGGTGCGGACGGAGGAGGCGAACTTGGGATCGTCGTCGACGAGGGCGCGCTCGATCTGCTCCAGCAGTCGCTGCTCGTGCTCGGAGAGCGGCACCGAGACCTCCAGGTGGGCGGAGCCAGACACCGCCGGGCCCGTACCCGGTGGTGACACCGAGGATACGAGCCGTTGGCGGGGTGCGAAAGGCGAGTCCGCGGCGACCCGCCGTACCGCCGTCGTGACCACCCCTCCGGGGGGTCCCGGGCGGTCCCCCGGGCCCGTCTCAGCGCACCCGGCGGTCGCGGTCGCGGTGCAGCAGGGTGGCCGGCCGCACCGCGCCGGCGCCGAACCGGCGGGCGGCCCGGTCGGCGGCCAGCTCGGCGTCGCGGCGGCCGTGCTCGCGGGCGCCGAGCTCCAGCTGGCGGGGCGCCTGGCCGGCCGGGACCAGCCGCTCGGCCCGCACGCCGACCAGCCGGATCCGCGCCCGGTCCAGCCCGAGGGCGTCGAACAGGGCGCGCGCGGTCTCGTACACGTCCTGCCCGACGTCGGTGGGGACGCCGAGGGTGCGGCTGCGGGTGAGGGTGGTGAAGTCGGCGAAGCGGACCTTGATGCTCACCGTGCGGGTCAGCCAGCCGCCCGCGCGCAGCCGGGCCGCCGTCCGCTCGGACAGCCGCAGCAGCTCCCGGTGGACGACCGCGGGGTCGTCGACGTCGGTGGGGAAGGTCTCCTCGTGCCCGGTCGACCGCTCCGGCTCGTCGGGCACCACCCGGCGGGGGTCGCGGCCCCAGGCGAGCTCGTGCAGGTGGCCGCCGGCGGCGGGGCCCAGCGCCCGCTGCAGGGTGCGCGCCGGGACGTGCGCGAGGTCGCCGACGGTGCGCAGCCCCAGCCGCAGCAGCACCTGCTCGGTCTTCGCGCCCACGCCCCACAGGGCGCCGACCGGCAGCGGGTGCAGGAAGTCGATGACCTCGGCCGGGCGAACGACGAGCAGCCCGTCGGGCTTGGCGCGGGTGGAGGCGAGCTTGGCCACGAACTTGGTGCCGGCCACGCCGACGGAGCAGGTGATGCCCTGCTCGTCGAAGACGCGGGCGCGCAGGTAGTCCCCGATCTCGGCGGCGTCGCCCAGCCGGCGCCCGGCCCCGCCGACGTCGAGGAAGGCCTCGTCCAGGCTCAGCGGCTCCACCAGCGGGGTCACCGACCGGAACAGCGCCATGACCGCGCGGGACACCTCGGCGTACAGCGCCGTGTCCCCCGGCAGCACGGTCGCCGTCGGGCACAGGCGCAGCGCCCGCGCCGTCGGCATGGCGGCGTGCACGCCGTACGCGCGGGCCTCGTAGGTGGCCGAGGTGACCACCCCGCGGTTGCCCGCGCCGCCGACGATGACCGGCGTGCCGGCGAGCTCGGGGTGGCGGCGCACCTCGACGCTGGCGAAGAACGCGTCCATGTCGACGTGCAGCACCGTGCACCCCTCGGCACGCCCCCCCGACGACCCCACGCGACCTCCCCGTTCGAACACGTGTTCGGAGACTAGCGGCCCTCCCCAGGAGGCGGCGCGCCGTCCCCGGCGTGTCCGGGCGCGTCGGGAAGACGCTGGTCGGCGCATGTGTGACCGGCCCACGGGCGAGGTAGGTGGGACACCACCGACCGCCGTCCGGCGGACGGTCCCGACCCGGATCCCGGAGGAGCCCGATGGCGCTCGACGACGACGACATGACCAGCACGGAGGGTCCGGCCGACAGCGGAGCCGGCGAGGGCACGCCCGGCCAGCACGACGGCGGCGCCGACGGCGGTGCCGACAGCGGCGCGGGCCACGGCCCGGCCGACGGTGGCGCGGCCGGCGGCGGTGCCGACGGCGGTGCTGACGGCGGCGCGGACGGTGGCGCCGACGGCGGTGCCGACGGCGGTGCGGACGGCGGTGCGGACGGTGGCGCCGATGGCGGTGCCGACGGTGGCGCGGACGGTTCGGCCTGAGCCAGGACCCGACCGCCGCGGGGCCGGGCGGGGCTGACGCCCGCCCGGCCCTGCGCCGGTGCACGCACCTCGACCCCGCGGTCTTCGCCGAGCAGTACTGGTCCCGCCGCCCGCTGCTCGCCCGCGCCGAGGACACCGGGGAGTCGTTCACCGACCTGCTGACGCTGACCGACGTCGACGAGCTGCTGTCGCGGCGCGGCCTGCGCACGCCGTTCCTGCGCATCGCCAAGGACGGCGCCGTCGTCGACGCCCAGCGGTTCACCACCTCCGGTGGCGCCGGCGCCGAGGTGGCCGACCAGGTCTCCTCCGACGCCGTCCTGCGGCTGTTCGCCGACGGCAGCACCGTGGTCCTGCAGGGCCTGCACCGGCTGTGGCCGCCGCTGATCGAGTTCGCCGACCAGCTCGCCGCCGACCTGGGGCACCCCACGCAGGTCAACGCGTACGTCACGCCGCCGTCCTCGCGCGGGTTCAGCCCGCACTACGACGTCCACGACGTCTTCGTGCTGCAGGTGGCCGGCGAGAAGCACTGGACCGTCCACGAGCCGGTGCTCGAGGAGCCGCTGCGCACCCAGCCGTGGACCGACCGCCGGGCCGCCGTCGCCGCGGCCGCCGGGCGCGAGCCGGTGGTCGACGCCGTGCTGCGCCCGGGCGACACCCTCTACCTGCCGCGCGGCTACCTGCACTCGGCGGTAGCGCTCGGGCAGACCAGCGCGCACCTGACCATCGGCGTGCACACGGTGACCCGCTGGGCCGCGGCCGAGTCCGCGCTGGACCTGGTGCGGGTGCTGGCCGCCGAGGACCGGGAGCTGCGCCGCGCCCTGCCGCTGGGCCTGGACCTGTCCGGCCCGGCGTCGGTCCGCGACGATGTCGCCACCGTCGTGACCGCGCTGCAAGAGTGGCTGGGCCGGGTGGACCCCGGCGAGGTCGCCGAGCGGCTGCGCTCGCGGACCTGGTCGCAGGTCCGCCCCGAGCCGGTGGCGCCGCTGGCCCAGGCCACCGCGGCGGCCGCGCTCACCCCGGACACCGTGCTGCGGCTGCGCCGCCGGCTGCGCTGCGCGCTGCGGGAGGCCCCGGCCACCGCCGAGGGCGAGCGGGTGGCGCTGCTGGCCGGCCGCCGCCGGCTGGAGTTCCCCGCCTCGACCCGCGCCGCGCTGGAGGGGCTGCTGGCCGCCGGCGAGCTCAAGGTCGCCGACCTGGCCGGCCTCGACGCCGACGACCGCCTCGTCCTCGCCCGCCGGCTGGTCACCGAGTCGATCGCGCTCGTCGCCGACGCGGCGGTGCAGGGCGCGCACGGGTTCGACGGCGTCCCGGCCACCGCCCCCGAGCCGGGCCCGCACGGACCGGGCGCCCCGGCGCCCGACGCCGGCGGGGACGATGGGGAGCGTGCCGACGCCCTCGGGACCGGGTCGTGACCCCGTCACCTGCCCCCGGGTGACCGCTCCCGTCCCCGCGCGCGCCGGCCGGCTCGACGCCACCCGCTGCTCGGTCACGGCCCTGGTCCGGGGGGACTCCCCCGTGGCCACGGCCGGGCCGGCGCAGCGCTGGCTGCTCGTCGAGCAGCCGGGCCCGTGGGGCCGCGACGCGCTGACCGGCTCCCGCATCGACCCGGCGGTGACCGCCCGGCTGGCCGCGCGCGCCCGCGCCGAGGGCGTGCGGGTGCTGCTCGTCCGCCGGCCCGGCGACCGGGCCGCGGACTCCGGGCGCCGCTGGGCCTACGCCGACGGCCGCCCGGGCCGCGAGGGCCTGTGGTGGTCCACCCGCACCGACGACGCCGACCTGGTCGAGGCGCCCTGGGACGGCTCGGTGGGCGAGCGCGCCGACCGGCCGGTGTACCTGGTGTGCACGCACGGGCAACACGACGCCTGCTGCGCGCTGCGCGGCCGGCCGCTGGCCGCGGCGATGCCCGCGCCCGCCGACGTCTGGGAGTGCAGCCACCTCGGCGGCTGCCGGTTCGCCTCCAACGTGCTGGTGCTGCCGCACGGGTTCGCCTACGGGCAGGTGCCCGGCGACGGCGCCGACCTGGTCGCGGCGCACGCGCGCGGCGAGGTGGCGCTGCCGTGGCTGCGCGGGCGGGCCGGGCTGCCGCTGCCCGCGCAGGCCGCCCAGCAGGCCGCCCGTGAGCGGCTGGGTCTGCTCGGCATCGACGACCTGCCGGTGCGCGGCTCCCGGCGCCTGGCCGCCACCGCGGCGGAGGACGCCGACGGCGTCGAGCGGTTCGAGGTGGTGCTCGGCGGCGCGGACGGCGACGTCGTGGTGCGGGTGGAGAGCCGGCCGGCGGACGAGGCGGCGCAGCTGACCTGCCGGGCGGTGCACGCGGCGCACCCGCGCACGTGGACGGCGCTGTCGGTGTCCCCGGTCCGCTGAGCCCGGCCGCTAGGCCAGCGCCCGGCCGCGGGCGAGCAGCAGCGGGATCGCGACCTCGGCGTCGGTGAGCGACCCGTGGTAGGCGGCCAGCCGGCTCGGTCCCGGCTCGGTGGCCGAGGCGGTGACCGCCCACGGGCCGCGGGCGAGCGCGACGACGTCGCCGATGCGGGCGGCCATCCCCTCGCCGACGGCGCCGAACACCCCGCTGGCGACCGCCTCCTCCCGCCCGGCCACCCACGCCCGGTCGCCGAGCACGCCGCGCCAGGCGTCGAGGACGTCGGCGGCGGCGCCCGGGACGGTGTGCGCGTAGCGGGCGCGGGGCTCGCCGGCCAGCAGCGCGACGCCGTCGAGCAGGGCGGGCTCGTCGTCGACGTCGAGGCGGGTGCCGGCGGGGACGTCGAGCATGCCGTGGTCGGCGGTGACCAGCAGGGCGGCGTCGTCGGGCAGGCCGGCGACCACCTGCTCGACCACCCGGTCGACCAGCGTGAGCTGCACCCGCCAGCTGGCGGAGTCGACCCCGCGCACGTGGCCGGTGAGGTCGAGCTCGGGGGTGTAGCCGTAGACCAGCCCGGTGGGGGTGGCGGCCAGCGACTGCAGCAGCACGGCGGCGAGGTCACCGGCGCCGACCGTGCCCGCGTAGGCCGCGCCCCGGTACACGGCGGTGGTGAGGCCGGAGCCGGCGTAGGCGTAGGGGGCGACGGCGGTGACCGGCAGGCCGGCGGCCGCGGCCTGCTCGAAGACCGTGGGGCGGGGCTGCCAGTCGCGGGGGTCGGGGTCGTCGGCCCACTGCACGTGGTTGAGCAGCCGGTCCTCGCCGGGGACGGCGGTGACGAAGCCGAGGACGCCGTGCCCGCCCGGGGGGACGCCGGTGCCGAGCGTGGCGAGGCTGACCGGGGTGGTGCTCGGGCAGGGGGCGGCGAGGTCGCCGGCGGGCGTGGCCAGCGCGGCGAGGGCCGGGGCGAGGTGCGCGTGCGCGCGCAGCAGGTGCGCGCCGAGGCCGTCGACGAGCAGGACCGCGACCCGGCGGGCGCCGGCCAGGGCCGCGGTGAGGCCGAGCGGGTCGGCGGGCAGGCCGCCGCGGTCGACGCCGACCCCCAGGGCGGCGGCCGCGCCGGGCAGGACGTCGGCGAGGCTGGCCGCGCCGTAGGCGGGGCGGACGAGGTCCGGCGGCAGCGCCGTCACGGGCGCGTGGCCAGGACGTGCAGGCCGGCGGCGATGTCGCGGTAGGGCGAGGTGCCGGCCAGCGCGAGCTCGAGGCGGCGGACGGCCTCGGGGTCGGCGCCGGAGCTCGCGTCGAGCAGGTCGGCGACGACGGCGACGCCGCGCCACTCCTCCGGCTCGAGCCCGGCGTTGCGCAGCAGCGCGAGCAGGTCCTCGGCGGCGAACCGGCGGCGCGCGGGGCGGGTGCGGCCGGGCGCGGGGTCGCGGTCCTCGAGCAGGGCCAGCGCCTCCTTGGGGTGGCCGCCCAGCGCCCGGGCGAGGACGGCGCCGGCCCGGTTGGCGGTCGCCACGCTCACCCGGCCGCCGGGGCGCAGCGCGCGGGTGATCTCGCCGAGGGTGGTGGCGGGGTCGTCGACCACCTCGAGCACCGCGTGGCACAGCGCGAGGTCGTAGCCGCCGCCGTCGGGACCGTCACTGCCGAGGGGCAGCTCGTGCAGCAGGTCGCCGTCGCCCTGCAGGCCGCGGACCCGGTCGCCCACCCCGGCGGTCTGCGCCCGGCGCTCGAGGGTGGCCAGCGCGTCGGCGCTGGGGTCGACGACGGTGACCTCGTGGCCGCGGCGGGCCAGCGGGACGGCGAAGACGCCGCTGCCGCCGCCGACGTCGAGGACCCGCAGCGGGGTCCCCGCGCCGGCCAGCGGGTCGAGCGCGGCCCAGACCGCGGCGGTCCGGACGGGCAGCTGCTCGCCGGTGGACGGTGCGGGGGCGGTCACCCGTCCGACCCTAGTGGCGGGGGTCTCCCCGCACCGGCCCGCGGCCGGTTCAGGCGGAGACCGAGTCGGCGGCGCGCTCCAGGTCGGCGATGACGATCTTCCGCATCGTGAACATCTGCTCGACGGCGCGGCGCCGCCGGTCGGGGTCGGGGTCGGCCTGCAGCTCCAGCAGCCGGACGGGCACGACCTGCCAGGAGACGCCGAAGCGGTCCTTCAGCCAGCCGCAGGGGGCCTCCTGGCCGCCGTCGGTGAGCCGGTCCCAGTAGTGGTCGACCTCGGCCTGGTCGGCGCACAGGACCTGGAAGGAGATGGCCTCGCTGAACCGCCAGTCCTGCGGGCCGCCGTTGAGGCCGACGTACTCGGTGTCGCCGAGCCGCCAGCTGACCGTGAGGACCTGCCCCTCCCGCGCGGGGTCCTCGGCGCCGTAGCGGACGGTGCCGAGGACCTCGGCGTCCGGCCAGATCGACGTGTAGAAGCGCGCGGCCTCCTCGGCCTCGGTGTCGAACCACAGGCACGGGATCTGCTTCGGCACGGCTGTCCTCCTCCACGGTGCCGGCCGGGACGCCGGCGCTCGGGAGGGCAGACGCCGCGGACGCCCGGGACTCATCGGTGCGCCGGCCGGTGCGGGGCGGGCGGGCGTCAGTGGCCGGAGCTGCCCGGGCTGGAGTGCCAGAGCTTGCGCGGCGCGGCCGCTGCGGCGCTCCGTCCTGCCGCGGCGCCCCGTCCTGCCGCGGCGCCCCGTCCTGCCGCGGCGCTCCGTCCTGCCGCGGCGCTCCGTCCTGCCGCGGCGCTCCGGGCGGCGGTCGCGGCGTCGTCCCCGGCGGGCTTGACGTCCGCGTACGGCGACATGCGGAAGCCGGTCGGGTGCACGAGCACCGGCTTGACCACCACCGGCCGCGAGCCGTGCGAGGCCGCCGCCCCGGCTATGGCCTGGTCGGTGTACTCCCCCGGCGCGGCCATGTGCTCGGCCACCGCGGCGAGGCCGCCGGTCTCCCAGGCCTCGTACAGCGCGGGCATCTCCCAGGCGCCGGTGGCCCGGATCGACACCCCGCGCGGGCCGGTGCGCCGCAGCACCCCGCGGATCACCAGCAGCCACGAGTGGAACACCGTCGCCGCGTAGGGGCCCTGCACGTCCTCGAAGAAGGTCGAGTCGGTGCAGCCGGTGCCGTCGTCGAGGGTCACGAACACCACCCGGCGTCCCGACCGGATCGGCGGGGTCTGGGTGGCCACCTTGACCCCGGCCACCAGCACCTCGGCGCTGCTGCGGGCACCGAGCAGCTCCCCCGCCGGCACCGCGCCGATCGCCGAGAGGAACGGCCGGTAGAAGTCGACGACGTGGCGGCTGGCGTCCAGCCCGAGCACCTCCAGCTCGGCACGGACCAGCTCGGCGTCGGTGAACTCCGGCAGCCCGGACCCCCCGCCCCACTCCGGCCCGGTCTCCTCGGGACCGCCTCCTCCCGGGGGTCCCGCGTCCCCGGGGTCGAGGCCGAGCAGGTCCAGGCTGAGCTGCCCCACCGACCCGGCCTTCGCCCCGCTGCGGCTCCACCGGTCCAGCTCGCTGATCTGCAGCAGCAGGTCGCGGCGGGTCACCGACCGGCGCGAGCGGGTGGGCCGGCCGGCCTCGCGGTCGCGCACGCCGAACCCGTAGAGCGAGTCGAACCCGCCGGCGAGCACCAGCCGCTCGACCACCGGCCGGGACACCGCGGCCCGCGACCAGAAGTCGGTCAGCGACCGGTAGGGCTGCCCGGCCACGATCCGCTCCACCTCGTCCTCGCCGATGCCCTTGACGTCGGTGAGCGACAGCCGGATCCCGTAGCCCGACGGGTCGGGCATCGCCGCCGGCATCCACTCCGGCCGCCGCCAGTCCTCCCGCCGGTCCGCGGGGGCGAGCCGCTCCACCCGGTAGGTGCCGGTCGAGGCGTTGACGTCCAGGCCCAGCACCCGGATCCCGAAGTTGCGGGCGTCGTCGAGGATCAGCCGCTTCGGGTACATGCCCGGGTCGTGGGTGAGCACCCCCGCGAGGAAGGCCGCCGGGTGGTGGGTCTTCAGCCACGCCGACTGGTAGGTGGGCAGCGCGAACGCCGCCGCGTGCGCCTTGCAGAACCCGAACGAGCCGAAGGCGACGAGCACCTCCCACACCCTCTCGACGACGTCGACCGGGTAGCGCCGCAGCGCCTCGGGCACGAACCAGGCCCGCACCTCCGGGTGCAGCTCCCGGTCGCCCAGCGCGCGGCGCGCCTCGTCGGCCTGGGCGAGGTCGCAGCCGGTCATCTGCGCCACGATCTGCAGCACCTGCTCGTGGAAGACGACGACCCCGGCGGTCTCCCGCAGGAACGGCGCGAGGTCCTCGTGCGGGTAGACCGGGTCCTGCCAGCCGTTCCGGGCCAGCAGGAACGGCGTCACCATGTCGCTCTTCACCGGCCCGGGCCGGAACAGCGAGATGTCGATGACGATGTCCTCGAACGTCTCCGGCCCGAACTTGCCGACCAGCTCCCGCTGCCCCGGCGACTCGATCTGGAACATGCCGAGCGTCCGGGTGCTGCGGATGAGCTCGAACGTCGTCGGGTCGTCGCGCGGGACGGCGTCGACGTCGACGGTCTCGCCGTCGACCCGGGCCACCTCGTCGAGGGCGTGCGCGATCGCCGACTGCATCCGGATGCCGAGCAGGTCGAGCTTGAGCAGCCCGAGCTCCTCGACGTCGTCCTTGTCGAACTGGCTCATCGGGTAACCGAGGTAGCTGCTCTCCACCGGCGTCCGGTCGAGCAGCGTGGCGTCGGACAGCAGCACGCCGCACGGGTGCAGCGCGATGTGCCGGGGCAGGCCGTCGAGCCGGGCGACCAGGTCGAACAGCAGGTCGAGGTCGCCGGTGCCGCCGCCCCGCCGCGAGCCCATCCGGCTGGCCCGCAGCTCCGGCAGGTCGCGCAGCGCGGCGTGCACCTGGTTGGCCCGGACGTGCGGGAACGCCTTGGCGACGGCGTCGATCTCGGCCGGCGGCAGGCCGAGCGCGGCGCCGACGTCGCGGATGGCGTGCCGCACCCGGTAGGTGTCCATCATCGAGATGCAGCTGACCCGGTGGGCGCCGAAGCGGTCGAGGACCGCGTCGTAGACCTCCATCCGCCGGGCGGACTCCACGTCGATGTCGATGTCGGGCAGCTGGTGGCGCAGCGGGGAGAGGAACCGCTCCATCAGCAGGCCGTAGCGGATCGGGTCGACGTCGGAGATGCCGAGCAGGTAGGTGACCAGGCTGCCCGCGCCCGACCCGCGCGCCGCGGCCCGGACCCGCAGGCCCCTGATCAGGTCGACGACGTCGGCGACGGTGAGGAAGTAGGAGGGGTAGCCGAGGGAGTCGATGACGGCGAGCTCCTCCTCGAGCCGCCGGGTCACCTTCTCCGTGCGGGCCATCCCGCGCCGGCCGAGCCCGGCCTCGCAGCGGGCGCGCAGCACCTCGGACGGGTCCGTCCCGCGCTCGCCGGGCGCGGTGACGACGTCGAGCTCGGGATAGCGCACGGTGCCGATGCCGAGGTCCTCGCGGACGTCGACGGCGCACTGCTCGGCCAGCCGGGCGGTGCGCTCGGTCAGCCGCAGCGCGGCGTCGCGGTCGGGGCCGGCGAGGTCGGCGGCGACCTCGGCCATCTCCTTGCCCGACTTGAGGTAGCCCTCGGCGGTGCGCCGGTCGACGTGCCGGGTGTCGAGGGCGACCAGCCGCCGGGAGGCGTCGAGGACGTCGGCGGTGGGCGCGTCGAGGGCGTCGACGTAGCGGACGGCGTTGGTGAGCACCGCCGGCACGCCCTCCTCCTCGGCGAAGCGCAGCAGCCGCTGGGCGCGGGAGCGGTCGCCCCGGCCGCGGTGGTGCACCACCTCCAGCACCAGCGAGCCCGGGCCGAACACCGACCGCCAGGCGTCCAGCCGCGCGGAGGCGACGTCGGCCCGCCCGGCCGCGAGCGCCCGGCCCACCGGCGAGTCCGGTCCCAGCACCGCGACCAGCCCGGGCGCGTGCTCGGCGGCCAGCGCGAGCGAGGCCACCGGCTCGCCGCGGGTGCCGCGCAGGTGCGTGGCACTGGTCAGCCGGCACAGCGAGCGCCAGCCGGCGCCGTCGCGGGCGAGGAAGGTGACCCGCGGCAGCCGCGGGTCGACGCCGGCGCCGCCCCGCACGGGGCTGCGCCGCGCCGGCGCCGGCCGCGCGGGGGCGTGCCCGGTACGGCGCAGGGAGAACTCGTCCTCGCCCAGCACGTGCGCCCGTGCCGGCGGCACGGTCGTGTCCACCGCCGGCGCGACCGCGAGGTCGACGCCGAACACCGGCCGCAGCCCGGCCGACCGGCAGGCCAGCGCGAACTTGACCGCGCCGTACAGACCGTCGCGGTCGGTCAGCGCCAGCGTCGTCATGCCGTGCTCGGCGGCGCGCGCGACCAGGTCGGCCGGGTGGTTGGCCCCATACCGCAGGGAGTAGCCGGAGGCGACGTGCAGGTGGACGAAGGGGTCCCCGCTCACCGCCCGCGGGCGGGCCGGTGCGCGGTGCCGCCGACCACGCGCGGCCGGGGCGCCGGCTCGGGCGTGGTGGCCAGCAGCTCCTCGACCACGGCGAGGAAGGTCCCGGCGTCGCGGACCAGGTCGTCGGCCTCGCGCTCGGTGACCGCGCGGGACAGCCCGGCCTCGGCGGCGGCGCGCTTGGCCGCGCCGGCGGCGAAGAAGGTGGCCCACTCCCCCAGCTCGGGGGCGACCTGCTCGAGCAGCACCCAGGCGCTGCGCGGCCGGCGGCGGCCGCTCTCCGGCCGGGTGCGGGCGGCCAGCACCCCCGCGGCGGCCCGCAGCGCCGCCAGGTGCGCGGTGGCGTAGCGCCGGCACGCGTCGGGGGCGTGCCGGGCCTCGGCCAGGGCCCGGGTGGCCTGGTCCAGCAGCTGGCCCGCGGCCGCCGGGAGCGGCGGGGGCAGGGGCAGCTGCTCGGCCACGGCGCGCGCGGCGCCCATCAGTCGTGCACCCGCACGAGCGACCAGCGGTTGTCCGCGGCGTCCCAGCACAGGTCGTAGACACCGGCGAAGCTCATCCGCGAGCGGCCGGCCCGCAGCGCCTCCACCCGGAACACCTCGCGGGGGGCGACCAGGTCGGCCGAGGCGCCGCCGGAGGTGCCGGCGGCCCGCTGCCACCACGGCGCGGTCTCGACCCACGAGTCGAGCAGCTCGCCGACGACGTAGCGGCCCTGCCCGCGCCAGAACTGCGCCGGCCCGAGCGGACCGCGCTCGACCTGCACCTCCTCGCCGGCCCGCTCGCCGACGTCACCCAGCACCCGGCTCATGCCCGTCTCCCCACCCCGTGCCGTCCGACGGTCCGCCCACCGCCCGGGCGGGGAAGGTCCCGGGGCGGTGGCCGACCTGTTCGAACGTGTGTTCGAACACGTCGAGTAGACCCGACCGCGCCGGTCCCGTCAAGCCGGACGCGCCACCGCGTCCTCCCCGGGAGGAGCCCCTCCCGACCGCGTGCCGGACGGTACGGCGGGGGTCCGACAGCGGTGGCAGGATCAGCGCATGAGCCGACCCGCCCACCCCCGGGTGGCCGCGATCGCCGACCTGCTCGCCGGGGCCGGCGCCACCGGGCGGGTCCACGAGCTCGCCGACGGCGCGCACACCGCCGCCGCGGCCGCCGCACAGCTCGGCGTCCCGGTCGGGGCCATCGCCAACAGCCTGGTGTTCGACGTCGGCGGGCAGCCGCTGCTCGTGCTGACCAGCGGCGCCCACCGGGTCGACGTCGCGAAGGTGGCCGCCCTGCTCGGCGTGCCCCGCGTGGAGCGCGCCTCGGCCGCCTTCGTCCGCGAGCACACCGGCCAGCCGATCGGCGGGGTCGCCCCCATCGGCCACCCCGGGCCGATCGGCACGCTCGTCGACGTCGAGCTGGCCCGGTACGACCACGTCTGGGCCGCCGCCGGCCACCCGTCGGCCGTCTTCCCCACCAGCTACGACGAGCTGCTGCGACTGACCGCCGGCACCCCCGCCGAGGTCGGGAGCGGCCCGACCGCCGACGGTCCGGCCGCCGCTCCCCACCCCGCCGCGGTGGGCCCGTGAACGAGGAGACCCCCGTGACCGGCACGACGCCCGCGACGCGGGTGACCGAACTGCCCGCAGGCTGGCTGCGCGAGCACATGCACGAGGCGCTGGCCATCTACGGCGAGGCGATGGGGTACGACGCCTCGGTGGTCGCCGGCCGCTACGGCTACGCCGTCCAGCACACCGAGCGCCCCGGCTTCCGCGCGGTCGGCGCCTTCGCCGCCACCCCGGACGGCGAGCAGCTGGTCGGCTTCGGCTACGGCTACCTCGTCGCCCCCGGCCAGTGGTGGCACGACCAGGTGCGCGCGGCGCTGGACCGGCGGACCGCCAAGCGCTGGCTGCCCGGCGCGTTCGAGGTGTGCGAGCTGCACGTGCACCCCGAGGCGCAGAGCCGCGGGCTGGGCCGGCGCCTGCTGCACGCGCTGGTGGAGGGCGTGGACGCGCCGGCCGCGCTGCTGTCCACCCCCGACGCCGACACCAAGGCGTTCCGGCTGTACCACGCCGACGGCTTCGTCGACCTCGCCCGCGGCCACCACTTCCCCGGGGACGCCCGGCCCTTCGCCATCCTCGGCGCCCGGCTGCCGCTGCGGCCGGTCCCCGGCACCTGAGCGTGCGGGAGCCGGACCGGGCCGTCGACGCCGTCGTCGTCGGCGCCGGCCACAACGGGCTGGTCGCCGCCTGCTACCTGGCGCGCGCCGGGCTGGCCGTCGAGGTGGTCGAGCGCGACGACGTCCTCGGCGGCGCGGTGTCCACCGTGGAGCGCTGGCCCGGGGTCCGGGTCGACCGCGGCTCCAGCGCGCACGTGATCGTCCGGCACAGCGGGGTCGTCGAGGAGCTCGACCTGGCCGCCCACGGCCTGCGCTACGTGGACTGCGACCCGTGGGGCTTCGCGCCCGCCCCGGCGCCCGGCGACCCCGGCCCGGACGGCCGCCCGCTGGTGTTCTCCGTCGACCTCGACGCCACCTGCGCCTCGATCGCCGCCGCCTGCGGGCCCGACGACGCCGACGCCTATCGCCGGTTCGTCGGCGTCTGGGGCCCGCGCAGCCGGGCCGTCGTCGACTCCTTCGGCCGCCGGCCCACCCCGCTGGGCCTGGCCCGCGCGTTCTGGCCGCTGGGCGCGCCGACCGGCGGCGCCCCGCGCACCCCCGGCGGCGACCTCGCCGCCGACTTCCTCGGCTCCGGTGACGCGCTGCTGGACCGCTGGTTCACCAGCGAGCGGCTCAAGGCGGCGCTGGCCTGGTTCGGCGCGCAGTCCGGCCCGCCGACGAGCGAGCCCGGCACCGCGGCGATGGTCGCCTGGGTGGCGCTGCTGCACGACACCCCGCCGGGCCACCCGGTGGGCGGCTCCGGCGGGCTCACCCAGGCGCTCCGGCGCCGGCTGGAGGCCGACGGCGGCCGGGTCGTCCTCGGCGACGGCGCCGCGCGGCTGCTGACCGACGGCGGCCGCGTCACCGGCGTCGAGACGGAGTCGGGACGGCGGGTGTCCGCGCCGGTCGTCGTCGCCGCCTGCCACGTCCTGGCCACCCGCGACCTCGCCGGCGAGGCCGCCCCGCCCGCCCTCGCGGACGCCGCCCCACCGGTGGGCAACGGCTTCGGCCTCGTGCTGCGCTGCCTCACCGACGCGCTGCCGGCCTACCCCGGCGTGGACCCGGCCGTGTCGGCGCAGGGCCTGCAGCTGCTGTGCACCGACCGCGGGCAGCTGGCCGCCGCGCACGGCGACTGGCTGGGCGGCCGGCTGCCGCGCGAGCCGGTGCCGCTGGCGATGTCCTTCTCCGCCGGCGACGACACCCTCGCCCCGCCCGGGCGGCACGTGGTCACCGTGTGGGGCCAGTGGTACCCCTACGCCCTCGCCGACGGCGGCGACTGGGACGCCCTCGCCGACGCCGAGGCGCAGCGGCTGGTGGCCGCCGTCGACCGGTACGCCCCCGGCTTCGCCGCCTCGGTGCAGGACGTGTACGTCCAGACGCCGGTGCTGCTGGAACGCGAGCTGTCGCTGCCGCGTGGCAACGTCATGCACGTGGAGATGGGCCTGGCCAGCATGTTCTCGCTGCGCCCGACGCCGGCGCTGGCCGGCTACCGGGTGCCCGGCCTGGCCGGGCTGTACCTGGCCGGCGCCTCCACCCACCCCGGCGGCGGGGTCTCGGGCAACTCCGGCCGGACGGCGGCGCGGGTGGTGCTCGCCGACCGGCGGCCGCTCGCCCGCGCCCGTGCGGCGGCGGGGCGGCTCGCGCGGGCGGCCCGGTGAGCGCAGCAGCGGGTCCCGGTGTGGCGGCTCTCCGGCGGGCACCCGCGCCCGCCCGCCTGCCGCTGGCCCTCGCTGTGCTGCTGGTGCTGGCCGCGGTCGCCTACCCGCTCACCGACGGCGCGGCCCGCGACACGGTGTCCTGGACGATCGTGCTGCTCGGCTCGGCGGTGTCGGTGACCTCGGCCGCCGCCGCGCACGGCGCGCGCACCGGCGCCGCGGTGCTCGGGCTGGTGGCGGTCACCGCGGTCGCGTTCGAGTCGGTCGGGCTGGCCACCGGCGTCCCCTACGGCACCTACTCCTACAGCGACGCCCTCGGCCCGACGCTGCTCGGCGTGCCGTTCCTCGTGCCGCTGGCCTGGCTGATGATGGCCTGGCCGAGCCGGGTCCTCGCCGGGCTGCTCACCCGCCGGGTGCGGCCGGGCCGCCGGCAGGTCGCACGGCTCGCCGTCGCCGCGGCGGTGTTCGCCGGCTGGGACGTCGTCCTCGACCCGCAGCTGGTGCAGGCCGGCTACTGGACCTGGGCGCACCCCACCCCGGGGCTGCCCGGCATCGACACCGTGCCGCTGACCAACCTCGCCGGCTGGCTGCTCGCCGGGCTGGTGCTCATGACGCTGCTCGAGCTCGCCGTCCCCCCGACCGTCCGCGTCGACGCCGCGCCGCTGCTGGTGATCGCCTGGATGGTGGCCGGCGGGGCGCTCGCGCACGCCGTCTGGCTGGACCTGCCCGGCTCCGCGGCGTGGGGCGCGGCGCTGACCGCCGTCGTCGCCGCCGTCCTCGTGGTGCAGGCCCGCCGCCGGTGAGCGGCGCGGTCGTCCGGGTCCTGTCCGGCCTGGCGGTCGCCGGCGCCGCGCACGCCGCGGTCAACGCCGTCCTGCTGCGCCGCCCGCCGGCCGACCCGCCGGAGGCGACCCGGCCGGTCACCGTCGTCGTCCCGGTCCGGAACGAGGAGGCGCAGGTCGGCGACTGCCTGGCCGCGGTGCTGGCCTCGGCCGGCGTCCCGGACCTGCGGGTGGTCGTCGTCGACGACGGCTCCACCGACGGCACCGCGGCCGTGGTCCGCGGCACCGGCGACCCGCGGGTGCGGCTGGTGCCCGCCGGGGACCCGCCGGAGGGCTGGCTGGGCAAGCCGCACGCCTGCTGGGTCGGCGCGCGGACGGGGACCGACGACGGCGTGCTGGTCTTCCTCGACGCCGACGTCCGGGTGGCGCCCGGCGCGCTGGCCGCCGCCGCGTGGCTGCTCGAGGCGCACGGCCTGGACCTGGTCTCCCCGTGGCCCCGGCCGGTGGCCGGCACGCTCGCCGAGCGGCTGGTGCAGCCGCTGTCGCCGTGGTTGTGGATGACGACGCTGCCGCTGCGGGTGGCCGAGCGCTCGCCGCGGCCGTCGCTGACCGCGGCCAACGGCCAGTTCCTCGCGCTGACCCGGCGCGGCTACCTGCGCGCCCGCGGGCACGCGGCGGTGCGCGCGGAGGTGGTGGAGGACGTCGCGCTGGCGCGGGCGGTCAAGCGGTCCGGCGGGCGGGCGGTGCCGGCGGCGGGCGCGACGCTGGCCGAGTGCCGGATGTACGACGGCTGGGCGGCGATGCGCGCGGGCTACGGCAAGTCGCTGTGGGCGTCGGTCGGCGGGTCGCCGGCGGCGTCGGTGGCCGCGGCGGCCGTGCTCACCGCCGTCGGCGTCGTCCCGCCGCTGGCGGCGCTGCGCGGGTCGCGGGCGGGCCTGGCCGGCTGGCTGGCCGGGGTGGCCGGGCGGGCAGTGAGCGCGGCGGCGACCGGCGGGCGGGTGTGGCCCGACACCCTGACGCACCCGCTGTCGCTGCTGGCCCTGGACGTGCTGCTGGCCGGGTCGGTGGCCGGGCACCGGCGGGGCACGCTCACCTGGCGCGGACGCGCGCTGCCCTGACCCAGGCCAGGATGGGGCGTGACCTCGCCCTCGAGCAGCCCGGCCCGCACCGCCTTCGACCCCGGGGACATGCGCCCCACGGACTTCTACCGGGTGATGAACTCGGTGGTGGTCCCGCGGCCGATCGCGTGGGTGTGCAGCCGCTCGGCCGAGGGGGTGCACAACCTGGCGCCCCACTCCTTCTACACGGTGGCGTGCGTGCGGCCGCCGGTCGTGCAGTTCACCTCGGTGGGCCGCAAGGACTCGCTGAACAACGTCGAGGCCACCGGCGACTTCACGGTCAACCTGGTCCCCGAGGAGCTGTTCGAGCAGGCCAACGCCACCGGCACCGACTTCCCGCCCGACCAGAGCGAGGCCGAGGCCGCCGGCGTCCGGCTGGAGCCGAGCGAGCGGGTGGGCGCGCTGCGGGTGGCGCAGTCGCCGGTGAGCATCGAGTGCACGCTGCACTCGACGGTGCGCCTCGGCGACAGCACCGTCGTCTTCGGCCGGGTCGAGTGGATCAGCGTGTGGGCCGACGCCGTCCGCGACGGCCGCCCGCGGATCGAGGCGCTGCGGCCGCTGGCCCGGCTCGGCGGCAACGAGTGGTGCACGGTCGGCGAGGTGCGCGCGATCCCGCGCATCCCCTACACCCGGTGGGCCGAGGACCCCTCGATCGGCGAGCAAGTCCGCGGCAGGTGACCGCCCGCTCCCGGGCGAGGAGGTCAGGCGGGCAGGTGCTCGGCGACCTCGGCCGCGGCGTCGTCGCCGAAGGCCGCGGCGAACCGCCGGAGGAACGGCTCGCGGCGCAGCTCGTACTCCTGGGTGCCGACGACCTCGACGGCCTCGGTGGCCACCGCCGAGCCCAGCTGGGTGGCCCGCTCCAGGCTCAGTCCCCAGGTGCGGCCGGCGATGAACCCGGCGCGCAGCGCGTCGCCGCCGCCGGTGGGCTCGACCGGCTTGGTCTCGGGGACGGCGATGACCTCGATCGGGGCGGCGTCCTGCTGCCGGACGAGCACGCCCTTGGCGGCGCGCGTGGTGACCCAGGTGCCGACCCGGGCGAGGACCTCCCCGGCGTCCCAGCCGGTCTTCTGGGTGAGCAGCGCCGACTCGTACTCGTTGGTGAACAGCAGGTCCGCGCCGTCGACCAGCTCGCGGATCATCTCGCCGTCGGCCCAGGCCAGCTGCTGGCTGGGGTCGGCGGCGAAGGGGTAGCCGCGGTCCCGGCACTCCTGGGTGTGCCGCACCATCGCCTTCGGGTCGTTGGGGCCGATGACGACGAGGTCGGGGTGGCCGACGCGGTCGCAGACCGGCCCGAGCTCGATCTCGCCGGCCTCGCTCATCGCACCCGAGTAGAAGGACGCGATCTGGTTGTTGACCGCGTCGGTGGTGCACACGAACCGGGCGGTGTGCTTGAGCTCGGACCACCGCACGGCGTGGGTGTCGACGCCGTGGCGGGTGAGCCAGGCGTCGTAGTCGGCGAAGTCGCTGCCCACCGAGCCGACCAGCACCGGCGAGAGGCCGAGCAGGCCCAGGCCGTAGGCCATGTTGGCGCCGGCGCCGCCGCGGTGCTGGATGAGGTCGTCGACGAGGAAGGACAGGGAGACGTTCTCCATCTGCCCCTCGACGAACTGCTCGGTGAACCGGCCGGGGAAGGTCATCAGGTGGTCGGTGGCGATGGAGCCGGTGACGACGACGGGCACGGGGGCTCCTCGGGACGGGCGGGCGGGACGGCGAGCACGGCAACCCTAGAAGGCGGTCCCGGTCACACGCGCCCCGGCGTGCACCGGGACGGAACGGGTAGGGCCGTCCCATGAGCGACCGGCACACCCTCGCGACCATGGAGAAGCTCGACCTCGGCCACGGCAAGGGCAGCCTCGGCGACCACGTCGCCGTCTGCGCCTGCGGCTGGCGCAGCGACCCCGAGCCGGACAAGCAGGCGGCGCTGGACCGCCTCACCGAGCACGCCGAGGCGAACGACTAGGGCGCGTCCTGCGGACCGCGACCCCGCCGTCTCGGCCCGGAGGCGGCGGGGTGGGACGTCCGGGCGACGTCGTCGGCAGCCGTGTCGCCCGACCGTCCCCGTGCCCGGCCGGGGACGGCCACCCCGGAGGTGGCCTCAGCCGTCCCCAGGCCCCTCGCCCGTCATCGTGCGCACGGCCGCGTCGATGCCCTCCTCCTCCCCCGACACGGGCTCCATGTAGAGCCGCCCCCACGCGACGCGGCCGTCACGGACACCGAGGACGACCACCCCCGCCACGTCCAGGTCGCCGGCGCCCGCGCGCGTGCCGGTCCACCGCCACTCCGACCACTCACGGTCCCCGTCCTGACAGTGGCCGAGCAGCGTCGCTGAGAAGTCCGGCACTCCGGCGAACACGGCCGACCAGTTGGCCCGCACCTGCTCACGACCGGCGAAACCACGGCCGGGATGTGCTGGCTGCTCACTCCTGTAGTCCTCGTGGAAGCAGTCGAGGAACGCCTCGAGGTCATGGGCGTTCATCGCATCCCTCAGCCGGATGGCCAGCAGCATCCCGTTCTCCCCTCGTGTTCGGACGGTCGCGGAGGGCTTGTCCCCGGTCCTCGACGGGGTCGACCGTCACCGACGCGGACGGGCTCGGCCCGCCACGAGCCGCGTGAGGGTCCAGCCACAGTTGTCCCGTACCGGGCCGCTTGGGGACACGGCCAGGAGTCCCGGCGCACGAGATCCCCGGCCGGGCTCTAGTCCCCCAGCGCCCGGCGCAGCGAGATCCCGAGCTGCGCCGTGCCGACCAGCCCGAGCACGGCCCCGACGGCGGCCCCGGCGGTGACCACGACCGCGGGGCCGTCGTCGACGCCGGCGAGCGCGTCCAGGCCGGTGGCCGCGACGATCCCGGCCCCGCCGACGGTGAACCCGGCCATCGCCACCCGCGTGGGCCGCTCCCACACCGAGATCGCCCCCGTCTCGGCCACCCCGGCCTGCCCGGCCCGGGCGCGCAGGTAGTCCGGCAGCCAGCACAGCGCCCCGAAGACGGCGGCCAGCCAGCCCGGCGCCCCGGCCGCCCACAGCGCGAGCGCGTACGCGGCCTCGGTGAGCCGGTCGACGGCGGAGTCGAGGACGTAGCCGCGCCGCGACGCCCGCCCGCCCGCCAGCGCGAGCGCGCCGTCGAGGGAGTCGAGCAGGCCCGACAGGCCGATCAGCAGGCCACCGGCCACGAGCCACGCGCCGCCGGCCAGCGCCGGGCCGACGGCGGCCAGTGCGACGAGCAGGCCGAGCGCGGTGGCGGCCAGCGGCGGCAGCCAGGACAGCGCGCGGGCCAGCGCGTAGGCCAGCGACAGCCAGCCGTGCACCAGCCGGCTCGCGGCCGGGTCGGTGCCGCCGTGCCACCGCGACCATTCGGCGAGGTACTCGTCGCGGCTCAGCACGGGCACCCTCTCACCGGCGCAGTCTCTCCCAGTGCGGGCCGACGCCGGCGGGACCGGGGACAGTGGACGGGTGCTCGCCGGCCTGTCCCCCGCCCGCCGCCGCCTGGTCCTCGCCGTGCTGGCCCTCCTCCTCGTCGCCGCCGTGGCCGCGACCGTCCTGCTCCTCACCCGGGCGGACGGGCCGGGCCCGGCCGCGCCGGTGTCGCAGGAGGAGCCCGGCCCGGTGCTGCTGGTCCCCGGCTACGGCGGCGCCACGGGCTCGCTCACGTCGCTGGCGGACCGGCTGACCGCCGCGGGCCGCGACGCCACGGTGGTCGCGCTGCCCGGCAACGGCACCGGCGACCTCACCGCCGCGGCCGGCGCGCTGGACGACGCCGCCGACGCCGCGCTCGAGCGCACGGACGCCGGGAGCGTCGACGTCGTCGGCTACTCCGCCGGCGGCGTCGTCGCCCGGCTCTGGGCCGCCGGCGACGGCGCGGAGGTGGCCCGCCGGGTGGTGACCCTCGGCTCGCCGCACCACGGGACCACGCTGGCCGACCTCGCCGCCGGCGTCGCGCCCGGCCAGTGCCCCGAGGCGTGCCAGCAGCTGGCCACCGACAGCGAGCTGCTCGCCGGCCTCAACGCCGACGACGAGACGCCCACCGGACCGACGTGGGTGTCGGTGTGGACGACGCAGGACGCGACGGTGACCCCGCCGGACTCCGCCCACCTCGACGGCGCGCTGAACCTGACCGTGCAGTCGGTGTGCGCGCAGGCGGAGGTCGGCCACGGCGACCTGCCGCGCGACCCGCTGGTGCAGGCCATCGTGCTGGCCGAGCTGGCACCGGGCGACCCCGTGCCGCTGGGCCCCGCCGACTGCGCCCGCCTCGGCGGCTAGCTGGTCACGTCCTTGGTGGTGAAGTTCGCCCACGCCGCGGTCAGCAGCACGCCGACGTACACGCCCTGCAGCGCCAGCCCGCGGACGACGTCGCGCCACAGGACCGGGTCGCGGAACAGGTCGACGAACGCCAGCCAGTAGCGCGTGGGCAGGTACGGCGCGATCGGCGAGGCGGCGTCGAGGGTGAACAGCAGCGACGAGGTCACCAGCACCGCCAGCGCGCCGAGCGCGGCGGCCAGCGGCGAGTCGGTGAGCGTGGAGAAGAACAGCCCGAAGGCCGCGACGCCGAGCATGGAGACCGCGACGTAGCCGATCGCCATCAGCGTCCGGCCGGCCAGCTCCTCCGGCGTCAGCGAGGTCCCCGACACCGACGTCCCGGCCGCGACCGGCTGGGCGTCGAACAGCAGCGTGCCCACCAGGTAGCCGACGGCGGCGACCACCACGACGGTCACGACGACGAACGCCAGCACCGCGACCAGCTTGGCCACCAGCAGCCGGGTGCGGCCGGCCGGGCGGGCGAGCAGGTAGCGCAGCGTCCCGGCCTGCGCCTCCCCGGCGACGGCGTCGCCGCTGACCACCGCGACCGCGATCGGCAGGAACAGCGGCAGCACGATCGCCAGCGCGGCCAGGGGGAACAGCTGCCCGTTGGTGAGGACGGCGGACAGGAACGGCGGGCCCTCGCCCGGCCGCGGCGCGAGGTCGGTGACCTGCAGCAGCACCGCCACCAGCACCGGCAGCGCGTTGAGGACGGCGATCGTCGTCCAGGTGCGCGGCCGGCCGAAGGTCTTGCGCAGCTCGACGCCGATCACGCCCGCTCCCTGCCGATCACGCCCGCTCCACCCGGTCGGCGCTGGTGCCCGCGGCGGCGAGCACGACCTCCTCGAGCGTGGGCCGCTGCAGCGCGAGCCCCGCCACCGGGACGCCGGCGCCGACGAGCAGCGCGTTGACCTCCGCCGGGTCCGCGCCGCGCACGACGACCCGGCCGCCGTCGGTGCCGAGCACGCGCCCGTCGAGCACCGCGCGCACCCGCTCGGGCGCCGGCGTGTCGACGACGGTGGCGCCGGTGGGCGCGGTCAGGTGGGCGATCTCGTCCTGCAGCACCAGCCGCCCGCGGTCGAGGACGCCGACCCGGCTGCACAGCTGCTCGACCTCGGCCAGCAGGTGGCTGGAGAGGAACACCGTCGTCCCGCCGCGGTGCAGCTCGAGCAGCAGCTCGCGGATCTCGTGGATGCCCTGCGGGTCCAGGCCGTTGGTCGGCTCGTCGAGGACCAGCAGCTCCGGCCGGCGCAGCAGCGCGCCGGCCAGGCCCAGGCGCTGGCGCATGCCGAGGGAGTAGGCGCCGACCTTCCGCCGGCCCACCCCGCCCAGGCCGACCTGGTCGAGCACCTCGGCGATCCGCCGCCGCCGCGTGCGGCGGGAGCCACCCGGGCCGGCGGCGTCGAGCAGCGCCAGGTTGGCCGCGCCCGACAGGTGCCGGTGGTGCGCCGGGCCCTCGATCAGCGCGCCCACGCGGGGCAGCACCCGGCGCCCGGCCCGCGGCATCCGCTCGCCCAGCAGCTCGACCTCGCCGCGGGTGGGCAGCACCAGCCCCAGCAGCATGCGCACCGTCGTCGTCTTGCCCGAGCCGTTGGCGCCGAGGAAGCCGTAGACGTCGCCGGCGCGGACGTCGAGGTCGATGCCGTCGACCGCGCGCACCCGGCCGTACTGCTTGACCAGCCCCCGGGTGACGACCACCGACGTCACGACAGCACTCTCACGACGGCACCCCGGGGAGCCCGGCCGCGGCGTCGGCGAGCGCGTCGAGGGTGATGGTCCCGGTCAGCAGGTAGGTGCCGGAGCCGGGGGTGTCGAGCAGCATCAGGCCGAGCGGACCGACGGCGACCCGGGTGCCGCGCTCGTCGCGCACGGCGTCGGGGGCGGCGGCCAGCGCGGAGCGGACGGCCGCCGCCAGCCGGCCGGGGACCGGCGCCACGGCCAGCAGCGTCACGCCGCTGCCGTATACGCCGATCACCTCCGGCGCCCCGGCCAGCTCCCGCCGCGGCAGGCCGGCCAGCTCGCGCGGCAGCGGGACGAGCCGCAGCCGGCGGTCGGCCTCGCGCAGCAGGCCCTCGGCGTCCTGGCCGGCCCGGGCGCGGACGTCGGCCGGCGGGACGAACGCGATGACGCCGGCCGGCGGCACGGTCAGGTCGAGGTCGAGGAAGCGGGTGTCGAGCGCGGGGACCGACGCGCCGCCGGCGACGACCTCCACGGCCAGCGGCAGGCCGGTCCCCGCGTCGGCCCACACGTCGACGCGCGCCACCGAGGCGGCCGGCGCCGCGGGCACCAGCCGCAGGCCGAGCGCGTCGCGGCCGGCGACACGCCGGGCGCCGATCCGGGACAGCTCGTCGTCGGCGGCCTCCGACAGCAGCCGCCGGCCCAGGGTCGCCGGCACCAGGTCCGGCGGGGCGGGCAGGGTGAGCGGGGCCGGGGCGGTGCGGGTGGCGGTCGCGGACTCGTACTCCCACGTCCACGTGCCGCCCACGTCGACGTGCACGCCGGTCTCCCCCGTCGCCGACACGACGTCGACGCGGTGCTCCTCGGGGCCGCGCCACCAGACGCGCATCGCGGTGCGGTCGCTGAGCAGGTCGGCGACGGCGGGCAGCTGGTCGCCCACGGGCAGCGCGAGCCCGCCTGCCGAGACGGCGTAGCCGGAGAAGCCGACGGCGTCGCTGGCGAGGACGGCTTCCCGCAGGTCGGCGGCGGGGACGTCGGCGTCGTCGGCCGGCAGTGCGCCCACGAGCGCGGGCAGTGACGCGAGGACGGCGACCAGCCCGACCACGACCGTCCAGCGGCGGGCCCGCCCGTACCCGCGTGCGGCCATGACGGCCACGGTACGAGCGCCGCGCCACGGGTAGCCCATGGGCATGGCACCCCCGTTGAGCGACGCCGTCGTCGTCGACGTCCTGCGCCGGCTGGACCGGCTCACCGCCCCTCTCGTGCGGCGGCTGGCCCGCCCACCGGAGCTCCCGACCACCCAGCGCGACGCCTGGTGGGCCGAGCAGGCCGCCCAGGTGGGCGCGGTCGCGAGCAGCCTGCCGCGGGTGGCCGGCCGGCTGGCCGACCTCCTGCCGCTGCAGAACACCGTCGGGACGGCGGTCCAGTCGCTCGTGGTGCTCGGCGTGGCCAACGAGCACGGCGTCACCGACCCCGCAGAGCGGGTCTCCCTGCTGTCGGAGGTCCTGCTCGACCGCGACCTCCCGCCCGGCCGGGTCCGCCCGCTGCTGGAACGGGTGCGCGGCGCCTACACCGAGACCGCGATCGGCGCGAAGGAGGAGCGGGCCGGCCTGCGGGGCGTCGTGCGCACCATCTGGCGGGCCTCCCGGCTGCTCGGCCGCATCGACGAGGCGCTCGACGCCCGGCCCAAGGGGCGCATCGGCGCGCGGGCACTGGCCCAGCTGCCGGTGGTCGGCGTCCTCGGCGGGTACGCCGCCGAGCGGGAGGCGCTGCGCCGCGCCGCCCGGATGACCGCCGAGCTGCTGGAGCCCGGCCGCCGCGTCAGCGTGCGGTGATCTTCTTCGGTCGCATGCCCCCCTGAGCTGCGGGAACTGTCGTACCCCGGCCGTAGCGTGCGGGGTGTGGAGGAGGTCGCGGAGTACCGGTCACCGGTCGAGCAGGCGTTGCTCGACGCGGTGATCGAGCTGCCCGCACCCTTCCGCCGGCTGCCGGTGGCGCTGCTGTCGCGGGAGCAGAAGGCCGCCGAGCTGCAGCGG
>NZ_JBHSGR010000036.1:0-22430 GCF_042654585.1 Geodermatophilus arenarius
AGACGGGGTGGGAGAGTAGGACGCCGCCGGACAACCATTCACAGGAAGGGCCCCCACCACCCGGTGCGGGGCCCTTTCTGCATTCCCGGGGCGATGTCGACGCCGCGGACCCGGAGGAATGCCGCACGGCCCCGGTTCCGTCACCACGGAACCGGGGCCGTGGATGGAATGCCGTCGTCGGCTGTCAGGGGACGATGCGGCGGAGGCCGGTGAAGGAGAGGACCGCCGTCACGGCCGCCAGGGCCACCGGGATGGCGACGGCGAGGGTGAGCACGGACTCGTCGACGAGCCAGCTGCCGACGTCGCCCCACCAGCCCCGCCAGGAGACCAGGACCGCGAGGCCGCCGAAGACCACCATCGCGCCGATCACCAAGCCCCAGATCCCGAACTGCCCCCAGCGCTTCATCACCACGCCGATGGCGACGCCCAGGAAGGCCGCGGCGAGCATCGGGGCGCCGGAGACGAGGACCTACAGAGCCGTGTTGTCGACGTCCATCTGCCCCGGGGCCCAGAAGTTCAGCCTCATCCCCCAGCCGCCGGTCGCGTCCTCGATCGACGTCAGGACCGACAGCGCGACGCCGTACGCGAGCGCCGCGGCCACCGCGGCCAGGGCGGTCCCCAGGTAGAAGGTGCGCCGGCTGAGGCTCATGCCCATCGCGAACGGCAGCACCTGGGTGACCGACTGGACGAAGACGACCAGCACCGTGATGTAGAGCGAGGCGACGCCTCCGGTGATGCCCCCTCCCGGCTGGGTGCCGGCGTCGGTGAGCGACCAGACCGCCAGGTTGATCGCGAAGCTGAGCGACACGACGCCCCAGGGGATCCCGACGGTCAGCAGCGGGTTCATCGAGTGCAGCCGGGCGGCCGCGAGGACACGGTTCATCGAGTGGCTCCCTCGAAGGGCGTGGACGGGCGGGCGGTGCGGGCTGCCGCGGCCGCGGACGGCGTCCCGGCGGGACGCGTGCTGAGCGCGACCACGAGCTGCTGCAGCGAGGTGGGCTCGACCGTCAGCCCGGCCGCGGCCAGGTCCCCGGGGTCCACCGGCCGGCACAGCCGCACGACGGCGCGGGCGGACCCGCCGAGGGCGTCGGTGGTGAGGAGCTCGTGCTCCTGCGCCAGGGCCGCCACCCGCTCGGCGGGCCCGGTGACGGTGAGGGCCGAGGCGCGCAGGCGCTCGGCGTCGTCGTCCAGGAGCACCCGGCCGGCGTCGAGGAGCACCACGTGCTCGAGCAGGCCGCTGATCTCCTCGATGAGGTGCGTGGACAGCACGATCGTGCGGGGCTGTTCCGCGTAGTCGGCGATCAGCCGGTCGTAGAAGAGCTGCCGGGCGACGGCGTCGAGACCCAGGTACGGCTCGTCGAAGAACGTGACCGGCGCCCGGGAGGCCAGCCCGATGGTGATGCCGACGGCCGAGACCATGCCGCGGGAGAGCTTGACGACCGGCCGGCGCGCCGGCAGGTCGAAGTCGGCGACCAGTGCGCGGGCCAGGTCCTCGTCCCAGGTGGGGAAGAGGGTGGCGGCCGCGGAGAGCGCGTCGCGCACCCGGAAGTGGTCGGGGTAGCGCTGGCTCTCCTTGACGAAGCAGACCTGCTGCAGGACGGCGTCGTCCTCGTAGGGGTCGGCGCCCAGTACCCGCACCCGGCCGCTGGTGGGCACCCGGTGCCCGGCGAGCAGTTGCATGAGCGTGGTCTTGCCGGCCCCGTTGCGGCCGAGCAGGCCGGTGATGCCGTCGGTGGCGAAGCCGGTGGTGACGCCGTCGAGAGCCGTGTGCTCCCGGTACCGCATCGTCACGTCGGTGAGCGTGGCGGCGGCGTCGCTCACCGCTCGTCCTCCCAGCGGTCGATCATGGTGGCCAGCTCGCGGGTGGAGATGCCGAGCTTGTGGGCCTCGGTCATCAGGGGGCGGACGTACTGGTCGGCGAACTCGCTGCGGCGGCGCTTGAGCAGCTGCTCGCGGGCGCCCGTGGCGACGAACATCCCGACTCCTCGTCTCTTGTAGAGGACCCCGTCGGCCACCAGCTGGTTGAGGCCCTTGGCCGCGGTGGCGGGGTTGATGCGGTGGAAGGCGCTGAGCTCGTTGGACGAGGGCGCCTGGCTCTCCTCGGCGAGGGAGCCGTCGACGATCGCGTTCTCGATCTGGGCGGCGACCTGCCGGAAGATCGGGCCGGCGTCCTCGTTCACCGGGGGTGCCGGCCACTACCAGGGTCCCCGAGGTCCCTGGGTTCATTACTCATGTAATGAACCGTAGAACCGGTTCGTCGACGGCGTCAACCCCGGCTACGGTCGCGCTCGTGGACGACGTCGTCAGGCCCTTCACCGTCGACGTGCCGGCAGACGCGGTGGAGGACCTGCGCCGCCGGCTCCGGAGCACCCGCTGGCCGGACCCGCCGACGGCGGAGGGCTGGACCCAGGGCGTCCCGCTGGACGTGCTGCAGGAGGTCTGCCGGTACTGGGGCCAGGAGTACGACTGGCCGGCCCGGCAGGCGCGGATCAACGCGTTCCCGCAGGTGGTCACCGAGATCGACGGGTTGCCGGTGCACGCCCTGCACGTCCGCTCGCCGCACCCGGACGCCCTGCCGCTGGTCCTTACCCACGGCTGGCCCGGCTCGGTGGTCGAGTTCCTCGAGGTGATCGGCCCGCTGACCGACCCCGAGGACCCGCGCGACGCCTTCACCGTCGTCGTCCCGTCGCTGCCCGGCTACGGGTGGAGCGGGAAGCCGGCGGCACCCGGCTGGGGGCCGGCGAGGACCGCCGACGCCTGGGCGGAGTTGATGCGCCGGCTCGGGCACGAGCGCTTCGGCGCGCAGGGCGGGGACATCGGGTCGTTCGTGTCGGCCAACCTGGGCGCGCGGCACCCCGACCGGGTGGTCGGGGTGCACCTGAACATGGTGGTGACCGTCCCGCCGGAGGGCCGGAGCGAGTTCGACGAGCGCGAGCAGCGGGCGCTGGACCGGATGCGGGCCTTCCGCGACGACGGCTCGGCCTACAGCCACCAGCACCGCACCCGGCCGCAGACGCTCGGCTACGGCCTCACCGACTCCCCGGCCGGCCAGTGCGCGTGGATCCTCGAGAAGTTCCACGCCTGGACCGACACCGGCGGCGACCCGGTCGGGGTGCTCGGCGTCGACCGGCTGCTCGACGACGTCTCGGTGTACTGGTTCACCGGCACGGCGACGTCGTCGGCGCGGATGTACTGGGAGATGGCGCGGGCGCCGGGGGAGCGGACGCCGCGGGTCGACGTCCCCAGCGGCGTGTCGATGTTCCCCGGCGAGATCTTCGTGCCGCCCCGCGCGTGGGCCGAGCGGCAGCTGACCGACCTGCGGGCCTGGCGCGAGCACGACAGCGGCGGGCACTTCGCGGCGATGGAGCGGCCGGCGGAGCTGGTGGCCGACGTCCGGGAGTTCTTCCGCCCGCTCCGGTAACCGCCGCGACACATCGGGGAACTAGCGTCCGGGCTCCGCCGACCCCGGAGGACCCCGCGTGCACCTCTCCCCGCACGAGCAGGAGCGCCTGCTGCTCTCCTACGCCGCCGACCTCGCCCGCCGACGGCGCGCGAGGGGGCTGCTGCTGAACCTCCCGGAGGCGACGGCGATCGTCACCGACCACGTGCTGGAGGGCGCCCGCGACGGCGTCCTGGTCGCCGAGCTCGTGCAGTCGGGCCGCACGGTCCTCACCCGCGACGACGTCATGGACGGCGTCCCCGAGCTGCTGGAGGAGGTGCAGGTGGAGGCGACCTTCCCGGACGGGACCAAGCTGGTCACGGTCCACCAGCCCATCCCGTGATCCCCGGCGAGGTGATCCCGGCCGAGGGCGTCATCGAGACGCTGCCCGGAGCCCCGCGGACCGAGCTCGAGGTGACCAACACCGGCGACCGGCCCGTGCAGGTGGGCTCGCACGTCCACTTCGCGCAGACCAACCGGGCGCTGCGGTTCGACCGGGACGCCGCCCGCGGCCACCGGCTCGACGTCGCCGCCGGCACCGCCGTCCGGTTCGAGCCCGGCATCACCCGCACCGTGACGCTGGTGCCGCTGGCCGGCGCGCGCGTCGTCCCCGGCCTCACCGCCGAGGGAGGGCTCGGCTGATGGTGCAGCTGTCCCGCGAGCGCTACGCCCAGCTGTACGGGCCCACCACCGGCGACCGGATCCGGCTGGCCGACACCGACCTGCTGATCGAGGTCGAGGAGGACCGCTGCGGCGGCCCTGGCCGGGCCGGTGAGGAGGCGGTGTTCGGCGGCGGCAAGGTCATCCGCGAGTCGATGGGGCAGGGCCGCGCCACCCGGGCCGAGGGCGCGCCCGACCTGGTCATCACCGGCGCCGTCGTCCTGGACCACTGGGGGGTCGTCAAGGCCGACGTCGGCGTCCGCGACGGGCGGATCGTGGCGCTGGGCAAGGCCGGCAACCCCGACACGATGGACGGCGTCCACCCGGACCTGGTCATCGGACCCGGCACGGAGGTGATGGCCGGCAACGGGCGGATCCTCACCGCCGGCGGCATCGACTGCCACGTCCACTTCATCTGCCCGCAGATCGTGCCGACGGCGCTGGGCTCGGGCGTCACGACGCTCATCGGCGGGGGCACCGGCCCGGCGGAGGGCTCGAAGGCCACCACGATCACCCCGGGCGACTGGTACCTGGCCCGGATGCTCGAGGCGATGGACCCGTGGCCGGTCAACGTCGCGCTGCTGGGCAAGGGCAACACCGTCTCGCAGGAGTCGATGGAGGAGCAGCTCCGCGGCGGGGCGAGCGGGTTCAAGCTGCACGAGGACTGGGGCTCGACGCCCGCGGCGATCGACGCCTGCCTGACCGTGGCCGGGCGCAACGGCGTCCCCGTGGCGCTGCACTCGGACACGCTCAACGAGGCCGGCTTCGTCGAGGACACCCTGGCCGCGATCGCCGGGCGGTCGATCCACGCGTACCACACCGAGGGGGCCGGGGGCGGTCACGCGCCGGACATCATCACCGTGGCCGGACACCCGAACGTCCTCCCGAGCAGCACGAACCCGACCCGGCCGCACACCGTGAACACCCTCGACGAGCACCTCGACATGCTCATGGTCTGCCACCACCTGGACTCGTCCGTGCCGGAGGACCTCGCCTTCGCCGAGAGCCGGATCCGGCCGACGACGATCGCCGCCGAGGACCTGCTGCACGACCTCGGCGCCATCTCGATGATCGGCTCGGACGCGCAGGCGATGGGCCGGGTGGGCGAGGTGGTCCTGCGCACCTGGCAGACGGCGCACGTGATGAAGCGCAAGCGCGGGTCGCTGGCCGGCGACGGCGCCGCGGACAACGCCCGCGCCCGCCGGTACGTCGCGAAGTACACGATCTGCCCGGCGGTGGCGCACGGCATCGACGGCGAGGTGGGCTCGGTGGAGCCGGGCAAGCTCGCCGACCTCGTGCTGTGGGACCCCCGGTTCTTCGGCGTCCGCCCGCACGCGGTGCTCAAGGGCGGGGTCATCGCGTGGGCGCAGATGGGCGACGCCAACGCCTCCATCCCGACGCCGCAGCCGCAGCTGCCGCGGCCGATGTTCGGCGCGTACGGGAAGGTGCCGGCGCTGACCTCGCTGCACTTCGTCGCGCCCGCCGCGCTGGAGGCAGGGCTCGGCGACCGGCTGGCCATCGACCGGCGGCTGGCCGCGGTCACCGACACCACCCGGCTCACCAAGGCGGACATGCCGGAGAACACCGCGCTGCCGGAGATCCGGGTCGACCCGGACACCTTCACGGTGACCGTGGACGGCGAGGTGTGGGAGCCCGAGCCGGTGCGCGAGCTGCCGATGGCGCAGCGGTACTTCCTGTTCTAGAGGACACCTCGCCCCATGTCTTCAGCGTTGCTGACCCTGGCCGACTCGCGGCTCCCCGCGGGCGGGCACGCGCACTCCGGCGGGGTGGAGCAGGCGGTCGCGGCCGGGCTGGTGCGGGACCCGGCATCGCTGGCCGCGTTCCTGCTGCGCCGGCTCGCGACCTCCGGTGCGGTGGCGGCGGGTCTCGCCGCCGCCGCGTGCCGAGGGGAGGACCTCGCGGCGCTCGACCTGGAGGCGGACGCGCGGACGCCGTCGCCGGCGCTGCGGGCCGCGTCGCGGCAGCAGGGGCGCGGGCTGGTGCGGGTGGGCCGCCGGGCGTGGCCCTCGCCGGCCTGGGACGCGCTGCCCGCCGCGCCGCACCACCCGGTCGCGATCGGGGTCGCCGCGGCCGCGGGCGGGCTGGCCGCCCGGGACGCCGCCGCGGCGGCCGCCTACCTGTCGGTCAGCGGCCCGGCGACGGCGGCCCAGCGGCTGCTCGCCATGGACCCGCTCACCGTCGCCGCCGTCACCGCGCGGCTCGCGCCGGAGATCGACGCCGTCGCCGAGGACTGCCTCTCGCGCGCGAATGGCGAGATCCCCGCCGACACCGACCCGCTCCTCGACCTGCTGGCCGAGGTGCACGCCACGAGAGGGGACCGCTTCTTTGCCTCCTGACCACAACGTCCAGGACTACGTCGACGCGGAGGTCCCGCACCGGCACGGCGGGCCGCTGCGCGTCGGGCTCGGCGGCCCGGTCGGCTCGGGGAAGACCGCGCTGGCCGCCGCCCTGTGCCGCACGCTCGGCGCGGAGTACGACCTCGCCGTCGTCACCAACGACATCTACACGACCGAGGACGCCGACTTCCTGCGCCGCAACGCCGTCCTCCCCGACGACCGGATCGAGGCGGTGCAGACCGGCTGCTGCCCGCACACCGCGATCCGCGACGACATCACCGCCAACCTCGACGCCGTCGAGCTGCTCGAGGCGCGCCACCCCGGGCTGGAGCTGGTGCTCGTCGAGTCCGGCGGGGACAACCTGACGGCGAGCTTCAGCTACGGGCTCGTCGACGTGCAGGTCTTCGTCGTCGACGTCGCCGGCGGGGACAAGGTGCCGCGCAAGGGCGGGCCCGGGGTCACCGCGAGCGACCTGCTCGTGGTGAACAAGACCGACCTCGCGCCGCTGGTGGGCGCCGACCTCGACGTGATGCGGCGCGACTCCGCGGTGGTGCGCGGGGACAAGCCGACCCTGCTCGTCTCGCTGCGGGAGGACCCGGCCGCCACGGAGGTGGCCGAGTGGGTGCGCGAGCAGGTGCGGGCCCGCCGGCCGCAGCGGGCGTGAGGACCCGGGTCGAGGTCGTCGCGCGGCGCGGGCCCGGCGGGCGCACGGTGCTGCCGGTGGTCCGCGCGAGCGGGCAGCTGGCGGTGCGCCGGACCGGTCCGTCCGCCGTCCACCTGGTGGCGACGGCGTTCGGCCCGCTGGGCGGAGACGACGCGGAGGTCCGGCTGGTGGTCGAGGAGGGCGCCACGCTGGCGGTGCGCTCGGTGGCCGCCGCCGTCGCGCTGCCCGCCCGCGAGGGCGACCGGCCCTCGGTGCAGCGCGTCGTCGCCGAGGTGGCCGGGCAGCTGGACCTGCGGATGGAGCCCACCGTCGTCACCGCCCGGGCGCACCACCGGGCGGGGCTGGCGGCGTCGCTGGCGCCCGGCGCCCGGCTCACCGCCACCGAGCAGGTGCTGCTCGGCCGCACCGGCGAGGAGCCGGGCCGGTGGACCGGCACCACGCGGGTGGTCGCCGACGGGCGGCCGCTGGTGCACACGACCGTCGGCCTGGGGCCGGGGGCGCCGGCCTGGCTGCCGCCGGTCGCGCCGCGCGCCTACGCGTCCACGGTGCACGTGGGGCAGGCTGCCGGGGTGCTGACCGCCGACGACGCCGTCCGCCTGCCGCTGGAGAACGGGTGGGTGGCCACCGCGTGGGGCGCCGAGCTGCACTCCGTGGTGCGCGCGGTGGAGGCGGTGGCGTGACGCTCGTCGTCCGGGCGCGGCGGGTGGTGCTGCCCGGCGGCGAGCGCGCCGCCGCGGTGCACACCGCCGACGGCGTGGTCACCGCGGTCACCGGCTTCGACGACGTCCCGGCCGGCGCGGTCACCCTCGCCGACGACGAGGTGCTGCTGCCCGGGCTGGTCGACAGCCACGTGCACGTCAACGAGCCCGGCCGCACCGAGTGGGAGGGCTTCGCCACCGCCACCCGGGCCGCGGCCGCCGGCGGGATCACCACGATCGTGGACATGCCGCTGAACTCCGTGCCGGCCACCACCACGGTCGAGGCGCTGCGGGTCAAGCGGGAGGTGGCGGCCGGGCAGGTCGCCGTCGACGTCGCCTTCTGGGGCGGCGCGGTGCCCGGCAACCTCGCGGAGCTGCGGCCGATGCACGAGGCCGGCGTCGTCGGGTTCAAGTGCTTCCTGCTCGACTCCGGCGTCCCGGAGTTCCCGCCGCTGGACGACGCCGGGCTGCGCGCCGCGCTGGCCGAGCTGGCGTCGTTCGACGGGCTGCTGATCGCGCACGCCGAGGACGAGGCGGTGATCGGCGCGGCGCCCGAGCCCGCCGGCGTCAGCTACGCGGCGTTCCTCGCCTCCCGCCCGCCCGCGGCGGAGGAGACGGCGATCGGCCGGCTGGTCGACGCCGCGCGGGACACCGGCGCGCGCAGCCACGTCGTCCACCTGGCCGACGGCGACGCGCTGCCGCTGCTGCGCGCCGCGCGGGCGTCCGGCGCGCGGATCACCGCGGAGACCTGCCCGCACTACCTGACGTTCGCCGCCGAGGAGGTGCCCGACGGCGACACCGCGTACAAGTGCTGCCCGCCGATCCGGGAGACGGTGCACCGGGAGGCGCTGTGGGGTGCGCTGACGGCCGGCGACGTCGACATGGTGGTCAGCGACCACTCACCCTGCACGCCGGAGCTCAAGCGGCTCGACGTCGGCGACTTCGGCCTGGCGTGGGGCGGCATCGCGGGGCTGCAGGTGGCGCTGCCGACGGTGTGGACCGGCGCGCGGGCCCGCGGGGTGCCGCTGGCGGAGGTGGTGCGCTGGATGTCGGCGGCGCCGGCGCGGCTGGCCGGGCTGCCGGGCAAGGGCGCGATCTCCGTCGGGAGGGACGCCGACCTGGTGGCCTTCGCGCCGGACGAGCGGTTCACCGTGAGCCGGCTCGAGCACCGCAACCCCGTGACCCCGTATGCGGGGCGGGAGCTCACCGGTGTCGTCCGGCGGACCTGGCTGCGGGGGCGCGAGGCCGACGGCAGCCCCCTCGGCCGGCTGCTCGACCGGGGGAGCCGCTGACGAGACCCGCCATCCGCGCGCGAATGGCGGAACCGGTCAGGACTGCTGCTCGCCCTCCTCGCGGGCGGCCTGGTCCATGATCTTCGGGTCGTCGGTGGAGCCGCCGGCGGGGTCGGCGTTGCCCAGCGCGGTCTCGGCCGGCATCTGCCGGACGTGCTCGCGGGCGCGCTCGCGCAGGTCGTCGGTGGGTTCGGACACGGGGCCTCCTCGGATCTCTCGCTGACCCCGGCCCCCTACCCCGCCCGTGCGACAGTGACCCCCGCCGAACCCCGAGGAGCCCCGTGAGCGACCCGTTCGACCTGCCCGACCTCGCCGTCCGCACCCAGGGCGGCGCCGTGGTCGCCGCCAACGACGAGTTCTTCGCCGGCAAGGAGAACCTGGTCCTGCCCGGGCCGGCGCGGGCGCGCGACGACTTCGGCGCCCGCGGCAAGGAGTACGACGGCTGGGAGACCCGCCGGCGGCGCGAGCCCGGGCACGACTGGGCGGTCGTGCGCCTCGGCATGCCGGGCGTGGTGCACGCGGTCGTCGTCGACACCGCGTTCTTCCTCGGCAACTACCCGCCGCGGGCCGCGCTGGAGGGCGCCTCCGTCGAGGGGCACCCCCCGGCGTCCGCGCTGGCCGACGCCGACTGGTCCCCGCTGCTGCCGCTGTCGGACCTGGCCGGCGGGACGGCGAACCGCTTCGCCGTCGAGCCGGGGCCGCGGGTGACGCACGTGCGGCTGTCCATCCACCCCGACGGCGGCGTCGCGCGGCTGCGGGTGCACGGCGAGGTCGTGCCCGACCCGCGCCTGGTCGACGCCGGCCCGTGCGACCTCGCCGCGCTGGAGAACGGCGGCCGGGTGACCGGGGTGAGCAACGCCTTCTACGGCAGCCCGCACCAGCTCATCGGCCGTGGCGAGGCCCGCTCGATGGGCGAGGGCTGGGAGAACGCCCGCCGCCGCGACGACGGCAACGACTGGGTCGACGTGGCGCTGGCCTGCGAGGGCACCGTGACCCTCGCCGAGCTCGACACGTCGTGGTTCCTCGGCAACGCGCCCGGCGCGGCGGCCCTGACCGGCCGGACGGCGGACGGCGCCGAGGTGGAGCTGCTGCCCCGCACGCCGCTGCAGCCCGACACCCGGCACCGGTTCGTCCTGCCCGGCGACGCCGCGGTGACCGCGGTGCGGCTGGACGTCTTCCCCGACGGCGGCATGGCCCGGCTGCGGCTGTGGGGCCGCCCGACCGAGGCCGGCCGCGCCGCCCTGCGGCAGCGGTGGGAGGCGACGACGCGCGGGTAGGGCCGGTCCGTGGCTCACTCAGGTTCGGTGATCGCGATCACGGGCTCCACCGACGGCATCGGCCGGGCGGCCGCGCGGCGGCTGCTGGGCGACGGGCACACCGTCGTCCTGCACGCGCGCAGCGAGGCCCGCGGCGCCCCGGTCGCCGAGGAGCTCGGCCGGCTCGGCGACGTCCGGCTGGTCACCGGCGACCTGGCCGACCTCGACCAGGTGCGTTCGCTCGCCGGGCAGCTCGGGGAGCTGGACGTGCTCGTGCACAACGCCGGCGTGTGGCCGCCGGACGGCGCGCCGGTCAGCGCGCAGGGCCACGAGCTCGCGTTCGCCGTCAACGCGCTCGCCCCGCACCTGCTCACCGCCCTGGCGCACGAGCGGGTCCGGGAGCGGCTGGTCTTCCTCGGCAGCGGCATGGTCGGCTCGGGCCGCGTCGACCCGGACGATCTTGGCGGCCCGCGGGAACCGGGGCGCGCCTACGCCGACTCCAAGGCGCTCGACGTCGTCCTGTCCCTCGGCTGGGCCCGGCGCCTGCCGCACCTGCGGGTGGGCGCGGTCGACCCGGGCTGGGTGCGCACCAAGCTGGCCTCCCCGGGCGCGCCGGGCGACGTCGAGGACGGCGGCGCCCGGGTGGCGCTGGCCGCGGCCGGCGACTGGCCCGGCGGCTACACCGCCGGCCGCCGTCCCGCGCGGACGCCGCGCGCCCTGGAGGACCCGGCCCTGCAGGACCGCGTGCTGGCCGCGATGGACCGGCTGGCGGGGATCAGGTCCGGGTGACGTGCTCCGGGCGGACGGGGACGCGGCGCAGCGGCAGGCCGGTCGCCTGGCGGATCGCGGCGAGCACCGCGGGGCCGGAGGAGATGTTGGGTGCCTCGCCGACGCCGCGCAGGCCGTAGGGCGCGTGCGGGTCGGCGTACTCCAGCACCTCGATGCGCATCGGCGGCATGTCGAGCACGGTCGGGATGAGGTAGTCGGTGAACGACGGGTTCTGCACCCGGCCGTCGCGGACCAGGATCTCCTCCATCACCGCCAGGCCCAGCCCCTGCGCGGTGCCGCCCTGGATCTGCCCGACGACGGCCTGCGGGTTGATCGCCTTGCCGACGTCCTGCGTGCAGGCCATCTCCACGACCTTGACCAGGCCCAGCTCGGTGTCGACGTCGACCACGGCCCGGTGCGCGGAGAAGGCGTACTGCACGTGCGCGAAGCCCTGGCCGGTCTCGGGGTCGATCGCCTGGGTCGGCCGGTGCCGCCACTCGACGGTCTCCTCGACCGCCTCGTCGCCGAGCACGTCGGCCAGCGGGAGCGCCACGCCCTCGAGGTCGGACACGACCTTCCCGCCGTCCAGCCGCAGGTCGGCCACCGGCCGGCCGACGGCGGACCGCGCGAGCTCCAGCACCCGGCCGCGGACCGCCTCGCACGCGGCCTTGACCGCGCCGCCGGTGACGTAGGTCTGCCGGGACGCCGAGCTGGACCCGGCCGACCCGACGCCGGTGTCCTTCGGGTGGAGCACGACGGCGTCCACGCCGAGCTCGGTGCGGGCGATCTGCTGCTCGACGGTGACCAGGCCCTGGCCGACCTCGGCCGCCGCGGTGTGCACGGTCGCCACCGCCTCGCCGCCGACCACCTCCAGCCGCACCCGCGCGGTCGAGTAGTCGTCGAAGCCCTCGGAGAAGGCCACGTTCTTGTAGGCGACGGCGTACCCGACGCCGCGGCGCACCCCCTCGCCGTGGGTGGTGTTGGAGACGCCGCCGGGCATGTGCCGCAGGTCGACGTCGTCGCCGGTGGCGGGCGCCGGGGGCAGCGGCATCGCCTCCAGCCGGCGCAGCAGCTCCGCGACGGGCGCGGGGCTGTCGACCACCTGGCCGGTGGGCGTCTCCGAGCCCTGCTCCATCGCGTTGCGGCAGCGCAGCTCGACCGGGTCCATGCCGAGCTCGGCGGCGAGCGCGTCCATCTGCGCCTCGTAGGCGAAGGCGGTCTGCACCGACCCGAACCCCCGCATGGCGCCGCACGGCGGGTTGTTGGTGTACGCGCCGTAGCAGTCGACGTGCACGTTGGGGACGACGTAGGGGCCGATGCCCATCGTGCCGCCGTTGCCCACGACCGCCGGCGTGCTGGAGGCGTAGGCGCCGCCGTCGAAGTGGATCTCCGCCTTCACGTAGACCAGGTCGCCGTCGCGGGTGGCGCCGTGCTCGTAGCGCATGGTCGCCGGGTGGCGGTGCACGTGGCCGAAGAAGGACTCCTCGCGGTTGTAGGACATCTTCACCGGCCGGCCGGTGTGCAGCGCGAGCAGGCAGGCGTGCACGTGCATCGACAGGTCCTCGCGGCCGCCGAACGCGCCGCCGACGCCGGCCAGGGTCAGCCGCACCCGCTCCGGCGGCATGCCCAGCGCCGCGCAGACCTGGCGCTGGTCCACGTGCAGCCACTGGGTGGCCACGTACAGGTCGACGCCGCCGTCCTCGGCGGGCACCGCCAGCCCGGACTCCGGGCCCAGGAACGCCTGGTCCTGCATGCCGACCTCGTACTCGCCGACCACGACGACGTCCGCGGTGGGCGCGGGGTCGCCCTTGCGGACCTTGAGGTGGCGCACCAGGTTGCCGTGCGGGTGCAGGTGCGCGCTCTCCCGGCTGAGCTCGGTGACCTCGGCCGGCGCGTCGTGCACCTGGTTCCAGGTGGGGTGGCCCAGCGCCGCGCGGGCGTCGGTGACCGGCTCCCAGACGTCGTAGTCGACGACGATCCGCGCCGCGGCGCGCCGGGCGGTGTCGGGGTGGTCGGCGGCGACCAGCGCCACCGGCTCGCCCTGGTAGCGGACGACGTCGAGGGCGAGCACCGGCTGGTCGGCCAGTTCGAGGCCGTAGACCTTCTCGCCGGGGACGTCGTCGGAGGTGAGGACGGCGTGCACGCCGGGGACGGCCAGCGCCGGGCCGACGTCGATCGAGCGGATCCGGGCGTAGGGGTGGGGGCTGCGCAGCGTGACGCCCCACAGCATGTCGTCGGTCCACAGGTCGCTGGCGTAGGCGAACTCGCCGCGGACCTTGAGGACGCCGTCGGGGCGCTGCGCGTCGGTGCCGACCCCGCCGCCGCCGCTGCCGGGGCCGGTCAGGTGGGAGGGGGCGCCGCTCGGGGCGCGGGTGGGGGTGCTCATCGCGCGTCACCTGCCATGCGGTCGGCCGCGAGCCGGACGGCGTCCAGGATCTTCTCGTAGCCGGTGCAGCGGCAGAGGTTCCCGGCCAGCGCCTCGCGGATCTCGGCGTCGGCGGGCCTGCGGCCCTCGTCGCGGGCGCGGCGGACCAGGTCGTCGGTGGCCACCAGCAGCCCGGGCGTGCAGAAGCCGCACTGGACGGCGCCGGCCTCGAGGAACGCCTCCTGGACCGGGTGCAGCCCGTCCTCGCCCGCCAGCCCCTCGACGGTGCCGACCTCCCGGCCCTGCGCCTGCCCGGCGGCGACCAGGCAGGCGCACACCGGCAGCCCGTCGAGGTAGACGGTGCACGAGCCGCACTCGCCCTGCTCGCAGGCGTTCTTCGAGCCGGGCAGGCCCATCCGCTCACGCAGCACGTACAGCAGGCTCTCGCCCTCCCAGACGTCGTCCACCTGCTGCGGCGTGCCGTTGACGGTGCAGGTCAGGCGCACGTCGGGTCCCCCTTCCGGTAGTCGGCCCAGGCCCAGGTCAGCGTGCGCCGGGCCATGACCGAGAGTGCGTGGACGCGGTAGCGGGCGGTGCCGCGGACGTCGTCGATGGGCGCCGCCGCCCCGGCCACCAGCTCGCCGAAGCGGGCGGCGGTGGCCGGCGGCAGCTCGGCGCGGGACTCCCACAGGCCGTCGAGCTCCCCGGCGAGGAACTCCTCGGCGGCGGGGGCGCGGCGCGGCGTGGGCGCCGCCGACCCGATGCCGGTGCCGACGGCGCGGCGGTCGGGGTGCAGCGCCAGCCCGAACGCGGCGACGGCGATGACCATGGCGTTGCGCGTGCCGATCTTGCTGTACTGCTGCGGGCCGGCGGGCGGGGTGATCCGCACGGCGGCGATCAGCTCGTCGTCGGCCAGCGCGGAGCGCTTGACGCCGGTGTAGAACTCGGCGACCGGGATCCGGCGGGTGCCGCGGACCGACGCCACCTCGACCTCGGCGCCGGCGGCCAGCAGCGCGGGGTGCGCGTCGCCGGCCGGGGAGGCGGTGGCCAGGTTGCCGCCGACGGTGCCCCGGTTGCGGATCTGCGGCGAGCCGATGGTGCGGGCGGCCATCGCCAGCCCCGGCAGCCGGTCGCCGAGCTCGGCGATGACCCGGGCGTAGGGGACGCCGGCGCCCAGCCGCACGGCACCGTCGTCGGGCTCCCAGGTCTGCAGCTCGGCGACCCGCGTGAGGTCCAGCAGCAGCGGCGGACGCAGCCGGCCGAAGTTGATCGCGACCATGACGTCGGTGCCCCCGGCGATGGGCACGGCGTCGCGGTGGGCGGCCTTCGCCTCCAGCACCTCCGCCCACGTCGTGGGCTGCAGGAAGTCCATCGTCGCTCCTGGTCGGATCAGGCGGGCCGGGTTCCCGGGGGACGGTCACGGTAGCCCCGGTTCGTTCCGGCCGGGTTGCCTGACGGCACGTGGCGACTCGCCGTGTTCACACGCGGTCGGCAGGATGCCGCGGGTGGAGACGACCGCCGACCTGCTGGTGCCCTCTGCCGACCTGCTCGTCCACGATGCCGACCTGCTCGCCACCGTCGACGACGGCCGGCGGGAGATCGCCGGCGGCTGGGTCGCCGTGACCGGCGGGGTGGTGAGCGGGGTCGGCGGGCCCGGGGACCCGCGGCCGGTCGCGGCCCGCACGGTCGACGCGCGCGGCTGCCTGGTGACGCCCGGGCTGGTCAACACCCACCACCACCTGTACCAGAACCTCACCCGCTCGTTCGCGCCCGCGCTGACCGGCGGGCTCTTCGAGTGGCTGGTCACCCTGTACCCGCTGTGGGCGCGGCTGGACGAGGAGGCCGCGTACGTGTCGGCCTACGTCGGGCTCACCGAGCTCGCGCTGGCCGGCTGCACCACCTCGACCGACCACCTCTACGTGCACCCGCGCGGTGCCGGCGACCTGATCGGCGCCGAGGTGCGCGCGGCGCAGGACCTCGGCGTGCGGTCGCACTTCACCCGCGGGTCGATGTCGCTGTCGGTGAAGGACGGCGGGCTGCCGCCGGACTCCGTCGTCCAGGACGACGACGAGGTCCTGGCCGAGTCGCAGCGCCTGGTGGACGCCCACCACGACCGCTCCCCGCACGCGCTGACCCGCATCGCGCTGGCGCCCTGCTCACCGTTCAGCGTGTCGACGGAGCTGATGACGCGGACGGCGGAGCTGGCCGAGCGGCTCGACGTCCGGCTGCACACCCACCTCGCCGAGACGCAGGACGAGGACGCGTTCTGCCTGGAGCGCTTCGGCCGCCGCCCGGTCGACTACCTGGCCGACGTCGGCTGGATGTCCGACCGGGTGTGGCTGGCCCACGTGGTGTGGCCCTCGGCCGAGGAGGTGACCCGGCTCGGCGCTGCGCGGGTGGGTGCCGCGCACTGCCCGTCGTCGAACATGGTGCTGGGCAGCGGCCTGTCGCCGGTGGCCGAGCTGCGGGCGGCCGGGGCGCCGGTGGGGCTGGGCGTGGACGGGTCGGCGTCGGCGGACGCGGCGTCGCTGTGGCTCGAGGCCCGGACGGCGATGCTGCAGGGCAAGCTGCGGCACGGCGCCGGGTCGTTCGGCGCCCGCGACGCGCTGGAGATCGCCACCCGCGGCGGCGCCGCCTGCCTCGGGCGCACCGGCGAGATCGGGGAGCTGTCGGTGGGCGCGTGCGGCGACCTGGCCGTCTGGCCGCTGACCGGGCCGGCGTTCGCGGGTGCGCTGAGCGACCCGGTGGAGGCGTGGCTGCGCTGCGGGCCGGTGGCCGCGCGGCACACCGTCGTCGGCGGGCGGTTCGTGGTGGAGGACGGCGTGCCCGTGCACCCCGGCCTCGACGAGCAGCTCGCCGTCCACCGCCGGGTGAGCGAGCGCATCCAGGCGCCCCTGTAGTCGCCTTTCGCGCGCGAAAGGCGGATCAGAGGGCGGCGGCGAGGGCCTCGAGGTCGTCGAGGGTGCCGTCGACGTGCGGGGACACCCGCAGCACCCAGCCGGTCAGCTCCGCCGGCGCGCGACCGGGCTCGACCGCCGTGGTGACGACGCCGTGCTCGGTGAGCAGCCGCGCCCGGGTGGCGACGACGTCGACGCCGTCCGGCGGGCGCAGCGTCGTGGTCGCGGTCGGCTCGTCGAGCGGCTCCACCACCCGCCAGCCGCCGGCGCCGTCGAGGACCCGCCGCGCCGCCCGGCCCAGCGCGGCCAGCCGCTCGCGCACCCGGTGCGGGCCCGCGGCCAGGTGCTCTCCGACGGCGAGGACCAGCCCGACGCGGCCGGCCACGTGCGCCTCGCCGCTCTCCAGCGCGCGCAGGGGCGGCAGGTCGGCCGGGGCGGGGAGGGCCGGGACCAGCTCCGCGGCCACCGCCGGCCGCGCGCACAGGACACCGACCCCGCGCGGGCCGGCCAACCACTTGCGCGAGGTCGAGTAGACGACGTCGGCGCCGAGGTCGACGTCGACGTGCCCGAGCGACTGGGCGGCGTCGAGCACCAGCGGCACGCCGTGCGCCCGGCACAGCGCCGCGACCTCGGCCGCCGGCTGGACGACGCCGCGGTGGCTGGCCACGTGCGTGAGGTGCACGAACCGCGGCGGGCCGGCGGCCAGCGACCGCTCGAGCGCGGCGACGTCGACCCGCCCGTCGCCGTCGACGGCCATCGGCTCGGGCACCAGCCCCGCGGCGCGCAGCAGGGCGGCGTTCGGCGCGTACTCCCCGGGCGGGCAGGCCACCCGTGTGCCGGCCGGCAGCCGCCAGGCGGCCAGCAGCGCGGTGAGCGCGGCCTGCGCGGACTCCACGAAGACGACGTCGGCGGCGGCCATGCCGACCAGCCCGCCGATGACGCTGCGGCCCTGCTGGAGCAGGTCGCCCGCGGTCGCCTCGGCCACGTAGCCGCCGAGCTCCGCCTCGTGCCGGGCGTGGTGCGCGACCGCCTCGAGCACCCGGTTGCTCTGCCGGCTGCAGGCCGCCGAGTCCAGGTGCCGGCCCGCCGGGCGGGGGCGGGCGGCGCGCCAGGAGTCGGCGAGGTCGTCGTGGGGGAGCAGCAGGTCGAGCGCGGTCACTCCCTGACGCTAGGACAGCTGCCCGCGGACGATGGAGACCCCGGAGTGGGCCGGGTCGCCGTCGAGCGGCTCCACCGAGACGTCGACGACCGGGTACTCGGCCAGGTCCAGGCCCGCGGGCAGCTCGAACTCCTCGGTGCCCGCGCGGACGACGCCCAGCGGGACCAGCCCGGACACCGACTCCGTCAGCAGCCACGCCTCGTAGTAGCCCTCCTCCGGCGCGCCGGCGGTGAGCTCGACCTGCAGCACCCGCGTGCCGTCGGCCCGCTCGACCACCTCGGCGCGTCCGGAGGCGTCGCTGCCCTCCAGCGGGTCGAGCACGGTCGCGGCGACCGGCTCGCCGGCGTCGTCCCGGCTGCCGAGCGCGACCGCCCCGGCGCCGATGGCCAGCCCCGCCACCAGCGCCGCCGCGGCGGCGAGCGCCAGCCGCGACCGCCGCGGCCGCAGCGGCACGACCGGCACGACCGGCGCAACCGGCGGGATCGGCTCGTCCGGCTCGTGGAGCACCGGCTCCTCGGGCACCGGCGGGGCCCCGGGAACGGGCGGCGCCACCGGGACGACGTCGGGCACCGGGCCGGCCGGGGGCCCCGACGTCGCGACGACGCCCGGGCGCGGCGCCACGCGCACCCCGGTGGCCGCGGCGATCCGCGCCCACAGCGACGGCGGCGGCGCGACCGGCGGCCCGGAGGCGGCGAGCTCCGGCACGGCCAGCGCGTCGCCGGCCCGGCGCAGCCGCGCCACCTCGGCGCCGCAGGCCGCGCAGCCGGCCAGGTGCGCGGCGTCGTCGGGGAGCGGCTCGCCGAGCGCGGCCAGCGCGAGGTCCTCAGGCGTGCAGTGCGGCACCGCCCACCTCCAACCGGTCGCGCAGGCGCTCGAGGGTGCGCCGGATGTGGCTCTTGACCGTCCCCAGCGGCAGGCCGGTGCGCTCGGCGATCTGCACGTGCGTGAGGTCGGCGAAGAAGGCGAGCTCGATGATGCCGCGCTGCGGCTGGCCGAGGCGGTCCAGCTCGCCGAGCAGCAGCACCCGGTCGGCGACCGTGCTGTCCACCGGGGCCTGTCCGCCGGGCGGCGCCGCCTGAGCCTCGGCCAGCGCGGCCTCGGCGGCGCGCCGCTGGCGGTCCCGCCGCGCCCACGTGTCGGCGATCTTGTGGCGGCAGATGCCGACCAGCCAGCCCGGCAGCGGGCCCTGGTCGGCGCGGTAGCCGGCCCGGCCGGTCCAGGCGGAGACGAAGGTCTGCTGGGTGACGTCCTCGGCGTCGGGCCCGGGGCCGAACGCGCGCACCCCCATGCCGTGCACCAGCGCCGCCCACCGCTCGTAGGCCCAGGCCAGCGCCTGCTCCTCGCCCGCGGCGAAGCGCCGGGCGACCTCGGCGTCGTCCGGCTCGGCCGCGCCCGAGGGCGCCGGCTCCGCCTGGCTGTCCACCGCACCGACCCTAGGGCCCGCCCGGCCGGTCCGGGGCTCGAGGAGCCCGGTCACGGCGCCGGCTCCGCCACCCCGACGTCGCCGCGGTGGCTGCCGACGCCGGGGAGGAACGGTCCGCCGCAGGTGACCGGCGTCAGCCGCGGCGGCCCCTCGCGCGTGGGGAGCAGGTCCACCGGCAGCGCCTGCTCGTCCAGCAGCTCCCGCGCGACCACCCGCCACCGCGTCGTCGCGCCGGCGACGGGAACGAGGCCGAGGGTGCGGGTCCGGGTCACCGGGTCCTCCGGGATCGGGGGCTGGCACCTCCTCTTCCGGCGTCCCCGCAGGTCCGGATGCAGGGACCTCAGCCGGGGGTGGACAGCGAGACGGCGAAGTCGCCGTCCGGGTCGGTCCACCAGTGCGTCGTCCGCAGGCCGGCCGCCGCCAGCTCGGCCTCGACGCCCTCCCGGCGGAACTTCGCCGACACCTCGGTGCGCATCTCCTCGCCCGCGGCGAAGCGCACGGTCAGGTCCAGCGCCGGCACGGTGACCACCTGCGCGGTCCGCGCGCGCAGCCGCATCTCGATCCACTCGTCCGCCGGGTCCCACACCGCGACGTGGTCGAACGCCGCCGGGTCGAAGTCGGCGCCGAGCTCGCGGTCCAGCACCCGCAGCACGTTGCGGTTGAACTCCGCGGTGACGCCGGCGGCGTCGTCGTAGGCGCGGACCAGCCGGCCGGGGTCCTTGACCAGGTCGGTGCCGAGCAGGAAGGAGTCGCCCGGTGCGAGCGTGCCGGCCAGCTCGGCCAGGAACGCCGTCCGCGGGCCGGGTTCGAGGTTGCCGATCGTCGAGCCGAGGAAGGCCACCAGCCGCCGCCCGCCGCGGGGCAGCAGGCCCAGGTGCGCGGTGAAGTCCCCGACGACGGGGTCGACGGCGATGCCCGGGTACTCGGCGGTGACCGCCTCCGCGGCGGCGGCGAGCACCGACGGGTCGACGTCGCAGGGGACGAACCGCCGCAGCGTGCCGGCCCGGGTCAGCGCGTCCAGCAGCAGGCGGGTCTTCTCCGACGTGCCGCTGCCCAGCTCGACGAGCACCTCGGCGCCGGAGGCCGCGGCGACCTCCCCGGCGTGCGCGGCCAGCACCGCCCGCTCGGCGCGGGTCGGGTAGTACTCGGGCAGCCGGGTGATCTCGTCGAACAGCTCGCTGCCGTGGGCGTCGTAGAACCAGCGCGGCGGCAGCGCCTTCGGCGTCGCGGTCAGCCCGGCGAGGGCGTCGGCGCGCAGCGCGGCCGCGACGTCGGCGGGGGCGAGGTGGCGGGTCGTCGTCACGGGTCTCCTCGGCTCGCGGGCGGGTCAGGTCAGCGGGGTGACGGTCAGGCCGTCCGGGGTCACCTCGACCAGCGAGCGGTCGGGCACGTCGGTCCACGCGGGGTCGTCGTCCCAGGGTTCGCTGGCCAGCGCCGTCCCCTCGGCGGTGACCAGGGCGGAGAGCGTGTCGCCCCAGGTCGTGGCCAGCAGCCGGGTGCCGTCGGCGGCGAGCAGGTTGAGCCGGGCGGCGGGGTCGGCGGCGGCCACCTCGCGCACGGTGTCGCCGAGCCGGTCCGGGCCGCGGGAGAACACGAGCGCGGCCAGCAGCGCGCTGTCCACCGTCGACTCGGCGTCGCGCACCGGCGGGAGCGCCGCGCGGTCGACCCGGCCGTTGTGCGACAGCAGCCAGCGGCCGTCGGTGAACGGCGCCGCGGCGCTCTCCTCCAGCGGCATGCCCACCGTCGCCGAGCGGACCGCGGCCACCACGCACCCGGACTCCAGCACCGGCGCCACCGAGGCGAACGACGGGTCGGCCCACAGCGGCCGCGCCGAGCGCCACCGCACCGGCTCCGCCCGACCGGGGGCGAAGAAGCCGACGCCCCAGCCGTCGGCGTTCACGGTGCCGTACCGCTGCCGCCGCGGCGCCCAGGACTGCACCAGCAGCGACGACGGCGGCTCGAGGACCAGTGAGGCCACCGACCGCGGCCGCCCCAGCCAGGCGAGGTGACGGCACACGGTCAGGCACCCGCCTCGTCGACGTCCCACGCCAGCCGGATGCCGCTGAACACCTGGCGCCGCACGGGGTGGTCCCAGTTGCGGAACGACGGCCGCAGGATGGAGGGGTCCACCGCCCACGAGCCGCCGCGCAGCACCCGGTAGTCGCCGCCGAAGAAGGGCGCCGAGTAGTCGGCGTAGAGCATCGGCGTGAACCCGGGATAGGCCTCGAAGCCCGACGACGTCCACTCCCAGACGTCGCCGACCGCCTGCTCCACGCCGTACGCCGACGCACCCGCCGGGTAGGCGCCCACCGGCGCCGGGCGCAGCGCCGACCCGCCCAGGTTGGCCAGCGCCGGCGTCGGGCCGCCGTCGCCCCAGGGCCAGCGGCGCCGGCGGCCGGTCGCCGGGTCCCACGCGGCGGCCTTCTCCCACTCCGCCTCGGTGGGCAGCCGGGCGCCGGCCCACGCCGCGTACGCCTCGGCCTCGAAGAACGTGACATGCTGGACCGGCTCGTCGGGCGGGACGTCCTCGAGCACGCCGAAGCGGGTGCGGGCGCCGCCCGGGCCCCAGTACAGCGGCCGCTCGAGCCCGGCCTCCTGCCGGTGCGCCCAGCCCCGCGGCGACCACCAACCGGGGGTGTCGTAGCCGCCGTCGGCGACGAACGCCGCGTACTCGGCGTTGGTCACCGGCACCCGGCCGATGCGGAAGGCGGGCACGTCGACCACGTGCGCGCCGCGCTCGTTGTCCAGCGCGAACGGCTCGTCGGCGGCGTCCACGCCCATCACGAACGGCCCGGCGGGCACGGGCACCGACGTCCCGGCCACCCCGGGCCGGCCGGCCGGCAGCGGGCCGCCCGTGCCCAGCACCGGCGGACCGACGCGCAGCCCGAGCGTCTGCAGCATCGTCTCGGTGTGCTGGGCCTCGTGGCTGACGACCATCGCGACGTCGAACGGGTCGTCGTCCGGCCCGGCGCGCCCGATCCGGTCGAGCACCCGGCCGCGCACCTCGGCGACGAACGAGCGCGCCTCCACCGGCGGCAGCAGCGGCAGCCGGTCCCGGACCGCGCGCGGGTGGGTGAAGGCGTCGTAGAGCGCCTCGACGGCGGGCGGGAGCAGGCCGGCGCGGCGGGCGTCGCCGTGGCGCAGCAGCCACAGGTCCTCCTGCTGGCCGACGTGCGCGAGGTCCCACACCAGCGGGCTCATCAGCGGGCTGTGCTGGCGCAGCAGCTCGGGCTCGTCGAGGTCGGTGAGCAGCAGCGTCCGCTGCCGGGCGGTCTCCAGTTCGCGGGCGAGCCGCTCGTGCGTCGTGCTCACGGGTGCACCTCCGGGTCGACGGGGGCGGTCTCGGTGGCGGTCTGCGGGGCGGTCTCGGTGGCGGCGGCCAGGGCGGCCGCGGGGCCGCCGTCGCCGGCGTCGCCCGCGAGGACGTCGCCGGTGCCGCGGCCGCGCCCGGC
>NZ_JBHSGR010000037.1:0-21892 GCF_042654585.1 Geodermatophilus arenarius
TCCCCGCGCCCGCGCGAGCATCCCGGGCACGGCCGGCAGGTCGCCGGTCGTGTCCACCGTCGCGACGGCGGCCGCGGCCAGCCAGCGGGCGCGGGCGGGCCCGGGCGGGGTGAGGTCCGCGGCCCGGAGCAGGAGGGCGACCGCGCCGGCCCCGTCCCCGCGCTGCCGGGCCCGGCCGGCCGCCCGCTCGAGCAGGCCGGCCGCCTCGCCGTCCGGCCCGAGGGTGGCCTGCGCCAGGTGCCCGGCGCAGCGCTCCGGGTCCCCGGCCAGCGCCCGCGCCAGCGCGGCGTGCGCCCGCAGGCGGTCACCGCTGCTCGCCAGCTCCACGGCGGCCGCGCCGGTGAGCGGGTGCCGCAGCGCCACGCGCCCGGCGGCCAGGTCGACGCGGACCAGCCGCGCGCGCTCGGCCGGGGCGAGGTCGTCCAGCCAGCCGTCGTCGCTCCACCGGCCGTCGGCCAGGGCGGCCGCGCGCAGCGCGCGCAGGTCGCCGGTGCCCTCGAGCGCGGCCAGCAGGAGCAGCGCGCGCGTGGGGGCCGGCAGGGCGCCGACCGGCCGGGCGAAGACGGCGTGCAGCCGCGTCCCGGGCGGGAGGGGCACCGGCCCGCCGTCGTCACCGGTCAGGACGGCGGGCAGCTCGAGCAGCGCCAGCGGGTTGCCCCGCGCCGCGTCGAGGACCCGCCGGCGCACGCTCGCGGGCAGGGCGGGGGCGCGGGTGCGCAGCAGCTCCGCCGACGCGGCCTCGTCCAGCGGGCCGAGCTCGAGGCGGGGCAGCCCGGTGTCCGGCAGCGGGTCGCCGCCGGTCCGCGCGGCGGCCAGGAACCCGCAGCGGCGGCCGGGGAGCCGGCGGGCGACGAGGCCGAGCACCCGCGCGCTGGACCGGTCCAGCTCCGGCAGGTCGTCGACGACCAGGAGGACCGGCCGCCCCCGCGCCGCGCGGTCGACCAGGGCCAGGACCGCGGACGCCACGGCCAGCGGGCCGGGCGGCGCCCCGGGCCGGACGCCGAGGACGGCCGCGAGGGCGCCGCCGGGCGGGCCCTCGGGCCCGTCGAGCAGCGGCAGGAGGAGCTGGGACAGGCCGGCGTGGCCGACCTCGGTCTCGGACCCCACCCCCGCGGCCCGCAGCACCAGCGCCCCGGTCGCGGCCGCCGTCCCCGCCGCCGCGTCGAGCACCGCGGTCCTCCCGACGCCGGGGTCGCCGGTCACGACGAGCGCGTCGCCCCGGTCGGCGGCCCGCGCGAGGAACGCCCGGACGACGCCGTCCTCGGTCTCCCGGCCGACCAGCCCGCTGCCTCCGGTCGTGGTGTCGCCCACGGGGGCCTCCCTCGACTCGCCGCCCGGACGGTCGCTCCGTGCCGGCGTCGTGGCTCGCCCCGTGGAGGTGCGAGTCTCCCGCAGCGGGCGCGGCGGCGGCAGGGGTGCGCGACCGGCGGGGACGGTCGGATGACCGATGCGCGGCCCGGCGCCCGGCGCGACAGTGGCCGCCACGGCGGCGCCCGCGGCCGGGGGAGGGGACGGCGATGGACCTGTCCGAGCACCTGCCCGACGGGACCGGCGGAGCGCCCTCCGGGGTCGACGAGCGCCGGCTGGACGGCAACGCGGCGGCCGGCGTCCTGGCCGAGGTGCTCACCGCCGAGGCGACCGCGGCGGTCTCCACCTGCACCTACTGCGGCGGCCGCGCCCCGCTGGGCGCGCACCTGGTCTACGCCGACGCGCCCGCCCTCGTGCTCCGCTGCCCCACCTGCATGCAGGTCGTCCTGCGCTGTGGCTCGGACGCCTCCGGCACCCGCCTGGAGATGAGCGGCATCCGGCTCCTGTGGTGGTCCCCGCAGCCGGCCGGCGGCACCGGCAGCTGAGCCCCGTCGAGGAGAGGTCCGGGGAGATGGCGACTCCCGCGCTGCTGCCCACCGAGGGCCGGATGCCGGCGCTCGACGGGGCGACCGGGTGGCTGAACACCGAGCCGCTGACGACCGAGGCGCTGCGCGGCCGCGTCGTCCTCGTCGACTTCTGCACCTTCACGTGCATCAACTGGCTGCGGACCCTGCCGTACGTGCGGGCGTGGGCCGACCGGTACCGGGACGACGGGCTGGTCGTCCTCGGCGTGCACACGCCGGAGTTCTCCTTCGAGCGGGACGCCGGCGCCGTGCGCCGGGCGCTCGAGGCCCTGCGCGTCACCCACCCGGTCGCGCTGGACGGCGGGTACGCGATCTGGCACGCCTTCGCCAACCACTACTGGCCGGCGCTGTACTTCGTCGACGTCACCGGGCGCATCCGCCACCACTGGTTCGGGGAGGGGGACGAGACGCGGTCGGAGACGGTGCTGCAGCAGCTGCTGGCCGAGGCCGGCGCCGACGTCCTCGGCCGCGACCCGGTCACGGTCGTCGGCGAGGGCGTCGAGGCCCCCGCCGACTGGGCCGCCCTGGGCTCACCGGAGGAGTACCTCGGCCACGGCCGGTCGACGGCCTTCGCGTCCCCGCAGGGCACGGCCCCCGACCGGTCGCACGCGTACGAGGTCCCTGCGCGGCTGCGGCCCGGCTCCTGGGCGGCGGCCGGGCGGTGGACCGTGGGCGCCGAGGCCGCGGTGCTCGACGAGCCCGGCGGGCGGCTGGCCTGCCGCTTCCGCGCCCGCGACCTGCACCTGGTGATGGGGCCGGTCGCCCCGGGGGTCTCCGTGCCCTTCCGGGTGCGCCTGGACGGGCGCCCGCCGGGGGAGGCGGCCGGCGGGGACGTGGACGCGCGGGGGCACGGCGTGGCCACCGGCCGGCGGCTCCACCAGCTGGTCCGGCAGCCGGGCCCGGTCGACGACCGGCTGTTCGAGATCGAGTTCACCGCCCCGGGCGTCGCCGCGTACGTCCTCACCTTCGGCTAGACCGACGCGCCTCCGGGAGGGAGCCGGCCATGACGACCGCGACAGCAGGGACCGTCCGCCCGTTCCGCGTGGAGGTGCCCGACGAGGCGCTCGCCGAGCTGCGGCGGCGCGTCGCGGCAACGGTCTGGCCGGAGCGGGAGACGGTCCCGGACACCTCCCAGGGCGTCCCGCTCGCGACCATGCGGGCCCTCGCGGAGCACTGGGCCACCGCCTACGACTGGCGCGCCTGCGAGGCGCGGCTCAACGCCCTGCCCCAGTTCGTCACCGAGATCGACGGGCTGGAGATCCACTTCCTGCACGTCCGCTCCCGGCACGAGGACGCCCTGCCGCTGGTCGTCAACCACGGGTGGCCCGGCTCGGTGGTCGAGCAGCTGAAGATCGTCGGCCCGCTCGTGGACCCGACCGCGCACGGCGGCGACGCCTCCGACGCCTTCGACGTCGTCGTCCCCTCGATGCCCGGCTACGGCTTCTCCGGCAAGCCGACGAGCACCGGCTGGGGCCCCGAGCGCATGGCCCGCGCCTGGGCCACGCTCATGCAGCGCCTGGGCTACGAGCGCTGGGTCGCGCAGGGCGGCGACTGGGGCGCGTTCGTCGTCGACCAGATGGGCCTGCAGGCACCGCCCGGGCTGCTCGCGATCCACACCAACATGCCGGCCACCGTGCCGGCCGACGTCAACGCGGCGGCCCTGGCCGGCGAGCCGCCGCCGCCCGGCCTGTCCGACGAGGAGCGCCGCGCCTACGGCCAGCTGCTCCGGACGTTCGGGCAGGTCGAGTACGCCCGCTACATGGCCGCCCGCCCGCAGACCCTCTACGGCATCGTGGACTCGCCCGTCGGCCTGGCCGCCTGGCTGCTCGACCACAACGACGCCGACGGCCAGCCCGCCGCGGCCGTCGTGGCCGCCCTCGACCGGACGGCGAGCAGCACCGGCGAGCTCACCCGCGACGAGGTCCTCGACAACGTGACGCTCTACTGGTTGACCGGCACCGGCGTCTCCGCCTCCCGGCTGTACTGGGAGTACCGCGGCGGCTTCTTCGACGCCAAGGGCGTGCAGGTCCCGGTCGCCGTCAGCGTCTTCCCGGGCGAGCAGTACGAGGCGCCGCGCAGCTGGGCCGAGCGCGCCTACCCGCGGCTGATCCACTACAACCGGCTGCCCCGCGGCGGGCACTTCGCCGCGTGGGAGGAGCCGTACCTGCTCGTCGACGAGCTGCGGACCGCGTTCCGGCCGCTGCGCCGGCCCCCGGTGCCCGGCCCGCGCCCGTCGAGCACGGACACCGCGGTGACGCGGTGACGGGTACCGGCCCCTCCCTGTGGACCGGGGCGCTGGCCGGGTACGCGGCCAGCCGCACCATGGACGCCGCCACCGGCTGGTTCCACGGCCGGCAGAGCGCGGAGTCCCGGCGGCGGGAGGAGGAGATCGCGCCGGGCGGCACGCTCGTGCAGCTGGGCAGGCAGCTCGGCGGCGTGGCGGGGCGCGACCTCGACGACGCGGCGGCCGGCCGGGTCGGGCTCGCCGTGCACCGCACCCTCGGCGTGACCTACGGCGTGCTCGCCGCGGCGCTGGTCCGCCGCGGCTGGCCCCCGCTGGCCGCCGGGCCGGCCGTCGGCGCCGCCGCGTTCGTGCTGGTCGACGAGGGGACGGCGCTGCCGACGATGACCGCCTACCCGCTGGTCAGCCACGCCCGGGGCGTGGTCGGCCACTCGACGGTCGGACTGGTCATCGGCCTCCTGCTCTGGCTGACCGGCCGCTCCTGACGCCGCACGCCCGAGGGGCTCCTCCGGCCGCCGGTCCCGCGGGAGGATGGTCGACGCGCGGGGGCCGGGTGCGCCGGGAGGCGCCGTGCGGGAGTTCGCGGAGCTGCAACGGGACCTGGCGCCGGCCTGCGCGGCGAACGCGCCGGGCTCCCGGATCCCGCACGTGCTGGTGACCCTGCCCTCGTTCAGCATCGGCGAGTCGCTGCTGTCGCACTACGCCGACCGCCTGCCGGCCCTGGAGCACCGGTACCTGGTCACCGTCCTGCTGCTGCCCCGCGTCCCCGGCTGCGAGCTGGTCTTCGTCAGCAGCGCCCCGCCGCCGCCGGCGCTGGTCGACCACTACCTCTCCCTGGTGCCGCGCGCCGCCCGGGCCTCGGTGCGCCGGCGGCTGTGGGTGCTCGTCGTCCCGGACACCTCCTACCGCCCGGTCGCCGCGAAGCTGCGCGACCGGCCGGACCTGGTCGAGGAGCTGCGCCGGCACATCGGCGGCCGGCCGGCGTTCCTCGAGCCGTGGAACGTCACCGCCGACGAGGTGGAGATCGCCCGGCGGCTGGACGTGCCCGTCGACGGCACCGCGCCCGAGCTGTGGCCGCTGGGGTTCAAGAGCGCCGGGCGGCGGCTGCTCGCCGGCGCCGGGGTGCCGGTGCCGGCCGGGTGCGAGGACGTGCACACCGTCGAGGACGTCGACCGCGCCGTCGACGACGTGCTGCGGCGCCGACCCGGCGCGGCCGGCGTGGTGCTCAAGCTCGACGACAGCGGCGCCGGCGACGGCAACGTGGTGCTGCGCCGGGACGGCCTGCCCGGCTCCGCGGGCCACCTGCGCGACGCGGTCCGCCGGCTGCCCGACTGGTACCTCACCGCGCTGACCCTCGGCGGCGTCGTCGAGGAGCTGGTGACCGGGGACCGGTTCGCCAGCCCCAGCGTGCAGGGTGAGATCACCCCGGACGGGCGCGTGACCGTGCTGTCCACCCACGAGCAGGTGCTCGGCGGCGACAGCGGCCAGGTGTACCTCGGCTGCCGGTTCCCGGCCGAGCCGCACTACGCCGCGGAGCTGGGGAGCCACGGGCGGGCGGCGGGGGAGGCGCTGGCCCGCTGCGGCGCCCGCGGCCGGTACGGCGTGGACTTCGTCGCCACGTCCGGCCCGGGCGGGTGGACGCTGCAGGGGCTGGAGATCAACCTCCGCAAGGGCGGGACGACGCACCCGTACACGGTGCTGCGCAACCTCGTGCCCGGCCGCTACGACCCCGACCGCGGCCGGTGGACCGCCGACGACGGCACCGTCCACTGCTACTGCGCGACCGACAACCTCGTCGACCCCGCCTGGACCGGGCTGCCGCCGCGCGAGGTCGTCGACGCGGTGGACCGGGAGGGGCTGCGCTTCGACCGGCGCACCCGCACCGGCGTCGTCCTGCACATGCTGTCCGGGCTGGCGGTCGACGGCCGGTTCGGGCTGACCGCGATCGCGCCGACCCCCGCCGCGGCGCACGAGCTGCTCGAGCGCACCCACGCGTGCGTCGACCGGCTGGCCCGGCGGCCGGTGGCCGCCGGGCCGTGACGAGCGCGCCGTGACGAGCGCGCCGTGACGAGCGCGCCGTGACGAGCGCGCCCTGACGAGCGCTCAGACGGTCTCGGGCACCCGGAGGTGGGCCAGGACCAGCTCGAACTCGGCGACGTCGGTGATCTCGGCGCCGCTCTCCCGGCTCGCCCGCTCCCGGATGGCCGCACCGGCCTCCCGGTTGCGCTCCAGGGCCGCGCGGTCCGCGTAGGTCACGGTGGTGGCGGCCGCGCCCTCCCGGCGGTCGAGCAGGACGCTGGCGCTGCAGAAACCGTCCAGCTCCTCGAGGCGCGGCAGCACGCCCATCCGGAAGGTGTCCAGGAGCTCGTCGGCCCGCTCGGGGTCCGAACGCAGCCAGGTGACCCGCGCGCAGGCGCCGGCCGGGGCCTCGTGCAGCCGGTGGAGCGCGGCGATCTCCCAGGTCCGCACCTCCGCCGCGCCGCCGAGGACCGCAGCGAGCCGGTCGCGCATCGGCCGCACCCGGTCGGCCGTGGCGCTCATCGCCTCCTCCGTCTGCCACGCGGTCGCGACGATGCAGCGGCCGGTGTCGCGGTCGACGAGGAAGGACAGGCCGACGCAGCCGTCCATGTCCTGGACCGCCGGCATCACCTCGTCGCGCATGTAGGCGACCGCGTCGTCGATCGCCTGGGTCGTGCCGTGGATGGTGGTCGTCCGTGCGTACACGTCACCGCTCCTCTCGTGCGCGCGGCGACGCCCGGTGCGGCACCGCCGCACGGGCGAGCGTCCCCGCGGTCGCCGCGCGTGGCAACGGGCACGTGCGCGTCCCGGGGGTCAGCGCCGCGGGCGCCGCCCGATCCTCGACCCCAGCCAGGTCAGCGGGTCGTACCGGCGGTCCACCACCCGCTCCTTGAGCGGGATGATGCCGTTGTCGGTGAGGTGGATGCCCTCGGGGCACACCTCGGAGCAGCACTTGGTGATGTTGCAGTAGCCGAGGCCGAACTCCTCCCGGGCGGCGTCCCGGCGGTCGACGACGTCGAGCGGGTGCATGTCCAGCTCGGCCAGCCGGATGAGGAAGCGCGGCCCGGCGAAGGCGGCCTTGTTCTCCTCGTGGTCGCGGATGACGTGGCAGGTGTCCTGGCACAGCCAGCACTCGATGCACTTGCGGAACTCCTGCGGCCGCTCGACGTCGACCTGCTGCATCCGGTGGTTGCCGTCGGGGTCGCGCGGGCGCGGGGTGAACGCCGGGACCTGCGCGGCCTTCTCGTAGTTGAAGGAGACGTCGGTGACCAGGTCGCGGATCACCGGGAACGTGCGCAGCGGGGTGACGGTCACCGGCTCGTCCTCGGCGAAGGTGCTCATCCGGGTCAGGCACATCAGCCGCGGGCGGCCGTTGACCTCCGCGCTGCACGAGCCGCACTTGCCCGCCTTGCAGTTCCACCGGACGGCGAGGTCGCCGGCCTGCGTGGCCTGCAGCCGGTGGATGACGTCGAGGACCACCTCGCCCTCGTTCACCCGGACGGTGAAGGTCTGCAGCTCCCCACCGGAGGCGTCGCCCCGCCAGATCCGGAAGGTGGCGTCGTAGCCGCCTCCGCCGCCGCTCCCGGCGCCGCCCCCGCGACCCTCGTCCACCGCGCCGAGGCTCGGCTCCGCAGGCTCGGTCACGTCCCCTCCTCGCTGGCGCTCGTCGGGTACGTGCCCGGCGGTGCCGTGTCCCCGCGTGACCTCGCGAGCTCGGTCACGTCCCCTCCTCGCTGGCGCTCGTCGGGTACGTGCCCGGCGGTGCTGTGTCCCCGCGTGACCTCGCGAGCTCGGTCACGTCCCCTCCTCGAAGACCTCGGCGAGCTCCGGCGGCATCTGCGGCAGCGGCTGCCGGGCCACGGTCACCCCGCCGTCCGCCGTCCGGGTGCAGACCAGGTTGGTGCGCCCCCACTCCGGGTCGGTCGCGGGGAAGTCGTCGCGGGTGTGCCCGCCGCGGCTCTCCTCGCGGGCGAGCGCGGCGCGGGCGATGCACTCGCTGACCAGCAGCAGGTGCGGCAGGTCCAGCGCCAGGTGCCAGCCGGGGTTGTACTGCCGGTGCCCCTCGACCGACAGCGCCGCGACCCGCTCCCGCAGCGCGGCGATGCGGGCCAGCGCCTGCTCCATCTCCGGCGCGGTGCGGATGATCCCGACCAGGTCGTGCATCGTCTGCTGCAGGTCCAGCTGCACGGTGTAGGGGTTCTCGCCGCCCTCCCGCTCGAACGGCGCCAGCGCCGCCCGGGCGGCGTCGGCCAGCGCCTCCTCGGCGAGCGCGACCACGCCGGCCCGCTTGGCCGCGTGCTCGGCCGCGGCGGCGCCGGCGCGGCGGCCGAACACCAGCAGGTCCGACAGCGAGTTGCCGCCCAGCCGGTTGGACCCGTGCATGCCGCCGGCGACCTCGCCCGCCGCGAACAGCCCGGGCACGGACGCCGCGGCGGTGTCCGGGTCCACCTCGACGCCGCCCATCACGTAGTGGCAGGTGGGGCCGACCTCCATCGCCTCGGCGGTGATGTCGACGTCGGCCAGCTCCTTGAACTGGTGGTACATCGACGGCAGCCGGCGGCGGACGTACTCGGCCGGGCGGCGGGTGGCGATGTCGAGGAAGACGCCGCCGTGCGGGGAGCCGCGGCCGGCCTTGACCTCGCTGTTGATGGCGCGGGCGACCTCGTCGCGGGGCAGCAGCTCGGGCGGGCGCCGGTTGTTCTTCTTGTCGTCGTACCAGCGGTCGGCCTCGTCCTCGGTCTCCGCCGTCTCCTTGCGGAAGTAGTCCGGGATGTAGTCGAACATGAACCGGTTGCCGGCCGAGTTGCGCAGCACCCCGCCGTCGCCGCGGACGCTCTCGGTGACCAGGATCCCGCGCACCGACGGCGGCCAGACCATCCCGGTCGGGTGGAACTGGACGAACTCCATGTTCACCAGCCCGGCACCGGCCTGCAGCGCCAGCGAGTGCCCGTCGCCGGTGTACTCCCACGAGTTCGAGGTGACCTTGTAGGCCTTGCCGATGCCGCCGGTGGCCAGGACCACCGACGGCGCCTCCCAGGCCACGAACCGGCCCGACTCGCGCCAGTAGCCGAATGCACCGGTGACGCCCTCGTCGTCGGTGAGCAGCCGGGTGACCGTGCACTCCATGAACACGTCGACGCCGAGGGCGACGGTGCGCTGCTGCAGGGTGCGGATGAGCTCCAGGCCGGTGCGGTCGCCGACGTGCGCGAGCCGGGCGTAGCGGTGGCCGCCGAAGTCGCGCTGGCTGATCAGCCCGTCGGGGGTGCGGTCGAACAGCGCGCCCCAGTCCTCGAGCTCCCGCACCCGGTCGGGCGCCTCCTGCGCGTGGATCTGGGCCATCCGCCAGTGGTTGAGCATCTTCCCGCCGCGCATGGTGTCCCGGAAGTGCACCCGCCAGCCGTCCTCCGGCCAGGCGTTACCCATCGCCGCGGCGATGCCGCCCTCGGCCATGACCGTGTGCGCCTTGCCGAGCAGGGACTTGCAGACGACGGCGGTGCGCGCCCCGGCCTCGTGCGCCGCGATCGCCGCGCGCAGTCCGGCGCCGCCGGCCCCCACCACCACGACGTCGTAGGCGTGCCGCTCGAGCTCCATCAGAAGAACCTCACGTCCCGGATCGTGTCGGTGGCGAGCAGGAGGACGTAGAGGTCGGCCAGCGCGACGCTGGCCATCGACGCCCACGCCCACTGCATGTGGCGGGCGTTGAGCCGGGAGACCAGCGTCCAGGCGCGGTAGCGCAGCGGGTGCCGGGAGAAGTTGTTCAGCCGCCCGCCGACGACGTGCCGGCACGAGTGGCAGGACAGCGAGTAGAGGGCCAGCAGCGTCGCGTTGACCAGCAGCACGAGCGTGCCCAGGCCCATGTGGCCCCACTCGCCGGTCTCGTCGCGGAAGGCGAGGACGGCGTCGTAGAAGAGGACGACGTTGATGAGCAGCGCCGCGTAGAGGAAGTAGCGGTGCACGTTCTGCCCGACCAGCGGGAACCGCGTCTCACCCGTGTAGCGCCGGTGCGGCTCGGCCACCGCGCAGGCCGGCGGCGACAGCCAGAACGACCGGTAGTAGGCCTTCCGGTAGTAGTAGCAGGTCAGCCGGATGCCCAGCGGGAAGACCAGGATGTAGATCGCCGGGGAGATCCACGTCGGGCCGGTGAACAGCTCCGGGAAGGTGTCGCCCTCGCACCGGGTCGACAGGCACGGCGAGTAGAACGGCGAGATGTAGGGCTCGGAGAAGTAGTGGGCGTTCTGGAACGCCCGGACGGTCGCGTAGACGACGAACGCGAGCAGCGCCGCCACCGTGATCGCCGGCTGCAGCCACCAGCGGTCGGTGCGCAGCGTGCGCGCCGCGATCGTCGCGCGGCGCGGGGCCGGCCCGCCGTCGCCGCGTCCGGCCGAGGTCGCCCCCGTCCCGCGCGGCGAGGTGGTGGTCACCGGCGGGTGCGGCCGGACCCGCCCAGGCCCTCGTCGTCGCCGTCGCCGTAGACGACCGCGAACGGCTCCCGGGGCGTGGCGACCCGGGCGCCGCACAGGAGGGCCAGGTCGTCGCGCAGCCGGGCGACGTCGACCCTGAGCCGGCGGGCGTCCACGGTGTCACCGAAGTGCCCCGTCAGCGGTGCGCACGCCTCCTCCAGCGCGTCCACCGCGCGGCGGGCCGCCGCCACGTCCTGCTCCAGGGACATCGCCGCCTCCAGACCCTGCTGGCGTCGCCGGGAAGCCGAGGGGGGAAGTGCACCACCGACGCCGGGCCGGGGAAAGGGGGCGCTGCGCCGTCCGGGGTCAGGACGCGCGGTCGCGCACCCCGCGCAGGAGGCCCGCCCACTGCCGGAGGACGTCCCACCGGTCGGGCGGCGGCACGGGCGCGGGGCGGGCGAGCAGGTCGAGCTCCGCCCGGAGCGCGGACCGCTGCCGCCCGAGCTCCGCCAGCTCGGCCAGGAGGGCGGCACGGCGCGCGACGGCCTCCCGGTCGAGGCGCTCCCGGGTGGCGGCCGCCTCGGCGTCGGCGCGCCGCCGCTCCTCGCGCCCGGTGGCCAGCATCGCCACGACGCCGGCCCGCGCCCGGACCGCGGCGGCGGCCGCGTCCTCCTCGGCACGCTGCCGCACCCGGTCGGCGGCCGCGGCGGCGCGGCGCTCGGCCGCCCGGACGTCGTCCAGCCGCGCCGCGGCCGCGGCCCGGGTGGCGGCGGCCGACCGCTCGGCCTCGTCGAGGAGCTGGGCGGCCCGCGCGGCGCACTCCGCCTCGTACGCGGCCGCCGCGGCCGCCGTCCGGTCGGCCTCGGCCTCGGCGTCCGCGAGGGTCCGCTGGGCGCGGGCGACGACCCGCTCCGCCTGCTCGGAGGCGGCGGCCCAGGCGGCCTCCGCCTCGGCGCGCATGCCCTCGGCCTCGTCGGCCGCGGCGGCGAGCACCGACCCGATCCGCCGGGACACCTGGAGGAACTCCCCACCGCCGGACGAGTGGCCGAGCAGCGCCCGGGCCTCGTCGAGCGCGGCGCGGGTGCTCAGCAGGCGGGTGACGAGGTGCTCGCGCTCGCGGTCGGCGGTGGCGAGCTGGTCCTCGGCCCACTGCACGTAGGTGTCGACCTGGAAGCGGTCGTAGCCGGCCACGGCGCGGCCGAACATCGGGCCGGCCTCGAGGACGGTGGGCAGGTCCCCGGAGACGTTGGGCCGGCGCCGCTCCGGACCCGTCGGGCGGAGCTCCTCGTCGACCTGCAGCTCGGTGGTCATCCCGCTGCCTCCCTCCGTCCGGGTCCGTTCCGGTTCCCGGGACGGTAGGGCGGCCGGCCGCGGCGTCGTCCGTACGTCCGAGGTGGGATCACCCGGGAGGCGACCCCGGCGCGCCTGATCGGGTGCCGCCGGCTCCGGGGGTGTCTCAGCGTGACGTCGCCCTCCCGGGTGGAAGACCGCGGACGGGCGTCGCCGGGGCGCGCGGTCGGGCACGCTCGGCCCATGGCAGACGTCCCGACCCCGCCGGACCCGGGGAGCATGACCGTCCCGCCGCTGTTCGGCTGGGAGTCCATCGTCGTCGGCCTGCTGCTGCTCGTGGCCGTCGTCGTGGTCCTGGCCGTGGTCGGCGCGGCGCGGTCGGGCGCCGGCGGCCGGGCGGATTTCCAGTCGTGGCTGGACGCCCGGTCCGCGCGGTCCGCCGGCCCGCACGACGGCACCCCGGGGGCACCCCGGCGCGGCTGACCGCGCCGGGGCCGCTCACGGCGCCGGGGGCGCCTCCTCCGCGGGCTCGGGTGCGGGCGCCGGCTCCTCCGCGGGGGCCGGTTCTTCTGCGGGGGCCGGTTCTTCTGCGGGGGCCGGTTCTTCTGCGGGGGCCGGTTCTTCCGTGGGCGCCGGTTCGGGCGCCGGCGGAGGTTCGTCGGCGGGCGCCGGCTCGGGTGCCGGCTCGGGTGCCGGTTCGGGCTCGGGTGCCGGTTCGGGTGCGGGTGCCGGCTCAGGTGCCGGTGCCGGCTCCGGTTGGGGTGCCGCCTCGGGTTCCGGCTCCGGCTCAGGCTCGGGCTGGGGTGCGGGAGCCGGTGGCGGCTCGGGCGCCGGTACCGGTTCCGGTGCGGGCTCGGGCGCTGGCGCCGGCTGGGTCTCAGGTGCCGGTGGCGGCTCGGGCGCCGGCACTGGTTCCGGCTGGGGTGCCGCCTCGGGTCCCGGCGCGGGCGCGGGCTGTGGCACCGGTGCGGGTGCGGGCGCCGGCTCGGGTGCGGGCGCCGGCTCGGGTGCGGGCGCCGGCTCGGGAACCGGAGGCGCTTCCGGGCCAGGTGCCTGTTCCGGCTGGGGCACCGGCGGGGGCGGGACCTCGGGCTGCGGCACCGGTGGCTGGTCGTCTGCCGGTGCCGGCGACTCGTCGGCCTCGGGTAGCGGCTCCGGCGCGGGACCAGGCGCCGGCTGCGGCTCGGGCTGGGGCGCCGGCCCTGACGGGGCTTCCGGCGCGGCTGGCGGTGCCGCCTCCGGCTGCGGTGCCGCCTCCGGGGCAGGTGCCGGCTCCGGGGCAGGTGCCGGCTCCGGGGCAGGTGCCGGCGCAGGCGCCGTCTCGGACTCGGGTGCCGGTTCCGGCCCGGGTGGAGGTGCGGGCGCGGGTTGGGGCGCGGGTGCCTGCTCCGGTGAGGGTGCGGGCGCCGGTCCAGGCGCGGGCTCCGGCTGGGGCGCCGGCTCGGGCGCGGGCTCCGGCTGGGGCGCCGGCTCGGGTGCGGGTTCCGGCGCAGGCACAGGCGCGGCATCCGGCTGGGGTGCGGCCTCGGGACCAGGAGCCGGCTGCGGCTCGGGCGTCGGCTCAGGCTCCGGCTCCGGGGCGGCTGGGGTCTCGGGTGTGGCCTCCGGCTCGGGCTGCGTCCCCGGTGCGGACTGCGGCTCCGGCTCGGGAGCCGGCGCAGGGGCCTCGACGGGCGGCGACTCCGGCTCACCCGCCTGGTCCGCTCCCGGATCCGTTTCGGTCGCCACGTCGGGCGCCGCCTCGTCCTGGGTCGGCGTCTCCGGCTCCGGGGCGGGCTCGCCCTGGGTCGGCGTCTCCGGCTCGGACGGGGTCCCGGGCTCGGGTCCGGTCGCGGGGTCGGGCTCGGACGGCGTCTCGGGGCCGGACGGCGTCCCCGGCTCGGGCGCCGGCTCGTCGTCGGTCGACGACCCGCTGTCGGTCGACGACCCGCTGTCGGTCGAGGGCCCGGACTCCGCCTCGGGCTCCGGCGGCGGCGGGACGGACCCGGGAGCCGGCTCGGTCTCCGGCTCGGGGAGCTCGTCGGACCCGGTCGGGAGCTCGGCGTCGTCCTCGCCCCCGGACCCGGACCCGGACCCGGACCCGGACCCATCCTCGACGTCCGGCTCCGGTGCGGCCGGGGGTGCGGTCTCGTCGACGGGAGCCGGCGCCGGCGCGACTCCGGTGTCGGGCGCGTCCGCCTCGGGCAGCGGAGCGGGCGGCGGCGGGGGCGCGACCTCGGTGGTGGGAGCCGCCGAGACCGGCGGCGGGGCCTCGGCGCCACCCGCCGCGGGAGGCGGCGCCTCACCGGTGGCGGCCGGGACGTCCGGAGCCCGCGGGGGTCCGGCATCCGCCTCCTCCGGCGCGGGCGCCGCCTCGCTCGACGGGGCCGCGGCGGGCGGGGGTGGGCTCGACGGGGCGGGCGGGCTCTCCCAGATCTGGCTGAAGGCGCGCACGATCCCGCCCGTGGCGGGGGTGCCCTGCAGGGCCTGCGCCAGCGAGGCGACACCCGTCGTGACGAGCAGGACCGCGGCTCCCGTCGCGGTGCGCGCGGCACGGCCGGGGAGCCGGGCCCACCACACCGTCCGCTCCGGGGACCGCACCCCGGCCCGCCGGGGCGCTGCCGGGCGCCGGCCGCTGACCCACCGCGCGACCAGCGCCGAGAGCACCCCGCCCAGGAGCAGCAGCGCGATGCCGAGGACCAGCCACACCGTCGCGGAGGAGGCGGGGTCCGCGGCGGTGTCCGAGGTGGTGACCGAGTTCGTCACGACGTCGGCGGTGCCGGCCACGATCGCCGAGAACAGCAGCGCCCCCGCGACGGTGACGGCGTCCTCGGTCCGGCGGGGGAGGCGGCGGGACGCCACCCGGGACGCGTCGCGGTCGTGGCTGACGACGGGGCGGCGCCGGGGCCGGCGAGGGCGGACGAGGACAGGCCGCGCGCCGCCGCCTCGGGCGCCGGCGGGACGCCGTCGTCGTGCACGCATGGAGCCTCCAGGTGGTGCGGTGCCTGGTCGTCCGGAACCCGTGCCGCGCCAGCATGGTGGGGCGCTCACGACGGGCGCAACACGTCTCCGACCTCCGACGGGGGTCGGGACGGCGCCCGTCAGGCCATGTCGACCGCGATCTTGAGCTGCCCCGGCCGGGGGGCGATCGCGGCCCCGAAGGCCGCCTCCACGTCGGCGACCGGGTGGACGTGCGTGACGTAGCTGTCGCGCAGCGCCGGGTGCGCGGCCAGGTACGCGCCGGCGTCGGTCAGCACCCGGCGGCGCTCCAGGGTGACGCCCGAGCGGAGGGTCAGGTTCTTCCGCAGGAAGGTCATCATGTCGAACGGGTAGACCGGGTCGTCCGGGACGCCGAAGTAGAAGACCTGGCCGCCGGGCGCGACGGCGTCCAGCGCCGGCTTGAGCGTCGTCACCTGGTGGCCCACGGCCTCGACGACGACGGCGGGACGGTCGGCGTCGGACAGCGTGCCCGCCCACCGCTCGGCGCGTGCCGTCACCGTCTCGTCGACGCCGAAGGCGGACGCGGCGTCGCTGCGGTCCACCGGGTCGACGCCGGTCACGCGCGCCGCGCCGCGCGCCTTGAGCACGTGGCTGAACAGCAGGCCGATCGGGCCCTGGCCGATCACCGCCACCGACTGCCCGGACACGTCGCCGAGCTGTTCGGCGGCGTACAGCACGCAGGCCAGCGGCTGCAGCATGACCGCGGTCGTGGGCGGCAGGGCGGTGTCGTAGCCGGCCAGGCCCTCGCCGTCGGTGACGACGAGCTCCGCGATGCCGTCGAACATCGAGGCCCAGCCGACGACGAGGTCGCCGGGGGAGTGGTCGGGGTGCCGGCTGGCGACGACCTCCCCGACGATCTCGTGCATCGGGAAGCCCGGCGCCCGGGTGGCGCCCCAGCCGTCCTCGGCGGCCGGGTGCGGCCACACGCCGCCGCGGAAGTTGGGCAGGTCGCTGCCGCAGATGGCGCCGGCGCGGGTGGCCAGCAGCACGTGCCCGGGTGCCAGCGCGCCGGCGTCCGGGGCCGGGACCTCCACCTCCTCGAACCGGAAGGGACCGCGCAGCGTCTGTGCCCACATGGGTGTCCTCCGTCCTGCCGGGTGCCCCGGCGCCGGGGCGGCGCCCCTCAGCCTGCACGATCGCCGCGGCCCAGCGCCTCGGCCAGCGCGGCGGTCCGCGCCCGGAGGAACTCGCGTGAGACGGGCGCCCACGGCTCGACGCCGTCGAACAGGTGGTAGGCCCCGGGGACCACGTGCAGGGTGCACCCGGTCCCGGACTGCCGGAGCCGCTGCGCGTAGGCGACGTCCTCGTCGTGGAACAGGTCGCACGTGCCGACGCCGATCCACGCCGGCGGCAGGCCGGAGAGGTCCGGGTGGCGCGCCGGCGCCGCGAGCGGGGGGACGTCGTCCGTCCGCCAGGCCGGGCCGAGGTACGACCGCCAGCCGAACCGGTTGCTGTTCGCGTTCCAGAGGCGCACGCAGCGCTGGTCGACGTCCGTGCGCGCCGCGGTCCGGTCGTCGAGCATCGGGTAGGAGAGCAGCTGCAGGACCGGGCGGACCTCGTCCCGTTCCCGCGCGAGCAGCGCGAGCGCGGCCGCCAGTCCGCCGCCGGCGCTCTCCCCGCCGACGGCGATCCGCTCGGGGTCGACGAACGGGCGGCCGGCGAGCCAGCGGAGGGCCGCGAGGCAGTCGTGCAGCGCCGTGGGGAACGGGTGCTCGGGAGCGAGCCGGTACTCGACCGACGCGACGGCGATGCCCAGCCGGTCGGCGAAGCGGCGGCAGGCGCGGTCGTCCTGGCGCGCGGCGCCGATGACCAGCCCGCCGCTGTGCATCCACAGCAGCGCGGGAGTGCGCGGCGGACCCGACGACGGCCGGAACAGGCGCACCGACACCCCCGGCGCGACCGGCGCCTCGACCGCGCCCCACCGTCGCCGGGTGGTGGCGAGCGCCCTCGTCAGCAGCCGGACGGCGCGCAGGCTGCGCGGGCCGACCACGGTGCGCGGGACCAGCGGTGCGGCCCGCAGGTCGCGGTGGAAGGACGGCGTGGGCACGGGTGCTCCTCCCGGACGCGGTCGCACGCGGCCGGGCCGGGCCGGGTGCGGTCCCGCCCACGATGCCGGTGCCGGACCGGGACGACCAGGCCGCGACGCCGACGCGCCGGGACCCACCGGTCAGGCGGGGGTCCGGGCGAGGTCGTTCCACCGGTCGAGCAGCCGGTCGAGGTGGCCGACCGCGTCCGCGACGCGCTGCCGGGCCGCGGGCGTGTCCTTGACCTGCCGCGCGCGCCGTGCGGCGCCGAACTCCAGCCGCGCCAGGTGGAGCTGGAGCCGCAGGTCCTCCTCGGGGCCGGTGTGCAGGACGTCCACGACGACCTCCCCTGCGTGTCCGGACCGGACCGGTGGTCCGCGTCGAGCCCTCGTCGTCGACCGACCGCGCGTCTCCGGCAGCGGCCGGTCACCAGTGGGACTCCCGGCGACGCCGGGACTCACCGCCCTCACATCACCAGGTGCGCGGCCTCGCCGGTGGACTGCTCGACGTCGTCCGTCGCTGTCCGCAGCAGCCGGTGCGCCAGGTCGGACAGCGCGCGGGCGACCGCGATCTCGTCGCCGATCACGGGGACGTCCCGGTCGGCCGGGTCCAGCCGGGCGAACCCGATGCCGGTCAGTGCCGCGGTCTCGCCGGGCTGCAGGTGGGCGACGGCGCGGGTGCGGCCGTCGTGCTCGCCGATGTCGATGCGCACCGTCCAGGTCTTCACCGCGTCCACGTCGGCCTCCTCTCGGTGGCGGGGCTCCGAGGGTCCTCCTCCGGGCGGGCGGCCGACGCGGCCGGAAGGCCGGAGTGCCCGGGACCTGTGGCCCCGGGTCCCGCCGCCCGGCGCGGCGTCGTCCGTACGTCCCGCCCCGTGCCGACCTCCGGCCCTGGGGAGGCGGCCCCGACGTCCCCAGCCTCGGGGGTGTGACCGTGGTCCGGACCCGCCCGCCGTCGACGGCCGGGCGGCGGGCGAACGCCGTCGCCGCCGTGGTGGCCGACGGCGTCCTCCTGCTGGTGGTCCACGTCTGGCCGGGGTGGGAGGTCGTCCCCTTCCTCACCGGCGAGACGACGCGGGTGCTGCCCTTCGTCGACGCCGCGCTCGTCGCCGGGATCGCGGTCGCCCTGCTGCAGCTGGTGCGTCCCGGGGGCGCATCGGTGCCGGCGGGGACGCTGGTGACGACGGCGTTCGGCCTGGCCGCCACGGTGCGCGGGCTGCAGGTCTTCCCGTTCGACGTCGGCCCGGGCTGGGAGGTCGTCGTGCGCGTCGTGCTGTGGCTCGGCATCGCCGGTGGCGTCGTCGGGGCGCTGGTCGCCCTGCTCGCGCTGCTCCGCCTGCGCGGGGCGCGGCGGTAGTCCGCCGCCCGGGCCCGTCCGGCGGCCGATGCGGGTCTCGGTGTCCCGTGCGGCGACGGCGGCCGACGCCGGCCGCGCGGTCGCCGCCGTGGCCGCCGCCCGGGACGGGGTGCGGCCGGCGCGGTCGCACGCGGGCCGGGGAGCCCGGCAGGGACCGAAGGACGCCGCAGCCGGGACCTCCGGCCCGGGGGTGACCGTGCCGCAGGTGTGACGGTCGACCCCGACGTGGCGACCAGGGAGGACCGATGACCGACAGCACCACCCGGGACGGCGACGGGACGGCGTTCGGCCCGCCCGTGGAACGCGACGGCGCCACGGTGATCACCGCGACGCGGTCGACCAGCCACACCGCGAGCGCCGGCGACGGCCGCACCGGGCGACGACCCGCCGCCGAGATGGCCGGGGCGCGGCCGCTGGGCGCGTTCGAGGTGCGCGACGGCCGGGTGCGCTGGCACCCCGTGGTCGACGTCACCCGCGTGGTCACCACCGCCGAGGTCGTGCTCGGCGCGGTGGCCGTGGCGTCCCGCCTCGCGGGGCGGCCGAGCCCGGCCGTCGCGAAGGTGACGATGGGCCCCGGCGGCTGGGTGAGCATGAAGGGCGGCGCGATGGCCGTCCGCCCGGCCCGCCGCCTGTGGCGGCGCACCCACCCCACGGTGGGTGTCCGGCGGCCGTGGTGGGCCCGGCTGCTGGCCGCCACCGCGCTCGAGCGGCTGGTCGGCTGATCGCCGTGGAGGTCCGCAACCGGGTCGTGGACCCGGCCGTGCACGCGCGTGCGCCGCCGACCGGGTGGTGCTGCTGGAGCCGGCCGTGACCTCCCGGGCTCCGGCCGGGCCGTCAGGCCCTCCGGTCCGTGACCGGACCCCGGGAGCCTCGGGCGTGGCTGCTCACCCGTCCGGTGCGCGCCGTGCCCGCCGCCCGTCCCGTCCGCCCGAGCGAGGTCCCGCATGAGCACGTCCACGTCTGACCGGCCGCACACGGCGGCCCGGCCGCCGCGCGCCTTCAGCCGCCGCGTCGCCGCCGCGGGCCTGCCGGCCGGACCGGCGATCCCCGCGCCGGTCACCGAGGACGACCTCGCCGGCCTGCCGTCCGCCGCCGTCCGGTACCTGGAGGCGATGGGCGTGGTCGGCCGGCCGCGCACCTGGTCGCTGCGGGCGCACTGGACCGGCCGCTTCCGCCTCGGCCCCGACCGCCCGTGGATGCCGTGCGACGCCTGGCAGTACAACGCCGCCGAGGAGGTCGCGCGGCTCTACCGGATGCGGCTGCTGGTCGGCGGCGTCGTGCCGATGTGGGGCTGGGACACCTACCGCCACGGCACCGGGCGGATGCTCGGCAAGGCCCTCGGCCTGGTCACCGTGGCCGACGGCTCGGGACCGGAGTTCGACCGCGGGGAGCTGGTCACCTGGCTCAACGACGCCGTCCTGCTGGCCCCGGCGGTGCTGCTGCACCCCCGGACCCGGTGGGAGGACCGCGGCGAGGACCGGTTCGCCGTCTCGGTGACCGACGCCGGCCGCACCGTGAGCGCCGTGGTGGCCCTCGACGGGTCCGGCCGGCCGCTGGACTTCCGGACCGGTGACCGCTGGGCCGACCTGCCCGGCGGTCCGGTGCGGACGCCGTGGAGCACGCCGGTGCGCGGCTGGACGGTCGTCGGCGGCCGTCCCCGCATGACCGGCGGCTCCGCAGTGTGGCACCTGCCCGAGGGGGAGTACGTCTACGGCGAGATGACACCGGTCGGCCTCGACCTCGACGTCCCGCCGGGGCGGTGAGGCCCGTGCTGCGCACCCTCCTGCTGGCCGGCGCCGGGGCCGCCGGCCTCGAGCACCTGCACCGGCACCGCGACTGGGGTGCGACGCCCGGCGAGGTGGCCCGCGCCCTCCCGGGCGACGAGCTCGTCCCCGAGCCGGCCGAGCAGACCACCCTGGGGGTGTCCGTCGCCGCGCCCGCCGAGGAGGTCTGGGCGTGGCTGGTCCAGGTGGGGCGAGGCCGCGGCGGCACGTACAGCGGCCGGGGACGAAGGTCCCCGGACGCGGGGACGTCGGCCCGCGGACCCACGCGGGCGGACGGCGCAGGGTCGGAACGGGCCCGGCGGGTGACCGGGCAGGGAGCGGAGGCGGACGGTGACGACGGAGCAGGGGACCAGCGACGCGACGGGGCCCGGCCGCGTGGTCGTCGGTGTGGACGGGTCGCCGGGGGCGCGCACCGCGCTCGGCTGGGGCCTCGCCGCGGCCGCCCGCACGGGAGCGCGCCTCGAGGTGGCCAGCGCCTACCCGGTGGGCTTCCACTGGACCGACCCGTTCCTGCTCGACACCCAGCGGCTCGACGCCATCCGCACGGACACCGAGGAGCGGGTCCGCGCGCTGGTCGAGGAGGTCCGCCGCGACCCGGCCGTGGCCGCTGTCCCCGGCACCGCCGAGGTGCAGACCGACGTCGTGGTGGCGGCGGGTGCGCCGGCCGAGCACCTGGTCGCCCTGGCGGAGGGCGCGGACCTCCTGGTGCTCGGCAGCCGCGGCCGGGGCCGCGTCCGCAGCGCGCTGCTGGGCTCGGTGGCCCTGCACTGTGTGGCCCACGCGCCGTGCCCGGTCGTCGTCGTGCACCCGGGAGCGGTCGAGCCCCCGCCGCGGGTCGTCGTCGGCGTGGACGACTCGGCGACGTCCCGTGCCGCCCTCGCCCGCGCCGCCCGCGAGGCCGAGCGCCTCGGCGCGCGGCTCGAGGTGGTCGCCGCCTACCAGCCGGCGTCCTACTGGAGCGACCTGTACGCGATCACCGCACCGCCGGCCTCCGAGACCGAGGAGCACGCCCGCGCCCGCGTGACGGCGTTCGTCGCCGACGTGCTCGGGTCGGTGGCGGGGACCGACCTCCGGGTGGTGCAGGGGTCCCCGGGGGAGGCGCTGGTGCAGCACGCGGACGGCGCCGCGCTGCTCGTCGTCGGGAGCCGCAGCCGCAGCCGCCTGGGCGGGATGGTCCTCGGCTCCGTGGCCCTGCACTGCGCGGTGCACGCGCCCTGCCCGGTCATGGTGGTGCACCCCGGGCGGGTCGCGCAGCAGGCGGCCCCCGCGGAGCCCGCCGTCACGAGCGCGGTGCCGGAGCCCTCGGTCTGACGGTCGCCGCGTCCGGAACCGGTCCGAGGGAGGGAGCAGCGATGCGGGGACGAGAGGTGGCACGGGCCCGCCGTGAGCACGTGGCCGGCCGACGCAAGGCCGGCCGACGCACGGCCGGCAGGCGCACGGCCGGCGGCCGCGCGGTCGGCCCCGTGGCGGTCCGGGCGCTGGCGGTCGGCGCGGTGGCGCTCGGCTCGGCGGCAGTGGGCGGTCTGGCGGTCGGCTCGCTCGCCGTGGGACGGCTCGCGGTGGGACGGCTGGCCGTGGGCCGCGTGGCCGTGGGACGCGCGGACCTGCGCACCGTGCGGGTGGCGCGGCTGGAGGTCGACGAGCTCGTCGTCGGCCGCGTGTCGGGCCTCCCGACGACGCCGGGCGCGGTCGAGGCAGACGCGGTCGACCCGGCCGCGGCCGGGAACGGCGGCGGACGGCTCGGGACCTGACTCCTCAGCCGTGCAGGGCACGACCGTTCCGGGCGTCGGCTCACCCCTGAGGTGGTGAGCCGACGCCCGTGCCGACCTGCTGCCTCAGAAGGGCGGTGGGTCGTCGTCCGGGTCGGCCGGTGACGGTGGGCCGGTGTCGGGCGGTGATCCGGGTC
>NZ_JBHSGR010000038.1:0-16572 GCF_042654585.1 Geodermatophilus arenarius
CAACCATTCACAGGAAGGGCCCCCCACCACCACGGTGCGGGGCCCTTCCGGCATTTCGTCAGAACGGCAACGGACGGCCGATCAGCGCCGACGGATCTCCTTCGTCGTCGCGCCGACGTTGTCCGCCAGCCAGGCGTTGAGAGCCACCAGGTCCCGCCAGGCGGTGCGGACCTGCTCGAGGGCCTCACGCCCGTGCAGCCACTCGGCGAAGTCGAAGAGCCGGCCGGCGTGCAGGGACCGGTGCCGCAGCAGGTCCCCGCGGGCGTCGTCGCCCAGGTCGTAGCCCCTGGGCACCCGGGTGAGCCGGTCGCCGTCGACGGACCAGCCAGCGGCGGCCAGGCGACCCACCTCGTCCCGGAGCCGCGGGCCCTGGACGTCGTCCGCGACGGCGCGGCGGTAGCGCTCGACCTGGTCGGACTCCAGCCGCCAGGCGCCGCCGGCCACCCGCAGGCCCTCGGCGGAGATCTCGACGTACCAGGCACTCGCGCCGCGGCCCTCCGGGTTGGCGACGGCGCCCTGGTGCGTCTTGTACGGCGTCTTGTCGTTGCTGAAGCGGACGTCCCGGTAGGGGCGGAAGAGCTTCGCCGGGCCGAACTCGGCGGCCAACTCGTCGACGAGGGCCTGCATGGGCGCCTTGACACAGGCGTCGTACACGGCGCGGTGCCGCGTCCAGTAGGTCTTGGAGTTGTCCGCCTCCAGGCCCTCGTAGAACACCAGGCCCTCGTCGGGGAAGCCCTGGAACGTCATGCGTCTCCTCCCAGGAGGGTGTGCCAGCGGACCTCGCGCAGCGGGACCCCGGCGGCGTCGAGGGTGCGCGCCCGGCCGTCCCGGTCCCACCCGGCCGACTCGAGGAAGCCGGCCGTGACCCGGTCGGCCTCGGGCACCCAGGCGGTCAGCCGCGCCGCACCGGTGCCGGCGGCCAGGTCGGCCACCGCGGCGAGCAGCCGGCTCCCGTGCCCACGCCGTCCCCACCGCGGCTCCACCAGGAGGACCGCGAGCTCGGTCGTCGGACCGGCCGGGTGCGGCTGCTCGCCGTCGGACAGTTCGGCGGGACCGAACGCGGCGAACCCGACCACCCGGCCGTCGTCGAGGGCGACCAGCACCCCGTGCGCCGCGGTGGGCGGGGCGGTGATCGCCGCGCGCCAGGCCGCCTCGGCGGCCGCGGCGTCCCAGCCCTCGAGCGCGGCAGGGGGCAGGACGTCGGCGTAGGCGGTGCGCCAGGTGTCGCCCTGCACGCGCGCCACCTCGGCGGCGTCCGCGGCGACGGCGGGGCGCACGGACACGTCCGCGGTGCCGGTCAGGCGCGGGAAGGCCGGGCGGGGGTCCACGCCGGGCAGCCTAGGTCGGGGGAGCGCGGCGGCGGACCGTCACCGGTGCACGGCAGGATCGGCGGCGTGCCCGCCTCCGTCGCCGACCGGCTGCCCGCCGCCCTCGCCCGGCGCATCGCGCTGGCCGCGCAGGGCTTCGCCGACCCGCGTCCCACCGGGGTGGTCGACAGCCGGCAGTTGCGGCGGATGGTCGACCGGCTCGGCGTCGTGCAGATCGACTCGGTCAACGTGCTGTCCCGGTCGCACTACCTGCCGGCGTTCAGCCGGCTGGGCGCCTACCGCCGGGCGGTCCTCGACGACTTCACCGCCCGCCGGCACGAGCTGTTCGAGTTCTGGGCGCACGAGGCGTCCTTCCTCCCGGTCCGGCTGCACCCCTACCTGCGCTGGCGCATGGCCGCCGCCGAGGAGCACGCCTGGGGCTCGATGGTGCGCATCCAGCGCGAGCGGCCCGGCTACGTGGCCGAGGTGCTCGACCGGGTGCGGGAGGGCGGTCCCACCAAGGCCAGCGACCTCGACGAGCCCCGCCCGGACCGGCCCGGGCAGATGTGGAACTGGCACGCCGGCAAGGTCGCCCTCGAGTGGCTCTTCTACACCGGCGTGCTCACGGCGCGGGCGCGCACGACGTCGTTCGAGCGGGTCTACGACCTCACCGAGCGGGTCCTGCCCGCCGCCGTCCTGCAGACGCCGACGCCGGACCCCGCCGACGCCGTCCGCGAGCTGGTGCGCAACGCCGCCCGCGCGCTCGGTGTGGCCACCGAGCGGGACCTGCGCGACTACTTCCGGCTGAAGCCGGCGCAGGCGCGGCAGGCGATCGCCGAGCTCGCCGACGCGGGGGAGCTGCTGCCGGTCGAGGTGGCCGGGTGGGGCGCGCCCGCCTGGCTGGACCCGGCCGCCCGCCGGCCGCGGTGGATCCGCGCCCGCGCGCTGCTGTCGCCGTTCGACTCGCTGGTGTGGGAGCGGCCGCGGGTCGAGCGCATCTTCGGCTTCCGCTACCGGCTGGAGATCTACACGCCCGCCGCGCAGCGGGTGCACGGCTACTACGTCCTGCCTTTCCTGCTCGGCGACCGCCTGGTGGCGCGGGTCGACCTCAAGGCCGACCGCCAGGCCGGCGTGCTGCGGGCGCAGGCCACCCACGCCGAGGACGGCGTCGACCGCGCGGAGGTCGCCGCCGCGCTGGCCGAGGAGCTGCGGCTGATGGCGGACTGGCTGGAGCTCGACGACGTCGCCGTGGCCGACCGCGGGGACCTCGCTGCCGACCTCACCGCCGCGCTGCCCGCCCCGCGCCCCGTGGTCGCCTAGGCTCGACGCCCGTGGTGAGCAACGGACCGGTGGACACGCAGTACGAGGACCTCCTGTGGCGGATCCTCGAGACCGGCACGCCGAAGTCCGACCGCACCGGGACCGGCACGGTCAGCACCTTCGGCGAGCGGCTGCGCTACGACCTGTCGACGGCGTTCCCGCTCGTCACGACGAAGAAGGTGCACTTCCGCTCGGTGGCGGTCGAGCTGCTGTGGTTCCTGCGCGGCGACGGCAACGTCCGCTGGCTGCAGGAGCACGGCGTCACCATCTGGGACGAGTGGGCCGACGCGAACGGCGACCTCGGTCCGGTCTACGGCGTCCAGTGGCGCTCCTGGCCCACCCCCGACGGCGGCACGGTCGACCAGATCCAGGGCGTCCTCGACACGCTCCGCAAGGACCCCGACTCCCGGCGCATGGTCGTGTCGGCGTGGAACGTCGCCGCGCTGCCGGAGATGGCGCTGGCCCCCTGCCACGCGCTGTTCCAGTTCGCCGTCCACGACGGCCGGCTGTCCTGCCAGCTCTACCAGCGCAGCGCCGACATGTTCCTCGGCGTCCCGTTCAACATCGCCAGCTACGCGCTGCTGACCCGCATGGTCGCCGCGCAGGTCGGGCTGGAGCCGGGCGAGTTCATCTGGGTCGGCGGCGACTGCCACGTCTACAGCAACCACGTCGAGCAGGTCCGCGAGCAGCTCTCCCGCGAGGCACGGCCGTTCCCGACGCTGGAGATCGCCCCGGCGCCGTCGCTGTTCGAGCACACCTTCGAGTCGTTCACCCTGCACGGCTACGACCCGCACCCGGCCATCCGCGCCGCCGTGGCTGTGTGACCGTGCGCAGGACTCGGCGCCGATGGGCATAGCCTGCATCTGGGCGCAGGCCCACGGCCGGGTCATCGGCGCCGGTGGCACCCTGCCCTGGCACCTGCCCGAGGACCTGCGGCTGTTCAAGCGCCTGACCGGCGGCGGCACCGTCGTCATGGGGCGGCGCACCTGGGAGTCGCTGCCCGCGCGCACCCGGCCGCTGCCGGGCCGGGTCAACGTCGTCCTCACCACCGACCCGGACTGGACCGCCGACGGCGCGCAGCGGGCCGGCTCGGTCGCCGGCGTGCTGGCCGCGCACCCGGACTGCTGGGTGATCGGCGGCGCGGCCGTCTACGCGGCGTTCCTCCCGCACGCGCACCGGCTGGTCGTCACGGACGTCGACCTGGCCGTCGACGGCGACACCCGCGCCCCCGTCCTCGACGACGGCTGGCGGCGGGTGTCCCGCACGCCGGAGGAGGGGTGGGCCACCTCGGCGACGGGCCTGCGGTACGCCGTCTCCGAGTTCCGCCGGGACGCTGCCGGGACCGGGACGCCCGCGGCCGGTCGGTAGATTCCTCCGCATGACCACCGACCCCGCCCGGCCGTTCGGACGCGTCGTCACGGCGATGGTCACCCCGCTCGCGGAGGACGGCTCGATCGACCTCGCCGGGGCCCAGGAGCTGGCCGCGCACCTGGTCGACCGGCAGGCCCACGACGGCCTCGTCGTCCTCGGCACCACCGGGGAGGCTCCCACGCTCAGCGACGGCGAGCAGCACGCCGTCCTCGAGGCGGTCATCGACGCGGTGGGCGACCGCGCCTCCGTGGTCGCGGGCGTGGGCACCAACGACACCGCGCACACCATCGAGAACGCGCGCCGGGCCGAGCGGCTGGGGGCGGACGGCCTGCTCGTCGTCACCCCGTACTACAACAAGCCGCCGCAGGCCGGGCTGCTGCGCCACTTCACCGCGGTCGCCGACTCCACCGACCTGCCGGTGATGCTCTACGACATCCCGCCCCGCTCGGTCGTGCCGATCGAGGTGGAGACGCTGGTCCGCGCCGCCGAGCACCCGCGCATCGTCGCGGTGAAGGACGCCAAGGGCGACTTCGGCGCGCTCGCCTGGACGCTGGCCCGCACCGACCTCGCCTACTACTGCGGCGAGGACATGGTCAACCTGCCGATGCTGGCCCTCGGCGCCGTCGGCGTGGTGAGCGTGGTCGGCCACCTGGCCGGCCCCCGGCTCGCCGAGCTCATCGCCGCGGTGGAGTCCGGCGACCTGGCCAAGGCGCGCGAGGTCAACGAGACCCTGCTGCCGCTGTACACCGGCATCTTCCGCACCCAGGGCGTCATCATGGTGAAGGCGGCGCTGCGCGAGCTGGGGCTGCCCGCCGGCCCCGTGCGCCCCCCGCTCGTCGACGCCACGCCCGAGCAGATCGCGCAGCTGCGCGCCGACCTCGCCGACGGAGGCATCCCCCTGTGAGCCCTGTGAGCGCCACCCCGTGACCGTGAGCACCGCCGGCACCGCCGGTCAGCCGCACCTGGACCTCAAGACGCCGCCCCCGCTGCCCGCCGGCGGCCTGCGGGTCATCGCGCTGGGCGGGCTCGGCGAGATCGGCCGCAACATGGCCGTGGTCGAGTTCGACGGGAAGCTGCTGGTCATCGACTGCGGGGTGCTCTTCCCCGAGGCGGAGCAGCCCGGCGTCGACCTGATCCTCCCCGACTTCGGGGTCATCGAGCACCGCCTCGACGACGTCGTCGCCGTCGTCCTCACCCACGGGCACGAGGACCACATCGGCGCGATCCCCTACCTGCTGCGGCTGCGCGGGGACATCCCGCTGGTCGGCTCGCGGTTCACCCTCGCCCTGGTGGCGGCCAAGCTGCGTGAGCACCGGCTGGTGCCGACGCTGGTCGAGGTCGCGGCGGGCGACGACCACGTCGCCGGGCCGTTCCACTGCGAGTTCATCGCGGTCAACCACTCGATCCCCGACGCGCTGGCCGTCGCCGTGCACACGCCCGCGGGCGTGCTGGTGCACACCGGCGACTTCAAGATGGACCAGCTCCCGCTCGACGGCGTCCTCACCGACCTCGGCGCCTTCGCTCGGCTGGGCCTCGAGGGCATCGACCTGCTGCTGGCCGACTCCACCAACGCCGAGATCCCCGGGTTCGTCACCTCCGAGCGGTCGATCGGGCCGGTGCTCGAGGACGTCTTCCGCCGCGCCACCCAGCGGCTGATCGTCTCCAGCTTCGCCAGCCACGTGCACCGCATCCAGCAGGTGCTCGACGCCGCCGAGATGCACGGCCGCAAGGTCGCCCTGGTCGGCCGCTCGATGGTCCGCAACATGGGCGTCGCCCGGGACCTCGGCCTGCTGCGGGTCGCGCCGGGGCTGATGGTGAGCCTGGACGAGGCGACGAGCATGCCGCCGGAGCAGGTGGTGCTCATCAGCACCGGCTCGCAGGGCGAGCCGCTGTCCGCGCTCGGGCGCATGGCCCGCGGCGAGCACCACCAGGTCACCATCGAGGCCGGCGACACCATCGTGCTCGCCTCCTCGCTGGTGCCCGGCAACGAGACCGCCGTCTACAAGGTCATCAACGGGCTGGCTCGGCTCGGCGCCACCGTCGTGCACAAGGAGACCGCCCGCGTGCACGTCTCCGGGCACGCCCCCGCCGGCGAGCTGCGGACGCTGCTCAACGTCGCCAAGCCGCGCTACCTCATGCCGGTGCACGGGGAGTGGCGGCACCTGCGGGCGCACGCCGCGCTGGCCGAGGAGACCGGCATGACCACCGACCGGGTCATCCTCGCCGAGGACGGCGTGGTGGTGGACCTGGTCGACGGCAAGGCCTCGATCACCGGGTCGGTGCCGGTGGGCAACGTCTACGTCGACGGGCTCAACGTGGGCGACGTCGGCGAGGAGTCGCTGCAGGAGCGGCGCATCCTCGGCGACGAGGGCTTCGTGGCGCTCACCGTGGTGATCGAGCCCTCGACGGGCACGATCGTCCGGCCGGTGCACCTGTCCACCCGCGGCTTCTCCGACGACCCGAGTGCCTTCGACGAGGTGCTGCACCTGGTCGAGGACAACCTCAAGCGGGACCTCGCCGACGGTCAGCGCGACGCCCACCGGCTGTCGCAGACGATCCGCCGGACGGTCGGCAAGTGGGTGTCCGACACCCACCGCCGCCGCCCGATGATCATCCCGACCGTCCTCGAGGTGTGATCCCGGCGGTCTGAACGGGGCGGCGGCCGCGGCCGTACCCCCTCGTGAGCGGCGCCCGGCTGGCGGGCGCCGCGGACCGAGGGGACTGCCATGCGACCCACGACCCTGCGCGCCGGCACCGCGGCCGGCGCGTCGGCGTTCGCCCTGCTGCTGCTCACCGCGACCCCGGCCGCGGCCGGCGGCCCGGGCTCCTCCGGCGGGAGCGGCGTCACGACCACCGCCGACGGGAGCCCCGGCTCCCTGCGCGCCGCGGTGCAGGCGGCCAACGCCGCCGGCTCGGGCACGATCGTGCTGTCCGACCGCACGTACCGCCTCGCGCTGTCCGGCCAGGACGACACCGCGGCCGCCGGCGACCTCGACGTCACCGGCCGGCTCGTCGTCGAGGGGCGCGGTGCCACCGTCGACGCAGCCGGCCTGGACCGGGTGTTCGACGTCCGGCCCGGCGGCTCGCTGACGCTGCGGGGCACCACCGTCACCGGCGGCGTGGCCCCCGGCGCGCCGGGCGCCACCGGCGGCGCCTCCGGCGGCGGCGTCCTCAACGCCGGGACCCTCGTCCTCGACCGCAGCACCGTCACCGGCAACACCGCCGCCCGCGCCGGCGGCGGCATCGAGGCGGTCGCCGGGTCGGCGACGACCGTCACCCGCTCGACGCTGTCGCACAACACCACGGGCGCGGGCCCGGGCAACGGCGGCGGCCTGCACCTGACCGGCGCCGGCACCGTGCACGTCGACCGCAGCACGGTCACCGGCAACACCGCCGCGGCGGAGGGCGGCGGGTTGTGGAACTCCGCGGCCGGGACCATGACGGTCGAGCGCAGCACCGTCACCGGCAACCGCGCCGCCGGCCCAGCGGCCGACAACGGCGGCGGCGGGTTGTTCAACGACGGTGGGTCGCTGACGGTCGACCGCACCGAGGTCCGCGGCAACGTCGCCGACGGCGCCTCGGGCTCCGGTGGCGGGCTGCTCAACGACAGCGGCACGCTGACCGTCACCCGCTCGGTGGTCGCGGGCAACAGCGCGCGTCGGGCCGGCGGCGGCGTCGAGGCCGACACCGGTACCACGACACTGGAGCGGACCGAGCTCACCGGCAACACCACGGGCGCGGGCCCGGGCAACGGCGGCGGCCTGCACCTGACCGGCGCCGGCACCGTCCGCGTGGACCGCGGCACGGTCACCGGCAACACCGCCGCGACCGAGGGCGGGGGGCTGTGGAACTCCGCGGCCGGGACCATGACCGTCACCCACACGACCATCCGCGCCAACACCGCGCCCACCGGCCCGGACGTGTTCCAGGACGGCGCCGGCACCGGCTTCACCGTCGACGGGCGCACCGTCCCCGGCGAGGCCTGATCCGGGGAGGGGGCGTCGGGCACGGGGGTCGGCGCCCCCTCTCCCTCAGAAGTCGGAGCGGACCACCACGTCGCCGTCGGCGTCGACCACCTCGAAGCCGACGGCGTCGGCGCGCAGCACCGAGGAGTTGAGGTTGCAGCGCAGCTCGACTCCGCCGACGCCGAGGAACTCCCCTGCGGGCACCTCGCGCCCGGCGTCGTCGGTGACCGCGACGCGGTAGACCTCGCCGTCCTCGAACCCGGTACCGGTCAGCTTCACCTCCACGCCCCAGGTGTGCGGCACCAGGTCCGCGCGCGCCTGCACGCCGGGAGCCACGGCCTGGACCGCGACCGGCTCGAGCGGGGGCGGGTCGGGCACCGGCCGCACCAGCCAGCCGACGGCGCCACCGGCCGCGGCCACCCCGGCCACCGCCGTGGCCGCCAGCACCCGTCGGCGCGTCCCCGCCCGCCGCAGCGGGAGCACCCGCCGCCGTTCCTCCTCGGCGATCCGGCCGAGCACGCGGGCGCCGAGGTCCGGCGGGGGAGTGGGGGTGGCGTCGAGCGCGTCGGGGTCGACGCGGGCCAGCCGCGCGGCCAGCGGCGCGATCTCGGCGAGCTCGGCGCGGCAGCCGGGACATCCGTCGAGGTGGGCGCGCACGCGGTCACGCTCGGCCGGCCCGAGGGCACCCAGCGCGTAGGCGCCGAGCAGCTCGCGCAGCTCCCGGTGCTCGTCCCCGCGCGGACCGCTCACGGCTCGACCCCCATCTCGTCGAGGGCCAGGCGCAAGGCCTTGAGCCCGTAGAACACCCGGCTGCGGACCGTCCCGACCGGCACGCCGAGCTCAGCGGCCACCTCTGCGTGCGGCCGGCCGCGCAGGTGCGTCTGCACGATCGCCGTCCGGTGCTCCTCGCTGATCCGGCGCAGCGCCTCCTCGACCACCCAGGCGTCCACCAGCGCCTCGTCGGCGGCAGCCACGGGCGGCGCGTCGGACGCCGCGTCGTCGGTCAGCTGCCGCTGCCACGGCCGGACGGCGAACCGGCGGGCCTCGTCGACCACCACGTTGCGGGCGATGGCGAACAGCCACGTGCGCAGGCTCGCCAGCTGCGGGTCGAACGAGCCGGAGGCGCGCCAGGCGCGGAGGAACACCTCCTGGACGACGTCCTGCGCCGCGCCGCCGTCGCCGAGCTGGCGCAGCGCGAAGCGGTAGAGCTCGGCGCCGTGGGCGGCGTAGGCCGCCCGCACGTCCAGCGGTGCCGCCGGTGCCCGCCTGGCCATCCGCGCCTCCTCCCGGGTCCCCCGTCCCGAGGACGTACGCACGCCGGGCCGCGGCGGTTCACCGGACGACGGTCACCGGCGCGATCCCCTCCTCCGGCAGCGTGAAGCCCCAGACCTGCGCGTAGAAGGACAGCTCCCCGTCGAGGGCGGCGCGGATGTTCTCCGCACGCCGGAAGCCGTGCTGCTCGCCGTCGAACAGCAGGTAGGCGTGCGGCACGCCCTTCTCCCGCAGCGCCGCGACCATCACCTCGGCCTGCTCCGGCGGGACGACGCGGTCCTCGGCGCCCTGGAACACCGCCAGCGGGGTGTCCAGCGCGTCGACCTGCGTGATGGGTGAGCGCTCGGCGTACACGTCGGCGCCCTCGGGCCACGGCGCGACCAGCCCGTCGAGGTAGCGGGACTCGAACTTGTGGGTGTCCGAGGCCAGGGCGCCCAGGTCGGCCACGCCGAAGTGGCTGGCGCCGGCGGTGAAGACGCCCGGCCGCAGGGTGAGCGCGGCCAGCGTCGTGTAGCCGCCGGCCGAGCCGCCGCGGATGGCCATGCGGGCGGGGTCCACCCGGCCGGCGTCGGCGAGGTGCTGCGCGCAGGCGACGACGTCGTCGAGGTCGACGACGCCCCACCGGCCCTGCAGCGCGTCGCGGTAGCGGCGGCCGTAGCCGGTGGAGCCGCGGTAGTCGACGTGCGCGACGCAGAAGCCGCGCGAGGTGAAGTACTGGATCTCCAGGTCCAGCACGCGCGGGTGGGCCGACGTCGGCCCGCCGTGCACCATCACGATCAGCGGCGGCAGGTCCCCCTCGGGCGCGCGGGCCTCCGGGTTCGCCGGCGGGTAGACCGCGGCGTGCGCCTCGGCGATGCCGGTGCCGCGCTCCTCGGTCGGGAAGGTCAGGTGCTGCGGCGCGGAGAACCACGCCGGGTCCAGCCCGAGGTCGCGCGCCGGGCGCAGGACCTCGCCGCGCCCGGAGAGGTCCGCGCGCAGCACGACCGGCTCGCTCGCCGGGCTGCCGGCCACGCATACGACGCCGTCGCCGTGCGCGGTGAGGTACCGCAGGGCGGTCCACCCGGGCAGCGGCACCTCCCGCGTGGTCCCGTCGGCCTCGACGACGACCAGCCGGTCCCCGCCCTCGCCGCCGGCCGCGGCGACCACCCGGCCGCCGGGCAGCAGGACGAACCGGCGGGCGCCGAAGACCCACTGCGGCCCGGCGATCTCGGTGCCGGTGTCGAGGACCAGCTCCGCCCCGCCGCCCGGCCGCCACCGCCACAGCGACCACACGTCGGTCCGGTCGCAGCAGAACCAGAGGGTGCCGTCGTCGGCCCAGGTGGGCTGCACCGCCGACTCGCCCGGGCCGCCCGCGACCACGGTCTCGGTGCCGTCGGCGGCGCGGACGACCAGCTGCGCGGCGTCCCAGGGCATGTCCGGGTGGTCCCACTGCAGCCAGGCCAGCTGCCCGCCCGGGCCGGGCCGGGGGTCGGAGACGAAGTCCGGCCCGCTGACCAGCACCTCGGCGGTGCCGTCCGGCGCCAGCCGCACCACCTCGTCGACGACGTCGGCCGCGGCGCCGGAGGCGGCGTGCGTCTCGCGGACGGCGAGCAGCGCACCGCCGGCGTCCGGGGTCAGGTCGGCGTACCGCACCCCGGCCGGCAGGTCCGGCTCGGGCGTGACGGCGACCGGGCCGTCGTCGCCGGGGGACAGCCGGTACAGCCGCTGGTCGTCGAAGTAGGTGAACCACAGCGTGCCGCCCGCGACCGTCCACGCCGCCCCGCCGTACTCGTGCACCCGGGTGCGGGCGTTCCAGGGGGAGGGGAGGGCGTCGGTCGTGGTGCCGTCGGCCGAGCGCCGGACCAGCGCCGACCGGCCGCCCTCGCCGGGGCGTGACTCGGACCACCAGACGTCGCCGCCGTCGACGGCGACCTCGCCGAGGCGCGCCGCCGCGCGGACGACGAGTGCCGAGGTGATCGGGGTCGGCCAGCTGCCGTACGGCACGGGGGAGGAGGTCGGCATGCAGCGACCGTAGGCCGGGGACACGAGCACGCGCCTTCCTGGGAGGACGCCGGCCGGCGGCTACCGTCGACACATGCCTGCCCGCACCACGCCCTCGCGCCGGCCGGCCGGCTCGGCCCCGAAGGGCCGGTCCGGGTCGACGGCCTCCGGCAAGCGGCCGGCCTCGCGCACGCCCGCCCGCAACGGCAACCGCAAGCCGCCCGCCCGCAGACCCGCCCCCAAGCAGGGGCCGGGCGCGGCGGCGGGCGCGTTCCGGGCGGCCGCGGGTGCCTGGTCCCTGCTCGCCCGCGGTGCCGGTGGGCTGGCCCGCTCGATCGCCCGCCCGGAGGAGGCCGAGCCGCTGGCCCCCGAGCACCGCCGCGACGGGGCCGGCCTCGCCGTCCTCGGGCTCGCCGTCGTCCTCGGCGCCGCCGCGTGGTTCGACGGCATCGGCCCCGTGGGCGCCGGCCTCGCCGACGGCGTCCGCTGGATCGTCGGCTCCCTGCTCGTGGTGCTGCCGGCGCTGCTGTTCCTCGTCGCGCTGCGGCTGCTGCGCCGCGCCCCGCGTCCGGAGGCCCGCGGCCGGCTGGCCATCGGCTGGGTGTGCGCCACGCTCGCGGTGCTCGGCATCGCGTCCGTCGTCGGCACCCCCGCCGACCCGATGGCCGGCGAGCCCGGCTCGGGCGGCCTGGTCGGCTGGGCGGTCGGGACGCCGCTGACCGCGGGGCTCGGCGCCGTCGTCGCCGTCGTCCTGCTCTCCCTGCTCGCCGTCTTCGCGCTCCTGGTGCTCACCGGGACCCCCCTGCACCAGGTGCCCGAGCGGCTGCGCGAGCTCGTCGGCCGGGGCGGTGACGAGGAGTGGGACGAGGACGGCTACGACGAGGACTGGGCCGAGGAGGAGCCGGCCGAGCCGGTCAAGCCGCGCCGCTCCAAGCGCGCGGCGCTGGCCGAGGCGCTCGCCGAGGGCGACTCGCCCGACCTCACCACCACGGGCCCGATCGACCACGTGCCGACCGCGGACGTGCGGGAGGCCGTCCGGCACGAGCCCGCCCCCGAGCCGGCGCCCGCCGCGGGCCGGCGGCCCGCCGTCGTCGACCGGACGGCGCCGCCGGAGGAGCTCCCGCCGGTCGAGGAGCCCCAGCAGCTGGTCATCGAGCCGGTCGAGGGCGACTACGTGCTGCCCTCGATCAACTCGCTGCGCCCGGGCACGCCGCCGCGGGCCCGTTCCCAGGCCAACGACGCCGCCATCGAGGCGATCACCGGCGTCCTCGAGCAGTTCAACGTCGACGCCGCCGTCACCAGCTTCACCCGCGGCCCGACGGTCACCCGCTACGAGATCGAGCTCGGCCCCGCGGTCAAGGTCGAGAAGATCACCGCGCTGACCAAGAACCTCGCGTACGCGGTCGCCAACGACAACATCCGCATCCTCGCCCCGATCCCGGGCAAGTCCGCGGTCGGCGTCGAGGTGCCCAACACCGACCGCGAGACCGTCAGCCTCGGCGACGTCATGCGCTCGAACGTGGCCAAGCAGGACCCGCACCCGATGCTCGTGGGCCTGGGCAAGGACATCGAGGGCGGCTTCGTCTGCGCCAACCTCGCGAAGATGCCGCACCTGCTGGTCGCCGGCGCCACCGGCTCCGGCAAGTCCAGCTGCGTCAACTCGGTGCTGGTGTCGCTGCTGCTGCGGGCCACGCCCGACCAGCTGCGGATGATCCTGGTCGACCCGAAGATGGTCGAGCTCACGCCCTACGACGGCATCCCGCACCTAATCACGCCGATCATCACCGACCCGAAGAAGGCGGCCACCGCGCTGGCCTGGCTGGTCGAGGAGATGGAGCAGCGCTACCAGGACATGCGGGCGTCCGGCGTCCGGCACATCGACGACTTCAACCGCAAGGTCGAGCGCGGCGAGATCGTGGCGCCGCCCGGCAGCGAGCGGGTCTACCGGCCCTACCCCTACATCCTCGCGATCGTCGACGAGCTCGCCGACCTCATGATGGTCGCCCCGCGCGACGTCGAGGAGTCGATCGTCCGCATCACCCAGAAGGCGCGCGCGGCCGGCATCCACCTCCTGCTCGCCACCCAGCGGCCCTCCGTCGACGTCGTCACCGGCCTCATCAAGGCCAACGTGCCCTCGCGGCTGGCGTTCTCCACCTCCAGCCTCACCGACAGCCGGGTCATCCTCGACCAGCCCGGCGCGGAGAAGCTGATCGGCATGGGCGACGCCCTGTTCCTGCCGATCGGCGCCGGCAAGCCGATCCGCGTGCAGGGCGCCTACGTGTCCGACGCCGAGATCGAGGCGGTCGTCGAGTTCACCAAGCGCCAGGCCGAGCCGGAGTACCGCGAGGAGGTCTTCAGCGCCGCGCAGGGCGAGAAGAAGGAGATCGACGAGGACATCGGCGGGGACCTGGACCTCCTGTGCCAGGCGGTCGACCTCGTCGTCACGAGCCAGTTCGGCTCGACGTCGATGCTGCAGCGCAAGCTGCGGGTCGGCTTCGCCAAGGCCGGCCGGCTCATGGACCTCATGGAGACCCGGGGCGTCGTCGGCCCGTCCGAGGGCTCCAAGGCCCGCGACGTGCTGGTCAAGCCCGACGAGCTGGAGTCGGTCCTGTTCACACTGCGTGGCGGGACCCTGCCCACCGAGGCGTGAGCGCCGCGGCCGAGGCGTCGTGCGGCGCCCCTCCAGCAGGGGCCCGCGGCGTCCCCGTGAGCCGTGGGGGCCAGGAGGGTCCTTCGACTACGATGGGCCGGTGACAGCTCCGCCCAGCCCTGCCCGCACGGTGGCGGTGGTGACCCTCGGCTGCGCCCGCAACGAGGTCGACTCGGAGGAGCTGGCCGGCCGCCTGGCCGCCGACGGCTACCGACTGGTCGAGGACCCCGAGGGCGCCGACGCCGTCCTGGTCAACACCTGCGGGTTCATCGAGTCGGCGAAGAAGGACTCGGTCGACGCCGTCCTCGCGGCCACCGACAGCGGCGCCGAGGTGGTCGCCGTCGGGTGCATGGCCGAGCGCTACGGCTCCGAGCTGGCCGAGGCGCTGCCCGAGGCCACCGTCCTCGGCTTCGACGACTACGCCGCGATCGGCGACCGGCTCGACGACGTCCTCGCCGGCCGGCCGCTGGTCCCGCACTCGCCGCGCGACCGCCGCACGCTCCTGCCGATCAGCCCGGTCGCCCGCACCGCCGCGGCCGCCTCCGCGGAGGCCCCGGCCATCCCCGGCCACGGCTGGGTGCAGCGCCGCCGGCTGGCCTCCGGCCCCTCCGCCGCGCTCAAGCTCGCCTCCGGCTGCGACCGGCGGTGCGCCTTCTGCGCCATCCCGACCTTCCGCGGCTCGTTCGTCTCCCGGCCCCCGGCCGAGGTCCTCGGCGAGGCCCGCTGGCTGGCCGAGCAGGGCGTGACCGAGCTGGTGCTGGTCAGCGAGAACTCCACCTCCTACGGCAAGGACCTCGGCGACCTGCGCTCGCTGGAGCGGCTGCTGCCGCAGCTGGCCGCGGTCGAGGGGATCGCCCGGGTGCGGGTGGCCTACCTGCAGCCCGCCGAGCTGCGCCCGGGCCTGCTCGAGGTCATCGCCGCGACCGAGGGCGTCGCGCCCTACTTCGACCTGTCGTTCCAGCACTCCTCGCCCGGCCTGCTGCGCCGGATGCGCCGGTTCGGCGGCACCGACGACTTCCTCGCCCTGATCGAGCGCGCCCGGTCGCTGGCGCCCACGGCCGGGTTCCGCACCAACGTCATCCTCGGCTTCCCGGGGGAGACCGAGGACGACGTCGCCGAGCTCGAGCGCTTCCTCACCGAGGGCCGCCTCGACGCCGTCGGGGTCTTCGGCTACTCCGACGAGGAGGGCACCGAGGCGATCGGCCTGCCGGGCAAGCTCGGCCGCGCCGAGATCGACGCCCGCGTCCGGCGGATCACCGACCTGGTCGAGGAGCTCACCGCCCAGCGCGCCGAGGACCGCGTCGGCGAGCGCGTCGAGGTGCTGCTCACCGAGGACCTGTCCGCGGAGGAGGGGCCGGGCGTCTGGGCCGGCCACGCCGCGCACCAGGACCCCGACGCCGACGGCACGACCACGGTGACCCGCGTCCCCGCCGACGCCCGGCCCGGGCAGCTGCTCACGGCCGAGGTGGTCGGCACCGAGGGCGTCGACCTGGTCGCGGCCGCCCTCGAGCCCGCCGCCCTCCCGGCCGGGCGGTGACCGCGCGGTGAGCGCCGTCCTGCCGGACCCGGCGGCGACCCCGCCGCAGTCGGCCAGGCTGGTCAACCTGCCGAACGCGCTCACCGTCCTCCGGTTGGCCCTGGTGCCGGTGTTCGCCGTCCTGCTGCTGTCCGACGGCGGCATGGACGACGACCGCCGCGTGTGGGCGACGGTGTTCTTCGCGCTGGCGATCATCACCGACCGCTACGACGGGCTCATCGCGCGCCGAACCGGCCAGGTGACCGAGTTCGGCAAGCTCGCCGACCCGATCGCGGATAAGGCGCTCACCGGGACCGCGCTGGTCGGGCTGTCGGTGCTCGGGCTGCTGCCCTGGTGGGTGACGCTGACCATCCTCGTCCGCGAGGTCGGCGTGACCCTGCTGCGGTTCTGGGTCATCCGGCACGGCGTCATCGCCGCCAGCCGCGGCGGCAAGGCCAAGACCGTCGTCCAGGCCCTGGCCATCGGGCTGTACACCCTGCCGCTGACCGGGGCGCTGGCCAGCGCCCGCTGGTGGGTCATGGCGGCCGCGGTCGCGCTCACGCTGGTCACGGGCCTCGACTACGTCTACCGGGCGCTCACCCTGCGCCGCTCCAGTGCCCGGGCCGTGCGCGCCGCCGCCGCGCGGCGTGCCGCCGGGCCCACCGGCTCGGTCACCGACACCGCGGCGTAGTCGCCGGGAAGGCCGCGCCCGCCTGCGGTGTTACGCCATGAGCGGACGCGTCCGCGCCGGCTCGGTCCCGGGTGGGCGGGCCGCGTACCGTGGGCGCACGGCACCCGGGGGTGCCGCCGCTCTTCCCTCTGCCAGACAGGAGACGGCCATGACGCTGCTGCGCACCCAGCTCGGGCGGACCCTGCGCGGTCACCGGCTGCAGCAGCGGCGCACGCTGCGTGACGTCTCCGGTGCCGCCCGGGTGAGCCTGGGCTACCTCTCCGAGGTGGAGCGCGGGCAGAAGGAGGCCTCCTCCGAGCTGCTCGCCTCCATCTGCGACGCCCTCGACGTCGAGCTCGCCGACCTGCTCGCCGAGGTCAGCTCCGGCCTGCGGGGTGCCGACACCCGCGTCCGCCCGCTGGCGCCCACCGGCACCGCCCCCGCCGGGGAGGCCGCGGACGACCCGGCCGCCGCGTCGGCGCCCGCCGCCGAGGCCGCGGCCGCCGCGGAGGCGGTCGTCG
>NZ_JBHSGR010000039.1:0-16252 GCF_042654585.1 Geodermatophilus arenarius
GGTGGCCCCGTCCCCGGTCCCGCGCGTCCGGGTGCCCCGCGCCCGGCGGCTCCCGGTGGGGCCCGTCCCGGCGGTGCCGCGCCCGGCGCCCCGGGTGCCGGCCCGCGTCCGGGCCCGCGTCCGGCCCCGCGGCCGGGCAACAACCCCTTCAGCAGCGCCCCGCGTCCGGGTCCGGCTGCCGGTGGCCCGCGTCCGGGCCCGGCGGCGGGTGGCCCGCGTCCGGGTCCCGGTGCCGGCGGTCCGCGCCCGGCACCCGGCGCCGGTGGTCCCCGTCCCGGTGGCCCGCGTCCGGGTCCCGGTGCGGGTGGTCCGCGTCCCGCGGCCGGTCCGGGTGGTCCCCGGCCGAACCCGGGCATGATGCCGCCCCGGCCGAACCCGGGCATGATGCCGCCGCGTCCGGCCGGTGCCGGCCGTCCCGGCGGCCCCGGTGGTGCCGGTGGCCGCGGCCGTCCCGGTGGTCCCGGCGGCGGTGGCGGTGGCGGTTTCCGTCCCGGCGGCGGTGGCCCCGGTGCCGGTGCGCCGGCCGGCGGTGGTTTCCGCGGCGGCGGCGGCGGCGGTGGCCGCGGCCGTGGTCGTGGCGGCTCCGGTGCGGGCACCGCGGGTGCCTTCGGGCGTCCGGGTGGCCGCGGTCCGGTCCGCGGGCGCAAGAGCAAGAAGCAGCGGCGCCAGGAGTTCGACCAGATGGCGGCGCCCAGCATGGGCGGCGTCAGCCTGCCCCGCGGCAACGGGCAGACCGTCCGGCTGCCCCGCGGCGCCTCGCTGACCGACCTGGCCGAGCGCATCGGCGCCCAGCCGGCCGCGCTGGTGACCGCCCTGTTCCACCTGGGCGAGATGGTCACCGCGACGCAGTCGGTGAACGAGGACACGCTGCAGCTGCTCGGTGCCGAGATCGGCTGGAACATCGAGGTCGTCAGCCCGGAGGACGAGGACCGCGAGCTCCTCGAGACCTTCGACCTGACCTTCGGTGACGAGGGCGACGAGGAGGACTGGGAGACCCGTCCGCCGGTCGTCACGGTCATGGGTCACGTCGACCACGGCAAGACGAAGCTGCTCGACGCCGTCCGCAACACCAACGTGGTGGCGCGGGAGGCCGGCGGCATCACCCAGCACATCGGTGCGTACCAGATCGCCACCGAGCTGGACGGCCAGGAGCGGGCGATCACCTTCATCGACACCCCGGGTCACGAGTCGTTCACCGCGATGCGTGCCCGTGGCGCGAAGGTCACCGACATCGTCGTCCTGGTGGTCGCCGCCGACGACGGCGTCATGCCGCAGACGGTCGAGGCGCTCAACCACGCCCAGGCCGCCGAGGTGCCGATCGTGGTCGCGGTGAACAAGGTGGACAAGGAGGGGGCCAACCCCGCCAAGATCCGCCAGCAGCTCACCGAGTACGGGCTGGTGGCCGAGGAGTACGGCGGCGACACGATGTTCGTCGACGTCTCGGCGGTCACCCGGCAGGGTCTGGACGACCTGCTGGCGGCGATCCTGCTCACCGCGGACGCCGCGCTCGACCTGCGCGCCAACACCGAGATGGACGCCCAGGGCGTCGTCATCGACGCCAAGCTCGACCGTGGCCGTGGCCCCGTCGCCACGGTGCTGGTCCAGCGCGGCACCCTGCGGGTCGGTGACTCGCTGGTCGCCGGTGACGCCTTCGGCCGCGTGCGGTCGCTGCTCGACGAGCACGGCGCGAAGCTCAAGGAGGCCACGCCGGCCCGCCCGGTCCAGGTCGTCGGTCTCACCTCGGTGCCGCGTGCCGGTGACACCTTCCTCGTCGTCGAGGAGGACCGGGTCGCCCGGCAGATCGCCGACCGGCGGCAGGCCCGCATCCGCAACGCGCAGAACGCCTCGATGCGCAAGCGGATCAGCCTCGAGGACCTCGACGCCGCGCTGAAGGAGAACCGCCAGCTCAACCTGATCATCAAGGGCGACAACTCGGGCACCGTCGAGGCGCTCGAGGACGCGCTCATGAAGATCGAGGTGAGCGACGACGTCTCGCTGCGGGTCATCCACCGCGGCGTCGGCGCGATCAGCAAGAGCGACATCGACCTGGCGCTGGCCGACGACGTCATCGTCATCGGCTTCAACGTCCGGGCCGAGGGCCAGGCCACCGAGCTCGCCAACCGCGAGGGCGTCGACGTCCGGTACTACTCGGTCCTCTACTCGGCGATCGAGGAGATCGAAGCGGCCCTCAAGGGCATGCTCAAGCCGGAGTTCGAGGAGGTCGAGCTCGGCACGGCGGAGATCCGCGAGGTCTTCCGGGTGCCGCGCATCGGCAACGTCGCGGGCTCGATCGTCCGCAGCGGCACGATCACCCGGAACTCGAAGGCCCGGGTCATCCGCGACGGTGTGGTGATCGCCGACAACCTGACGGTCGAGTCGCTGCGCCGCTTCAAGGACGACGTCACCGAGGTCCGCGAGGGCTACGAGTGCGGTATCGGCCTGGGGTCGTTCAACGACGTCAAGGTCGAGGACGTCATCGAGACCTTCGAGGTCCGCGAGAAGCCGCGCGATTGACGAAGGGCCCCCTCGCCCCCCACCACTCGCAGGCTCGTGGCGGGGCCCTGCGAGGGGGCCACACCGGCACGTGATCGACGTCGTCAGGCACCAGGGAGGCGGTAAGCGTGTTCACCGGCACGCTCACCGCCGACCTGCTGCTGGGCGACGTCCACTCGCTCAAGGGCAAGCGCGCCGTGGTCCGGCCCATCGTGGCCGAGCTGCGGCGCCGCTTCGCCGTGGCCGCGGCCGAGGTGGGCGACGTCGACCTGCACCGCCGCGTGCAGGTCGGCGTCGCCACCGTCGCGGGGGACGCCGGCCAGGTGACCGACGTCCTCGACGCCTGCGAGCGGTTGCTGGCCGAGCGGCCGGAGGTGACGCTGCTGTCGACGCACCGGCAGCTGTTCTCCGACACCGACGCCTGATGAAGGACCCCCTCGCCCCCCACCCCTCGCAGGCTCGGGGCGGGCCCCTGCGAGGGGGCCGCCCACTGTCCACCGGCGTCCTCGACGCCCCGACCCCCGGAGGTCCGCCGTGGCCGACCCCGCCCGCGCCCGCAAGCTCGCGGTGCGCATCCGACAGATCGTCTCCGCCGCGATCGAGTCCCAGATCAAGGACCCCCGGCTGGGCATGGTCACCGTGACCGACGCGCGGGTGACCAGCGACCTGCGCGAGGCCACCGTCTTCTACACCGTCTACGGCGACGCCACCGCCGTCGCGGACTCCGCCAAGGCGCTCGCCTCGGCCACCGGGGTGCTGCGCTCGACCGTGGGCCGGCAGACCGGCATCAAGTTCGTGCCGACGCTGACCTTCGTCGCCGACCACGTGCCCGACACCGCGCGCGAGCTCGACGAGGCCCTCGAGCGGGTCCGGCACGCCGACGCCGAGCTCGCCCGCCTGCGCGAGCACGCCACCTACGCCGGCGAGGCCGACCCCTACCGGCACCCGGAGGAGGACGACGAGACCTCCGACGCCGACGTCAGCACGTCCCCCGAGCACAGGAGTGCCTCGTGAGCGAGAACGACCCGGACCCGTACCTCCCCGGGGAGGGGCAGGGCCGCTCGGAGCTCGGCGGGCGGGCCGAGCCGAACGCCGGCGACCCCACCGACGGCGGCCGCGAGGGCCAGATCGGGGCGGTGCCCTCCATCGCGGAGGACGAGCCCGACGACGGCGGCCCGCCGCTGCCGCCCGGGGGCGGGCGGGTGACCGAGGACCGCAACGCACCCCCGGTGGCCGATCCCGGCCCCGACGCCTGACCCGTGACCGCGCCGACCGCCGGGGTGCCCCTGCGCACCCCGGCCGCCGTGCTGGCCGCGGCCGCCGACACCGGCGCCACCGTCGTGCTCAGCGGGCACGTGCAGCCCGACGCCGACGCGCTGGGCAGCACCCTGGCCCTCGCCGAGGGGCTGCGCCGCCGCGGCGCCCGGGTGACCGCCACGTTCCCCGGCCGCCCCGTGCTGCCGGACTCGCTCGGCTGGCTGCCCGGGACCGAGGGCCTGGTGCCCTCGACCGCCGTCCCCGCGTCCCCGGACGTCTTCGTCAGCCTCGACGCCGCCTCGCCCGCCCGCCTGGGCGAGCTGGCCGCGCTGCTCGGCGACGCCGGCACCTCCGTCGTCGTCGACCACCACGCGAGCAACCCCGGCTTCGGGGACGTGCGGCTGGTCGACCCGGCCGCCCCGGCGACCGTCGTCCTCGTCGCCGGCCTGCTCGACGAGCTCGGCGTCGCCCTCGACGCCGGCCTGGCCACGGTGCTGTACGCCGGCCTGGCCGCCGACACCGGCTCCTTCCGCTTCAGCAGCACCCGGCCGGACACCCACGTGCTGGCCGCCCGGCTGCTGTCCACCGGCATCGACCACGCGGCCATCAGCCAGCGGCTGTTCGACACCGCCCCGTTCGGCTGGCTGCGGCTGCTGTCGGCGGTGACCGGGCGGGCGGTGCTCGAGCCCGGCGTCGGCGCCGGGCTGGTGTGGACCTGGTCGAGCACCGCTGAGGCGGCCGGGCACGGCCTGCCCGGCGAGCAGCTCGAGGCGCTGGTCGACGTCGTCCGGTCGACCGCCGAGGCCGACGTCGCCTGCGTGCTCAAGGGACAGGACGACGGCTCGTGGGCGGTGTCGCTGCGCTCGCGCGGCGGCACCGACGTCGCCCGTGTCGCGATGGCGCTGGGCGGCGGCGGGCACCGGGCCGCGGCGGGCTTCACCTCGCACCTGGACCGCGAGGCGACGATGGCGGCGATCCGTGCCCTGGTGTCGTCCGCGACGACGGCGCGGTGACGGAGCGGGCGCCGTCCGTCCTGGGGCTGGCCGTCCCGGCGCTGGTCGTGCTGGCCGCCGAGCCGCTGTACCTGCTGGTCGACACCGCGGTCGTCGGCAACCTGGGCACCGTCCCCCTGGGCGGGCTCGCCGTCGGCGGCGGGCTGCTGGCCTGGGCGGCCGCGCTGCTCAACTTCCTCGCCTACGGCACCACCGCCCGCGCCGCCCGCCGCGCCGGGGCCGGGGACCGCGCCGGGGCGGTCGCCGAGGGCGTGCAGGCCACCTGGCTGGCGCTGCTGCTCGGCGCCGCCGTCGTCGTGCTCTTCCAGCTCCTGGCCGGCCCGCTGACCCGCGCCCTGGCCGGCGGGCCCGGAGAGGTGGCCGCGGCGGGGGAGCAGTGGCTGCGGATCGCCGGCTGCGGCGCGCCGCTGCTGCTGGTGTCCCTGGCCGGCAACGGCTGGCTGCGCGGCGTGCAGGACCTCCGCCGGCCGGTGCGCTTCGTGCTCGCCGGCAGCCTGCTGAGCCTGGTGCTCTGCCCGCTGCTGGTGCACCCGGCCGGCCTCGGGCTGCCCGGCTCCGCGGTGGCCAACCTCGTCGGCCAGTCGCTCACCGCGTCGCTGTTCGTGCGGGCGCTGCTGCGCGAGGGCGCCGACTGGCGGTTCCGGCCGGCCGCCGTGCGGGCGCAGCTGGTCCTCGGCCGCGACCTGCTGCTGCGCGCCACCGTGCTGCAGCTGGCCTTCCTGGTCGCCGCCGGGGTCGCCGCGCGCGCCGGGCAGGCGCAGCTCGGCGCCCACCAGATCGCGCTGCAGCTGTTCCTCTTCCTCGCGCTGGTCCTCGACGCCTACGCCATCGCCGCGCAGACGCTGGTCGGCCACGCGCTCGGTGCCGGCCGGCCCGGCGAGGCCCGCGCCACCGCCCGCCGGGTCACCCTGTGGGGCCTGGGCACCGGCGTGCTGGTCGCCGTCGCGCTGCTGGCCGGCCGCGACCTGCTCGTGCCGCTGTTCAGCGGCGACCCCGCCGTCCGGGAGCAGGCGGAGCTGGTCTGGTGGTTCCTCGCCGGGTTCCAGCCGCTGGCCGGGGTCGTCTTCGCCCTCGACGGCGTGCTCATGGGGGCGGGCGACGTCGCCTACCTGCGCACGGTCACCGTCGGCGCCGCGCTGGTCGGCTTCCTGCCCCTGTCGCTGCTGTCGGGACCGCTGGGCTGGGGGCTGGCCGGGGTCTGGACCGGGCTCACGGCGTTCATCGCGCTGCGGCTCGTCGCGGTGCTCGCCCGGGTGGCGGGGGACAGGTGGCTGACCGCGCCTGCGACGGTGGGGGCGTGAGCTCACCCCACGACGACGCTCCGCCGGCGCTCCACGTCTCCGCGGGGACCCCGGCATGAGCCGCCGCCGCGCCGCCGACGCCGACGTCACCCCGGGGATCCTGCTGGTCGACAAGCCCGGCGGGATGACCTCGCACGACGTCGTCGCCCGGGCCCGGCGGGTGCTGTCGGTCCGCCGGGTCGGCCACGCCGGCACCCTCGACCCGATGGCCACCGGCCTGCTCGTGCTCGGCGTCGGGTCGGCGACCCGGCTGCTGGGCCACCTGGGCGGCTCGGACAAGGTCTACGACGCCACGATCCGTCTCGGGCAGACCACCGTGACCGACGACCGCGAGGGCGAGGTCCTCACCACCACCCCCGCCGGGCACCTCGACGACGACGCGATCCGCGCGGCGCTGGCCGCCCAGACCGGCCCGCTGCTGCAGGTGCCCTCGTCGGTCAGCGCGGTGAAGGTCGGCGGCCGCCGCTCCTACGACCGCGTCCGGGCCGGCGAGGAGGTCGTGCTCGAGCCCCGCCCGGTCACCGTGCACCGCATCGACGTGCACCGCGTCGACCGGACCGGGCCCGGCCTGGTCGACGTCGAGGTCACCGTGTCCTGCTCCGCCGGGACGTACGTCCGCGCCATCGCCCGCGACGCCGGGGCCGCGCTCGGCGTCGGCGGGCACCTCACCGCGCTGCGCCGCACCGCCTCCGGCCCGTTCACCACCGCGCAGGCCACCCCGGTCGAGGAGGCCGCGGCCGCGCTCGCCGCCGGGGGCGGGCCGGGGACGCTGACCCTCCCCGAGGCCGCGACGGCGATCTACCCCGAGCGGCGGCTCACCGACGACGAGGCCCGCGCCCTCGGGTACGGCCAGCGGGTCGCGGCGACCGGGCGGCCGGGGCTCAGCGCCGCCGTCGACCCGGCGGGCCGGCTAGTCGCGCTCGTCGAGGACGCCGGGTCCACCGCCCGGGTCGCCGTCGGCTTCCCCGGGTGACGGTCTGGAACGGCTCCCGTGCAGGGGCCCTCCGCCTGCGCGTGCGAGGCGTGGGGGCACGGGGGTCCTCCGCCTAGTCCCGGACGAGCTTGCCGATCAGCGAGTCGTCCAGGTGGTCGAGGAGGTCGGCGGGGTCGTCGTACACCTCGTCGGCACCGGCGTCCTCCAGCTCGGCGCGGGAGATGCCGCCGCAGGTCAGCGCGATGCACGGCAGCCCGGCGTCGCGCGCGGACCGCACGTCCCAGACGGTGTCCCCGACGACGACGGTGCGCGCGGCGTCCAGGCCGTGCTGGTCGACGGCGGTCTGCAACAGGTCCGGCGCCGGCTTGGCCGCCTCGACGTCGGCCGAGGAGGTGGCCCCGTCGACGACGTCGTCGCCGCCGATCGCCGGCACCATCCACTCCAGGTCCGAGTCCTTGCCGCTGGTGGCCAGCACCACGGCCAGCTCCCGCTCCCGGCACGCGGCCAGCAGCTCGTCGACGCGCGGGAAGGCGGTCACCAGCTCGCGCAGCGGCTCGTAGCGGCGGGTCTTGGCGTCGGACACCTCGCCGGCGTCGTCGGCGTCCTCACCGAGGAGGTGGGTGACCAGCTCCTCGCTGGCGATGCCGATCGCCCGGTGGCAGTCGGCCATCGACACCTCGGGGTGCCCGGTGTCGCGGAACGCCTGCCACCAGGCGAGGACCTGCAGGTAGTTCGTGTCGAGCAGGGTGCCGTCGACGTCGAACAGCACGCCGGGCCGTGGAGCCGGGGTCATCGGGCCATCCTGGCCCGGCCCGCGGGAGGCCGCAGGGGATTGACGGTCCCCGCGGGCGGGAAGGGGGCTGCCATGAGCGTCGTCAAGATCAACGCCATCACCGTGCCGCCGCACATGCAGGAGCGCTTCGAGGAGCGCTTCCGCGGCCGCGCCGGCGCCGTGGAGAAGACCCCGGGCTTCGAGTGGTTCGAGCTGCTGCGGCCGCTGGAGGGCACCGACCAGTACCTCGTCTACACCCGGTGGGAGAGCGAGGAGGCCTACCGCTCCTGGGAGGACGGGCAGGACTTCGCCCGCGCCCACGAGGGCGGGGGTGACGAGCTCGCCCCGGCGGCCAGCGACTCGCAGCACCTGTGGTCCTACGAGGTCGTCGAGAGCTCGGCGCCGGACCGGCCCTGACCCGCGCGGGCGACGGCGGCGGTCGGCTCCCGGCAGCCGCCGGGCCCGGGGCTACTGTGAGCGGAGGGGCGGCCCCGACGCCGCCCCGGCCGCAGACGGAGCACGCGCAGGTGGGAGCCATGACCGACACGCTCGCCGACAGCAGGACCACGCCCCGGGTCTTCACCGAGGGCGTGCCGGTGACCGTGGAGGACGTGACCCGCCGCCCGGCCGCCGAGCGCCGGGCGGTGCTCGCCGACCCCGGCTTCGGCCGGCACTTCACCGACTCGATGTTCGTGGCCCGCTGGACCGCCGGTCGCGGCTGGCACGACGCCCGGCTCACCGCGTACGCGCCGCTGCAGGTGGACCCGGCCACCGCCGCGCTGCACTACGCGCAGTCGATCTTCGAGGGCCTCAAGGCCTACGCCCAGCCCGACGGCAGCGTCGCGACCTTCCGGCCCGAGGCCAACGCGGCCCGCTTCGCCCGGAGCGCCCGCCGGCTGGCGATGCCGCCGGTGCCCGAGGAGGCGTTCATCGCCGCCGTCGACGCGCTCGTCGACGCCGACCGCGACTGGGTGCCCACCGGCCCCGACCAGACGCTGTACCTCCGGCCCTACCAGCTGGCCACCGAGCCCTTCCTCGGCGTGCGCCCGGCCAACGAGTACCTGTTCCTCGTCATCGCCAGCCCGGCCGGCGCGTACTTCCCGCGCGGCGTGCACCCGGTGAGCGTCTACCTGTCCGAGGACTACATCCGGGCCGCGCCCGGCGGCACCGGCGACGTCAAGTGCGCCGGCAACTACGCCGCCAGCCTGCTGGCCCAGGAGCAGGCCATCGCCGCCGGCTGCGACCAGGTCGTCTGGCTCGACGCGCTGGAGAAGCGCTACGTCGAGGAGATGGGCGGGATGAACCTGTTCTTCGTCCTCGGCTCCGGCGACGACGCCGAGCTGGTCACCCCCGAGCTCACCGGCACGCTGCTGCCCGGCATCACCCGCGAGTCGCTGGTCACCGTGGCCCGCGACCGCGGCATGCGGGTGACCGAGCGCCGGTTCAGCGTCGACGAGTGGCGCTCCGGCGTGGCCGACGGCACGGTCACCGAGACCTTCGCCTGCGGCACCGCCGCGGTCATCACCCCGGTCGGCGAGGTGAAGGCGCGCACCGGCGACTTCACCGTCGGCGACGGGACGCCGGGGCCGGTGACCATGGGCCTGCGCGAGCACCTGCTCGACATCCAGCACGGCCGGGTGCCCGACACCCACGGCTGGCTGCACCGGGTCGCCTGAGCGACCCGGCGGCGACACGGGGGAGCGGGCGGGTGCGGCACTGGCGTGGGCTGGCCGACGTCCCGGCCGACCTGGGCCGGACGGTGGTCACCGTCGGCATGTACGACGGCGTCCACCGCGGCCACCAGCAGCTGATCGGCACCGCCGTCGCCCGCGCGCGGGCGCTGCACCGGCCGTGCGTGCTGGTCACCTTCGACCCGCACCCGACCGAGGTCGTGCGGCCCGGCTCGCACCCGGCGATCCTCACCTCCCTGGACCGCAAGGCCGAGCTGGTCGCCGGGCTCGGCGTCGACGCGATGTGCGTCATCCCGTTCACGCCCGAGTTCAGCCGGCTCACCCCCGAGGAGTTCGCCCACGGCGTGCTCGTCGAGGACCTGCACGCCGCGGCGGTCGTCGTCGGCGAGAACTTCACCTACGGGCACAGGGCCGCCGGGAACGTCACCACGCTGACCCAGGAGGGCCGCCGGTTCGGCTTCGCCGTCGAGGGGATCCCGCTGGCCGGCGACGCCTCCGCCGACGGCGAGGTGACGATCTCCTCGACCTACATCCGCGCCTGCGTCGCCGCCGGGGACATGGAGAGCGCGGCGCGCGCGCTGGGCCGCCCGCACCGGGTCGACGGCGTCGTCGTCCGCGGCGACCGGCGCGGCCGGGAGCTCGGCTACCCGACGGCGAACGTCGAGTGCCCGCCGTACACCGCGATCCCCGCCGACGGCGTCTACGCCGGGTCCCTGGTCACCCGCGACCCCGCCGGGCGCACGCTCGACAGCCGCCCCGCCGCGGTCTCGGTGGGCACCAACCCCACCTTCCAGGGCTCCCGGCGCACCGTGGAGGCCCACGTCCTCGACTTCGCCGGCGACCTCTACGGCGAGCACGTCGGCGTCGAGTTCGTCTCCCGGCTGCGCCCGATGACCGCCTTCGCCGGGGTCGACGAGCTGGTGACGGCCATGGCCGCCGACGTCGTCCGCACCCGCGCCGTCCTGGGGCTGCCCCCCGCCGGGTGATCACCGCGGCGGGCCCCCGCCGGCGCGCTGGTAGCCTCGCAGGTGTCGGGCCCCGCCCGACGTGTGTGCACACCTGCCCCCGTGACCCAGACCGGGGGCCACACCCGACCTGGCCAGGAGGCCCGCCCATGGCGCTCGACAGCGCGACGAAGCAGCAGATCATGACCGAGTACGCGACGGTCGAGAAGGACACGGGCTCGCCCGAGGTCCAGGTCGCGATGCTCACCCGCCGGATCAGCGACCTGACCGAGCACCTCAAGCAGCACAAGCACGACCACCACAGCCGGCGCGGCCTGCTGCTGCTGGTCGGCCGCCGTCGCCGGCTGCTGAACTACCTGGCGAAGACCGACATCAACCGCTACCGCTCGCTCATCGAGCGGCTCGGTCTGCGCCGCTGACCCAGAGGGGACCGTCCCGCCCGGGACGGTCCCCTCTCTCGTGGGGCACCCGCCCCACGGGACCCCCGGCGCCCCGCCCGCGCACCCCGACGCCGGCCGGTCCTCGGTGGTGGCCCCCGGGAATGCCCCTCCACGGGAGGGGGAACGACCCCCGTGGGCTTCGATCGAAGACCGGTCACCCGGGAGCAGTCCGGCGCAGGACGCCACGAAGAGGACGTCGCCGCATGCGACGTAGGAAGAGGACGACGTGTCCGCACCCACCACCCAGGGCAGCATCGCTGCCGAGTACGACCCCGAGGACGGGGTCACCACCGCCACCGCGGTCATCGACAACGGCAGCCACGGCAGCCGCAGCATCACCTTCGAGACCGGGCGGCTGGCCAAGCAGGCCGCCGGCTCGGTCGTCGTCAGCATGGGCGACACCATGCTGCTGTCGGCCACCACGGCCAGCAGGCAGCCCAAGGAGCACTTCGACTTCTTCCCGCTGACGGTCGACGTCGAGGAGCGGATGTACGCCGCCGGGCGCATCCCCGGCTCGTTCTTCCGCCGCGAGGGCCGCCCCAGCGAGGACGCGATCCTCACCTGCCGGCTCATCGACCGGCCGCTGCGGCCGACCTTCGCCAAGGGCCTGCGCAACGAGGTCCAGGTCGTCATCACCGTGCTGTCGCTGGACCCGGCGCACCTCTACGACGTGCTCGCCATCAACGGCGCGTCGGCGTCCACCCAGCTGTCGGGCCTGCCGTTCTCCGGCCCGGTCGGCGGCACCCGCGTCGCCCTGGTGGGCGGCCAGTGGATCGGCTTCCCCACGCACGCCGAGCTCGAGGACGCCGTCTTCGACATGGTCGTGGCCGGCCGCGTGCTCCCCGACGGCGACGTCGCGATCATGATGGTCGAGGCCGAGGCCACCGAGAAGACGATCGAGCTGGTCCGCGGCGGCGCCACCGCGCCGACCGAGGAGGTCGTCGCCCAGGGCCTCGAGGCCGCCAAGCCCTTCATCAAGGCGCTGTGCGAGGCGCAGACGGCGCTGGCCGAGAAGGCCGCCAAGCCGGTCGCGGAGTTCCCGCGCTTCCTGGACTACCAGGACGACGTGTACGCCGCCGTCGAGTCCGCCGCCCTCGAGCGGCTGACCGAGGCGCAGGCCATCGCCGGCAAGCAGGAGCGCAACGACGCCACCGACGCGCTCAAGGACGAGGTCGCCGCCTCGCTGGCCGAGCAGTTCGCCGGCCGCGAGAAGGAGGTGTCGGCCGCCTTCCGCGCCGTCACCAAGAAGGTCGTCCGGCAGCGCATCCTGCGCGACAAGGTCCGCATCGACGGCCGCGGCGTCACCGACATCCGGCCGCTGTCGGCCGAGGTCGAGGTCGTCCCGCGGGTGCACGGCTCGGCGCTGTTCGAGCGCGGCGAGACCCAGATCTTGGGCGTCACCACGCTGAACATGCTCCGCATGGAGCAGCAGCTCGACACGCTCTCGCCCGAGACGCGCAAGCGCTACATGCACAACTACAACTTCCCGCCGTACTCCACCGGCGAGACCGGCCGCGTGGGCTCGCCCAAGCGCCGCGAGATCGGCCACGGCGCGCTCGCCGAGCGCGCCCTGCTGCCGGTGCTGCCCGACCGCGAGGAGTTCCCCTACGCGATCCGGCAGGTGTCCGAGGCCCTGGGCTCCAACGGCTCGACGTCGATGGGCTCGGTCTGCGCCTCGACCCTGTCGCTGCTCAACGCCGGTGTGCCGCTGCGCGCCCCGGTCGCCGGCATCGCCATGGGCCTGGTCTCCGACGAGGTCGACGGCAGGACCGAGTACGTCGCGCTGACCGACATCCTCGGCGCCGAGGACGCCTTCGGCGACATGGACTTCAAGGTCGCCGGCACCAAGGACTTCGTCACGGCCCTGCAGCTGGACACCAAGCTCGACGGCATCCCGTCCGACGTGCTCGCCCAGGCGCTGACCCAGGCCCGCGCCGCCCGCCTGCACATCCTCGACGTGATGAACGAGGCCATCGACGGCCCCGACGAGATGAGCCCCTACGCCCCGCGCGTGACCACGGTGCGCATCCCGGTCGACAAGATCGGCGCGGTCATCGGCCCCAAGGGCCAGATGATCAACTCGATCCAGGACGAGACCGGCGCCGAGATCACCATCGAGGACGACGGCACGATCTACGTCGGCGCCTCCGACGGCCCGTCGGCCCAGGCCGCGGTCGACCGCATCAACGCGATCGCCAACCCGCAGATGCCGAAGGTCGGGGAGCGCTTCCTCGGCACCGTCGTCAAGACGACGCCGTTCGGCGCCTTCGTCTCGCTGCTGCCGGGCAAGGACGGCCTGGTGCACATCAGCAAGCTGGGCGGCGGCAAGCGGATCGGCAAGGTCGAGGACGTCGTGAACGTCGGCGACAAGCTGCAGGTCGAGATCACCGACATCGACGCCCGCGGCAAGATCAGCCTGGTCCCGGTGGCCGCCGAGGGCGAGGGCGAGGGTGCCGCCGCCGGCGACGGCGCGGCCCCGGCCGACGCCCCCGCTCCCGCGGAGGCCTGACACGGTCGCCGAACCGACGCCGACCGGGGCCGGGGCCGGCGTGGGGTCCACCGACCTCACGTCCGCCCCGGCCCCGGTCGGTGTCGCCCGCGTCATCGACGTCGACGAGGTCGGCGGCCGGGTCGAGCGCACGGTGCTGCCCGGCGGGCTGCGCGTGCTCACCGAGACGATGCCCGGCGTCCACTCGGCCACCCTCGGCATCTGGGTGGGCGTCGGCTCCCGGGACGAGACCGACCGGGTCGCCGGCGCCTCGCACTTCCTCGAGCACCTGCTGTTCAAGGGCACCCGCAGCCGCAGCGCCCTGGAGATCGCGACGGCGATGGACGCCGTCGGCGGTGAGATGAACGCCTTCACCGCCAAGGAGCACACCTGCTACTACGCCAACGTGCTCGCCAGCGACCTCCCGCTGGCGGTCACGCTGCTCGGCGACCTGGTGACCGAGGCGCTCAACACCGCCGAGGACCTGGAGTCCGAGCGGACGGTGGTGCTCGAGGAGATCGCCATGCGCGACGACGAGCCCTCCGACCTGGTGCACGACCTGTTCGCCGAGACGCTTTTCGGCGGCACCCCGCTGGGCCGATCGGTGCTCGGCACCGTCGAGTCGATCGAGGGGCTGACCCGCGACGACGTCGACGGCTGGTACCGCTCGCGCTACTCCGTCCCCTCGATGGTGGTCACCGCCGCCGGCCGGGTGGGCCACCAGCAGGTGGTCGACCTGGTGACGGCGGTCTTCGGCGACCGGCTGTCCGGTACGGCGTCCCCGGCACCGCTGCGCCGCGGCGAGGAACTGGTCCCCGGCCGCCCCGCGCGGCCCGCCGGGCTGGTCAGCCGGAAGACCGAGCAGACGCACCTGCTGCTGGGCAGCCTCGCGCTCAGCCGGTTCGACGAGCGGCGCTACGCCGCCGCGGTCCTGGAGACGGCGGTGGGCGGCGGGATGAGCTCGCGGCTGTTCCAGGAGATCCGGGAGAAGCGCGGCCTGGTCTACAGCGTCGGGTCGGCGCTGACCTCCTACGCCGGCACCGGCGCGTTCTCCGTCTACGCCGGCTGCGCCAAGAAGCGGGTGCCCGAGGTGCTGCGCCTGGTGCGCGAGGAGCTGGCCCGGGTGGCCGCCGAGGGGCTCACCTCCGAGGAGGTGGCCCGCGGCCGCGGTCAGCTGCGCGGCGGGACGGTGCTCGGCCTCGAGGACACCGGTTCGCGGATGAGCCGGCTGGGCAAGAGCGAGCTGTCGTACGGGGAGTACGTCCCGGTGCGCGAGGTGCTCGACCGGATCGCCGCGGTCGACGAGGGGCAGGTGCGCGCGGTCGCCGCGGACCTGCTGGGCCGGGAGACCTGCCTCGCCGTCGTCGGCCCCTACCGGGAGTCCGACCTCGACCGGCTCTGACCCCGCCCAGCCCGACCCCGGAGACCGATGACCGACCCGAGTCCCTCCCCGGCGTTCCGCGTGCACGGTGCGCTGTCCCGCGGCGCCTTCGCGGTGACGGTGCTCGTCTCGCTCGCCGTGCTGTTCGCGCCGGCCTCCGACGTCCCCGCCGCCCCTCCGGGCGTGGACAAGCTCGTCCATCTCGCGCTGTTCCTGGCGCTGGCGCTCGCCGGCCGGTGGGCGGGGACGCGGCCGGGACCGCTGGCGGTGCTCCTGCTCGCCTACGGCGCGGTCAGCGAGGTCGTCCAGGCGGTGACGTCGCTGCAGCGCTCGGGCTCGGTCCTCGACTGGCTCGCCGACGCCGCCGGCGTCGCGCTCGGCCTGCTGCTGTGGGCGGTGGGGGAGCGCCGGGCCGCCCGGGTGACCGGTGCGGAGGCCGTCTTGCATCGGGACGGGCCGCCGGGAAGCCTGACCCGGTGACCACGAGCACCCCCGCACCCCACCAGCAGGCGACCGGCGCGACCACGGGCGAGCCGCCCCGGATCTCGGTCGGTGTGCTCGGCGCCCGGGGCCGGATGGGCACCGAGGTGGTGAAGGCGGTCAACGCCGCCGACGACCTCGAGCTCGTCGCGATGGTCGACGAGGGGGACTGGCTGTTCAACGTCGCCGACGCCGGCGCGCAGGTGGTCGTCGACTTCACCCGCCCGGACGTCGTCATGGACAACATCCGGTTCTGCATCGACCAGAACATCCACTGCGTCGTCGGGACGACGGGCTTCGACGAGCAGAAGCTGGCGACGGTCGCCGAGTGGCTGGAGCCCAAGCCCGAGGTGGGCGTGGTCATCGCCCCCAACTTCGGCATCGGCGCGGTGCTGCTCATGCGCTTCGCCCAGGAGGCCGCGCGCTTCTTCCCCTCCACGGAGATCGTCGAGCTGCACCACCCGAACAAGGTCGACGCCCCGTCGGGCACCGCCGTCCGCACCGCGCGCCTCGTGGCCGCCGCACGCCGGGCGGCCGGGCTGCCGGCGTCGCCGGACGCGACCACCGACTCGCTGCCCGGTGCCCGCGGTGCCGACGTCGAGGGCATCCCGGTGCACGCGGTGCGGCTCACCGGCCTGGTCGCGCACCAGGAGGTCCTCATGGGCGCGGCGGGGGAGACCCTGACGCTGCGGCACGACTCCTTCGACCGCGCGTCCTTCATGCCCGGCGTCCTGCTCGCCGTCCGCGAGATCGGCGCGCGGCCGGGGCTGACCGTGGGGATCGAGACCTTCCTCGGTCTCTGACCGCCCGTGACGGGGTGTGACCGAGACCCCGTGTGCACGCCCGCCGGGAGTCGTGTACTGTTCTCTTCGCGCCGGACGAGCCCGCGAGGGCCACGGAGGAGCACCCGAGCGGTGCAGGACTCCGGAGCCGGCGTAGAGTAGGACAAGCAGCCACCGAGGAAGCCCGAGAGGGTCGAGTTGGTGTGCGTCCGCTCCTTGAGAACTCAACAGCGTGCCGAAAGTCAGTGCCAAGTA
>NZ_JBHSGR010000040.1:0-15397 GCF_042654585.1 Geodermatophilus arenarius
CTTCCCCCTCGCGCCCCCCGCACCCGCCGTCGCGCCGCAGGCCCCGGCGCCCGCGGTCGAGGACCCCGCCCCGGTCGCCGCGGCACCGGTGGAGGCGGCCGCCACCGAGCCCGCCGGCGGCGGCTGGGCCACCCCGGCCCTCGCGGCCGGCGGCGTCGCCGGCCTCGGGGGGACCGTGCTGGCCACCCGGCGGGTCCTCCCGCGGCTGCGCCGCGGCTGAGCTGCCCGTCCGGGTGCGGTCCGGCGCCGCGGCTGCCGATGGAGGAGCCGTGCACGTCGACCGCCGTCCGCGCCTCGCAGCCGCCGCCGTCGCCGTGGCGGCCGTCCTCTCCCTGGTCGGCGGCGTCCCGGCCGCCCGGGCGGAGGAGGGTGCCCCGGCCGCCGGCCACACCGTCGTCGGCCGGCTGGTCCAGGCCTACGCCGACCCCGAGACGCCGGGGCGCCACCACGGCGCGGCGGAGGACCCCGGGCTGCTGAGCTGGATCCGGACCGCGCCGGGGGAGACCGTGCGCGTCCCCACCGAGGACCTGGGCGGCGCCGAGGCCGGCGCGACCGTCGAGGTGACCCTGGGCGGTCCCGTCGAGGACGCCGCCTCGGAGGACGGCCTGGAGCCCGCACACGAGGTGCTGTCCGCCGAGGTGGTCGCCGCGGCCGACCGGCCGCCGACCGCCCCGGCGACGGAGCCGGTCAACCACCCGGTGCGCGTGGTCATGGTGCAGCCGGCCGACGCCGCGGCCCAGCGGTCGGCCGACCCCACCACGCTCGCCGACGTCGTCGCCGCGGTGGACGGCCCGGTGGCCGACTACTGGTCGCAGCAGACCGGCGGCAGCATCCGGTTCGGCGTCGTGAGCCGGACGGACTGGATCCCCAGCACCGCCACCTGCGAGGACCCCTTCGCCCTGTGGGACGCGGCGGCCCGGGCGGCGGGCTGGACCCCGTACCGCGGGGAGCACCTGCTCGTCTACGTGCCGCGGGACGCGCCCGGCTGCGCCTACGGCCTGGGCACCGTCAGCGGGTCGATGGGCGAGGGGGGAGTGGCCTACGTCCAGGACACCGGCACCTCGGTCATCGCCCACGAGCTCGGCCACAACCTCGGCCTCGGGCACGCCTCGGCGCTGCAGTGCGACCGCTCGGTGGAGACCGGCACCTGCCGGACCTCGTCCTACGCCGACTACTACGACGTCATGGGCTTCTCGTGGGAGCGGCTGGGCTCGCTGTCCGCGCCGCACGTCGCCCAGGTCGTGTCGTACCTCCCCGCCATGGACGTCGGCCCGGACGGCGGCACCTACGTCCTCCCGCGCTGGGACGCGAGGACCGCCGACCGGGCCCACGCGCTGCGGTTCACCGACGCTGACGGCGCCGTCTACTGGCTGGAGTACCGGCCCGCCGGCGGCACCGGCCGCGACAGCTGGCTGGGGCAGCTCGGTCCCGCCGCGCCGCAGCCGGGCGTGCTGCTGCGCCGCACCGCGCCGGGGCAGGACGACGACACGCTCCTGCTCGACGGCACGCCGTCGGCGAGCAGTGGCTGGAGCGCCGACGTGCAGGTCGTGCTGCCCGCGGACGGGCGCGCGGTCCCGGTCTCGGGCGGCGACGTCACCGTCGCGGTCCGGGCCGTCACCCCCGAGCAGGCCACGGTGGAGGTCGTGCCCGCCGGCCCGGCGGCGATCGCGGCCGCGGCGGCGGCCGACGGCGGGCTCGGCACCCCGGGCTGGCCGGCCACCTGCGGGCTGCCGTGGGGCGGGTGCGTGCAGCACTTCCCCGGCGGCAGCGTCTACCACTCGCCGGCGACGGGCGCGCACGTCGTCCGCGGCGTCCTGCTCGAGGAGTACCGCCGGCGGGGGGACTCCTCCGGGAGCGGCATCGGCTACCCGACCGGAGAGCAGTACGCGACCCGGGACGGCGGGTGGACGCAGGCGTTCCGGTGGGGCCGCATCCACTGGTCCCCGGCGACCGGTGCGCACCTCGTCGGCGCGGTCATCGGCGCGGCGTACGACCCGCTGTGGGGCGAGTCCGGTCCGCTCGGCTACCCGGTGGGCGACCAGTACGCGACGGCGAACGGCGGCGCGACGCAGGCGTTCCAGCACGGGCGGATCCACTGGTCGGCCGCCACGGGGGCACACGCGGTGTACGGCGACGTCTCCCGCGCGTACGACCCGCTGTGGGGCGAGTCCGGCGTGCTGGGCTACCCGGTGGGGGAGCGGTACGCGACCGCCAACGGCGGCGTGACCCAGGCGTTCCAGAACGGCCGCATCCACTGGTCGCCCGCGACCGGGGGCCACGCGGTCCACGGCGAGGTCTCGAGGGCCTACGACCCGCTGTGGGGCGAGTCCGGGGTGCTCGGCTACCCGGTCACCGACCGCTACCCCACGGCGAACGGCGGGGTGACCCAGGCGTTCCAGAACGGGCGGATCCACTGGTCCCCGGCGACCGGCGGGCACGCGGTGCTGTCGGTGATCGGCCGGGCCTACGACCCGCTGTGGGGCGAGTCCGGCGTGCTCGGCTACCCGGTCGCGGCCCGCTACCCGACCGCGCAGGGCGGCTGGACGCAGGCGTTCCAGAACGGGCGGATCCACTGGTCGCCCGGCACCGGGGCGCACGCCGTGCACGGCCCCGGCCGCTTCGAGTACGACCGGCTCTGGGGCGAGTCCGGCGTGCTGGGCTACCCGGTCACCGAGCCGTACCCGACGGTGGGCGGCGGGGTGACGCAGGCCTTCCAGAACGGGCGGATCCACTGGTCGCCCGCGACCGGCGCCATCCCGGTCACCGGTGCCGTCTCGCGCGCGTACGACGCCGTGGGCGGGGAGGCGGGCCGGCTGGGCTATCCCGTCCGGCACGGCGCCTGGATCCGCCCCGACGTGTACCGGCAGGACTTCCAGGGCGGCAGCGTCACCTCCTCGTCCCTCGGGACGCGGGTCACCTACGCCTCCTGACCCCCTCGGGGGACGGACGCCGGCGACACCTCAGCCACGGACGGACCCGTGCCGATACGCGTGCCATGTCGCGTACCCGGAGCCTGTCCCGGCTCGGCGCCGCCCTGACCGGGGCGGTCACCACCACGCTGCTCGTCCTCGCCGCGGCTCCCGCGCACGCGGCGGACGAGCCGGTCACCATCGACGTGCTCAAGGTCGTCGACGGCGAGTACGTCGTCGAGACCGTCTCCGTGCCCGGCGGCAGCGCCGACCGGACGGAGGCCTCCCTCGAGGCGCGCGCCGACGTCGTCGAGGCGAGCCCGTCGGTGACCTACCGGCCGCAGGGCGGCGACCCGTTCTGGGAGGCCGACGACCCGCAGCAGGTCGGCGCCGTCCGGGACGTGTGGCCGAGGACCCGCGGGGCCGGCCAGGTCGTGGCCGTCCTCGACACCACCGTCGACACCACCCACCCCGACCTCGCGGGCGCGTTCGTCCCGGGTACGGACACGACCGGCGCGGCACCCGACGGCGAGTGGCACGGGACCGGCGTGGCCGGCGTGATCGCCGCGCGCGCCGACAACGGGATCGGCAGCGCCGGCATGGCCCCGGAGGCGCGGATCATGCCCGTCCGCGTGTGCGCACCGAGCTGCCCCTCCGCCGCGGTGGCCCGCGGGATCCTCTGGGCCGTCGACCACGGCGCCGACGTCGTCAACATGTCCCTCGCCGGCGCCGGCTACTCCGACGTCACCGGGGTCGCCATCCGCTACGCCCTCGACCGGGGTGTCCCGGTCGTGGCCTCCACCGGCAACGACGGGCTCAACGGCAACCCGGTCATGTACCCGGCCGCCAACAGCGGGGTCGTCGCCGTCTCCGCCACCACGCCGACCGGGGCCCCGGCCGACTGGGCGGTGCACGGCTGGCAGGCCGACGTCGCCACCGTCGGCGAGAGCGTCCTGCTGCCGATGCCCGGCGACGGGTACGGCAGCGGCAGCGGCACCTCGTTCTCCGGTCCGGCCGTCGCCGGCGCCGTCGCCCTGCTGCGGGCGAGCCACCCCGGCATCACGCCCGAGCAGGTGCAGGCGGCCCTGCAGGCCGGCGCCGACAGCAGCGGCACGTGGGACCGCGCCTGGGGCGCCGGCCGCCTGTCGGTCCCGGCCGCCTTCGCCGCCGCCGACCGCGCCGGCGCCGCGCCCACGGTCGTGCCGTCCCCGGGCACCCTCGACGTGAGCTGGGCGCCGGTCGCCGGGGCCACCTCCTACACCGTGCGCGTCGACGGCGCCGTGCGGGCCACCGTCACCGGCACCACGGCGCAGGTCACCGGGCTCCCCGACGGCAACCAGGTCGCCGTCGACGTCCAGGCCGACGGCGGGGCGCGGAGCGCGGCGGCCCTCGCCACGGTCGGCCCCGCGGCCCCCGCGACGCCGACGCTGCACTCCGCGACGCTGCGGGGCACCGCCACCAGCGCGGTCCTCGACGTGACCGCGTCGGTCGCCGGCCCCGCGGTGCCGAAGGTGGCCCTCTACCGCGACGGCGTCAGCATCGGCGTCTACGCCGTGAGCCTGACCGGTACACCGCGGACGGTCGGCATCGGCATCGGCGCGATGCCCACCCAGGAGACCCGCTGGCAGCTGCGCGGGGTGGACGACCTCGGCCGCCAGTCCGGCTTCTCCGACGCCGTGGTCACCGGCAGCGGACGTCCCGCCCCGCCCGGGGCGGTCACCGGCCTGACCGGGCGGACCGACGGCGACCGCGCCCTGCTCACCTGGGACGACGTGGGCGTCGCGTACACCTACCGCGTCGCCGTCGACGGCGCCGTCGTGGCCACCCCGCAGACGGCCGGTGCCGCGGTCGCCGCCCCGCCGGCCGGGACGTCGCGCGACTACGCGGTCGCCGTCGTCGACGCCTGGGGGCAGGCGGGTCCCGAGGTGACCGTGACGGTCTCGTCCACCGTGGCGACGAGTCCCGGCGCCCCGGCCGGCGTCACCGCCACGGCCGGAGACCGGTCGGCGACCGTGTCCTGGTCCCCGGCCGCCGACAACGGCAGCCCGGTGACCGGCTACACCGTCACGGCCGCGCCCGGCGGCGCCACCGCCACCACCACCGGGGCGACGAGCGCGACGGTGACCGGCCTGACCAACGGCACGTCCTACACGTTCACGGTGACCGCCACCAACGCCGTCGGCACCGGCCCGGCCGGCGCGCCGAGCGCCGCGGTGGTCCCGGCGGGCGTGCCGTCGGCCCCGACCGGCGTGACCGCCCGGGCCGGCGACGGGTCGGCGACGGTGTCGTGGACGGCGGCGCCGGCGAACGGCAGCCCGGTGACGGGCTACACCGTCACGGCCTCGCCCGGTGGCGCCACCGCCACCACCACCGGGGCGACGAGCGCGACGGTGACCGGCCTGACCAACGGCACGTCCTACACGTTCACGGTGACCGCCACCAACGCCGTCGGCACCGGCCCGGCCGGCGGGCCGAGCACGGCCGTCACGCCGTCGGGGGCCGACGCCGGCACGAGTGCCGTCGCCGCGGCGTACGCGGCCACCGGCGGCAGCACCGGCCCGCTGGGGGCCCGCGTCGGCGCGGCCTACGCCACCACCGGGGGCGGCCTGACCCAGGCGTACCAGAACGGGCGCATCCACTGGTCGGCCGCCACGGGCGCGCACGCGGTGTACGGGGACATCTCGAGGGCCTACGACCCGCTGTGGGGCGAGTCCGGGGTGCTCGGCTATCCGATCGGCGACCGGTACCCGACGCCGGGCAACGGGTGGACGCAGGCGTTCCAGTTCGGCCGGATCCACACGTCCCCGGGGACGGGCGCGCACGCGGTGTACGGGGACATCTCGAAGGCCTACGACCCGCTGTGGGGCGAGTCCGGGGTGCTCGGCTACCCGGTGGGCGACCGCTACCCGACGCCCGGGAACGGCTGGACCCAGGCGTTCCAGTTCGGCCGGATCCACACCTCGCCGGCCAGCGGCGCGCACGCGGTGTACGGCCCGGTCTCGGGCGCCTACGACGCGCTGCGCGGGGAGTCGGGGGTGCTGGGCTACCCGGTGGGCGCCCGCTACGGCACGGCCGGGGGCGGCATCACCCAGGCCTTCCAGAACGGGCGCATCCACTGGTCACCCGGAACGGGCGCCCACGCCGTGTACGGGGACATCTCGAGGGCCTACGACCCGCTGTGGGGCGAGTCCGGGGTGCTCGGCTACCCGGTGAGCGACCGCTACCCCACGCCCGGGAACGGCTGGACCCAGGCGTTCCAGTTCGGCCGCATCCACACCTCGCCGGCCAGCGGCGCGCACGCCGTGTACGGCGACATCTCGAGGGCCTACGACCCGCTGTGGGGCGAGTCCGGGGTGCTCGGCTATCCGATCAGCGACCGGTACCCGACGCCAGGGAACGGGTGGACGCAGGCGTTCCAGTTCGGCCGGATCCACACGTCCCCGGGGACGGGCGCGCACGCGGTGTACGGGGACATCTCGAAGGCCTACGACCCGCTGTGGGGCGAGTCCGGCGTCCTGGGCTACCCCGTCGGGGCCCGGTACCCGACGCCGGGCAACGGGTGGACGCAGGCGTTCCAGTTCGGCCGGATCCACACCTCGCCGGCCACCGGCGCGTACGCGGTGCTGCAGCCGATCTCCCCGGTCTACGACTCCCACTGGGGCGAGTCCGGGCAGCTCGGCTACCCGCTGGGCAACGCCGTCACGGCCGCCGACGGCAGCGTGAGCCAGGCGTTCCAGCGCGGCCGCATCACGGTGCGGGGCGGTCAGGTGACGGTGAGCCTGGGCTGACCCGGCCGCGCGGCCCCGGGCTCCCGGGGCCGCGCGGCGCGGCCCCTACTCGGCGTCGGCGATCGTGCAGATGACCGCGCCGCTGGTGACGGTGGCGCCGACCTCGGCCGACAGCCCGGTCACGGTGCCCGCCTTGTGCGCGGTGAGGGGCTGCTCCATCTTCATCGCCTCGAGGACGACGACGAGGTCACCGGCCTCGACGGTGTCACCGTCCTCGACGGCGACCTTCACGATCGTGCCCTGCATCGGCGAGGTCAGGGAGTCGCCGGACACCGCGGAACCGCCGTGGCCCGAGCCCCGCTTGCGCGGCTTGGCGCCACCGCCGGCGGCCACCGGCGCCCCGCCGCCCGCGGCCAGCCCGGCGGGCAGGGAGACCTCCAGCCGCCGCCCGCCGACCTCGACGACGACGGTCTGCCGCGGCTCCTCCTCGTCGGCCCCGGCCGGCGCTGCGCCGTAGGGCTGGACCTGGTTGTCCCACTCGGTCTCGATCCAGCGGGTGTGCACGGTGAACGGCTCGCTGGTGAACGCCTCGTCGCGGACCACCGCGCGGTGGAACGGGATGACGGTGGGCATGCCCTCGACGACCAGCTCGTCCAGTGCGCGGCGGGCACGCTGCAGCGCCTCCGCACGGCTGGCGCCGGTGACGATCAGCTTGGCCAGCATCGAGTCGAACGCGCCGGCCACCTCGCCGCCGGTCTCGACGCCGGAGTCCCAGCGCACGCCCGGGCCCTGGGGGATCTCCAGCCGGGTGACCGGGCCGGGGGCCGGCATGAAGTTGCGGCCGGCGTCCTCGGCGTTGATCCGGAACTCGATGCTGTGCCCGCGCGGGGCCGGGTCCTCGGTGATCTCCAGCGGCAGCCCCTCGGCGATGCGGAACTGCTGGCGCACCAGGTCGATGCCGCTGGTCTCCTCGCTGACCGGGTGCTCCACCTGCAGACGGGTGTTGACCTCGAGGAAGGAGATCGAGCCGTCGACGCCGACGAGGTACTCGACGGTGCCGGCGCCGTGGTAGCCGGCCTCCCGGCAGATCGCCTTGGCCGACTCGTGGATGCGCGCCCGCTGCTCGTCGGTCAGGAACGGCGCCGGGGCCTCCTCCACGAGCTTCTGGTTGCGCCGCTGCAGCGAGCAGTCGCGGGTGCCGACGACGACCACGTTGCCGTGCGTGTCGGCCAGGACCTGCGCCTCGACGTGCCGCGGCTTGTCGAGGAACCGCTCCACGAAGCACTCGCCGCGGCCGAAGGCCGACACGGCCTCGCGGACGGCGGAGTCGAACAGGTGCGGGATCTCCTCCTCGGTGCGGGCGACCTTCAGGCCGCGCCCGCCACCGCCGAACGCGGCCTTGATCGCCACCGGCAGGCCGTGTTCCCGGGCGAAGGCCAGCACCTCGTCGGCGCCGGAGACCGGGTCCTTGGTGCCGGGCACCAGCGGCGCGCCGGCCTTGGTGGCGATGTGCCGCGCGGCGACCTTGTCGCCGAGGGCGACGATCGACTCGGGGGAGGGGCCGATCCAGGTCAGCCCGGCGTCGAGGACGGCCTGGGCGAAGTCGGCGTTCTCCGACAGGAAGCCGTAGCCGGGGTGGACGGCGTCGGCGCCGGAGCGCTTCGCGGCGTCGACGACCTTGTCGATGACCAGGTAGGAGTCGCCGGGCGTCGTCCCGCCCAGGGCGAACGCCTCGTCGGCGACGCGGACGTGCAGGGCGTCGCGGTCGGGCTCGGCGTAGACCGCGACGCTGGTCAGCCCGGCGTCCCGGCAGGCGCGGGCGACCCGGACCGCGATCTCCCCGCGGTTGGCGATCAGGACCTTCTGCACCGGCGTACTCCCTCGAAGACGGACCGGTCGGACTCTAGCCAGCGCCCGCCCGCCCGCCCGCAGTAGGGCGGGGAGCCGAGAGCGCGGCTCAGCCGGCGGCCGGCTTGGTGACGGCGTACCGGAACCCCCGCCAGTTGGGTCCCGGGCTGTCGTCGGGCTGGACCCGCAGCACCACCAGGCCGCGCTCGGTCAGGCGGGGCAGCAGGACCTCCATCGGCAGGCCGTGCATCTGCAGCACCGCGCCGAACCGCCGCCGGACGTAGGCGTGCACCAGCGGCCGGGGCACCGTCCGGTACAGCCGGCCGACCAGGGTGTCCGACGGGCCGGTGGGGACGGCGAAGACCGCCAGCCCGCCGGGCCGCAGCACCCGGCCGAACTCCTCGGCGTAGCGCAGCGACAGCTCGGGCGGCATGTGCTGCAGCACGATCGTCGACAGCACCAGGTCGAAGCTGTCGTCGGGGAACACCGACAGGTCCGCCGCCTCGTTGTGGACGAAGGTGCAGCGGCCCTCGGGGTCGTGCCGGCGCGCCTCGGCGAGCATCGACGGCGCGATGTCCACCCCGGTGACCCGGTCGAAGTGCCGGGCCAGGGCCTGGGTCAGCCGGCCCACCCCGCAGCCGAAGTCCAGCGCCGTCTCCCGCCGGGCCGGCAGCCGGAGGGAGTCGGCCAGCGCCATGACGTCGTCGACCACGCGGACGCCGGTCGCGAAGAACTCCTCGGGGTCCCAGCGCCCGCCGCGGCGGTCGGGCTCGGTGAGCACCGCCCACATCGGGTCCCGCGAGCCGAAGGTGTCCCACGCCGTGCGCAGGGAGCGTGTGTCCACGGCCGGACCCTAGGCCGGTCGGTGGGTGGCAGCCAGCGCCGCGGCATCCGTGCTGGTCAGCGCCGCCAGAGGTCGGTGACCGTGAGTCCGCGGCGGCGCAGCTGCTCCCGCAGCGCGGCCAGCGACAGCCCGACCACCGACGCCGGGTCGCCCTCGACCCGGCGCACGAACGGGGCGCCGAGGCCGTCGAGGGTGAACGCGCCCGCGACCGCCAGCGGCTCGCCCGTGGCCAGGTAGGCCTCGACCTCCGCGGCCGTCGGGGTGGCGAAGTACACGACGGTCGAGGTGACGACGACGTCGCGGGACTCGACCACCCCGCCGCGGACGTCGAGCAGTGCCTGGCCGGTGTGCAGCACGCCCGAGCGGCCCGACATCCGCCGCCAGCGCTCCCGCGCCTCGGCGGCGTCGGCCGGCTTGCCCATCGGCTGGCCGCGGAACTCCAGCAGCGAGTCCGCGCCCACCACCAGGGCGTCCTCCTCCCGCGCGGCGACGGCCGACGCCTTGGCCGACGCCAGCAGGGCGACCCGCTCGGCGACGCGCGGCGCCGTCACCGTGGTCTCGTCGACGTCGCTGACCACGACCTCGGGCGCGAGGCCCGCCTGGCGCAGCAGCGCCAACCGGGCCGGGGACGCCGAGGCCAGCACCAGCCGGCGGGTCCCGGTCATGCGTTCTCCTCCCCGGCGCTCGTCGTCCGCGGCCGCGGCTCTGCCCGTGGTCCGCACGAGCTCGCGAGCTCGCTCACGCGAAGCGCCCGGACGCGCGCCAGCCGCCGGGGCCGGGCTGCAGCGGCTGCCGGTGCGCGTCGGCTCGGCTCGCCCACGCACCGACCGGGGTCGGGCGCCGGCGCGGCCGGCGCTGCGAGAGCGCGGCCACGACGACGGTCAGGGCGGCGAGCTCCTCGTCGGTCGGCTCGCCGCGGACCACCCGCAGGAGCGGGCGCTGCTCCTCGCTCACAGGCCGATGTCCGCTCACAGGGGGATGTTCCCGTGCTTCTTCGGGGGCAGCGTCTGGCGCTTGTTGGCCAGCAGCCGCAGCGCCTTGGTGATCTCGATGCGGGTCTCCGAGGGGCGGATCACCTGGTCCACGTACCCGCGGTCGGCCGCGATGTACGGCGACAGCAGCGCGTCCTCGTACTCGGTGATGAGCTCCGCGCGGCGGGCGTCGGCGTCCGGGGAGTCGGCCAGCTCGCGCCGGTAGAGGATGTTCACCGCGCCCTGGGCGCCCATGACGGCGACCTGCGCGGTCGGCCAGGCGAGGTTCAGGTCGGCGCCGAGGTGCTTGGACCCCATGACGTCGTAGGCGCCGCCGTACGCCTTGCGCGTGATGACCGTGATCTTCGGGACCGTGGCCTCGGCGTAGGCGTAGATGAGCTTCGCGCCGCGGCGGATGATCCCCTCCCACTCCTGCGACGTCCCGGGGAGGAAACCCGGGACGTCGACGAAGGTGAGCACCGGGACGTTGAAGGCGTCGCAGGTGCGCACGAACCGGGCCGCCTTCTCGCTGGCGTCGATGTCCAGCGTGCCGGCGAACTGGGTGGGCTGGTTGGCCACGACGCCGACCGGCCGGCCCTCGACCCGGCCGAAGCCGACCACGATGTTCGGCGCGAACAGCGCCTGCACCTCGAGGAACTCGCCGTCGTCGAGCACGTGCCCGATGACGGTGTGCATGTCGTAGGGGGTGTTCGGCGAGTCCGGGACGACCGTGTCGAGCTCGTGGTCGGAGTCCGTGACGCCGTCCGGCGTCGTGTCGGCCGGGGCGACCTCGACGGCCGGCAGCGGGTCGAGGTTGTTGCTCGGCAGGTAGGACAGCAGCGCCTTGACGTAGTCGAGCGCGTCGGCCTCGTCCTCGGCCAGGTAGTGCGCGACGCCGGACCTGGTGTTGTGCGTGCGGGCGCCGCCGAGCTCCTCGAGGGTGACGTCCTCGCCGGTCACGGTCTTCACGACGTCGGGACCGGTGATGAACATCTGGCTCGTCTGGTCGACCATGACGATGAAGTCGGTGAGCGCGGGGGAGTAGACGTGCCCGCCGGCCGCGGCGCCCATGACCAGCGAGATCTGCGGGATGACGCCGGAGGCGTGCACGTTGCGCCGGAAGATCTCGCCGTAGAGGCCGAGGGAGACCACGCCCTCCTGGATGCGCGCGCCGCCGCCCTCGTTGATCCCGATGACCGGGCAGCCGTTGCGGATGGCCAGGTCGAGGACCTTGACGATCTTCTCGCCGTAGACCTCGCCGAGGCTGCCGCCGAAGACGGTGACGTCCTGGGAGAACACGCACACCGGGCGGCCGTCGACCGTCCCGTAGCCGGTGACGACGCCGTCGCCGAAGGGCCGCCGGGCGTCCATGCCGAAGTTGCTGGAGCGGTGCCGGGCGAACTCGTCGAGCTCGGTGAACGAGCCCGGGTCCAGCAGCGCCTCGATCCGCTCGCGGGCGGTCATCTTGCCCGCGGCGTGCTGCTTCTCCACCGCCCGCTCGGAGCCGGCGTGCGTGGCCTCCTGGACGCGGCGCTCGAAGTCCGCCAGCTTGCCGGCGGTCGTGTGGATGTCGATGTCGCCGGGGACCTGCTCGCCGGCGTTCTCCAGTTCAGCCGCACTCACGGCCCGTAGCGTAGGGGAGTGCCCGACACGCCCTCCGCCCGCTGGTCGGAGCTGGACCGCCCCCCGCTCGACGCCGCGGCGCTGCAGGCCGCGCTGACCAGGGACAGCCGGCTGTGGCGCTCCCTGGAGGTGGTCGGGGAGGTCGGCTCCACCAACGCCGTCCTCGCCGACCGGGCCGCCGACGACGACCTGCCCGAGGGCGCGGTCCTCGTCGCCGAGCACCAGGCCGCCGGGCGCGGCCGGCTCGACCGCACCTGGACCTCCCCGCCGCGGGCCGGGCTCACCGTCTCGGTGCTCCTGCGGCCCGACGTCCCGGCCGCCCGCCGCGGCTGGCTGCCGCTGCTCACCGGCGTGGCGCTGGCCGAGGCCGTCGGCGAGGTCACCGGCGTGCGCACCTCGCTCAAGTGGCCCAACGACCTGCTCGCGGTCGACGGCGCCAAGCTCGCCGGGATCCTGGCCGAGGCGGTGTCCGCCCCCGCCCGCCCCGCGGTCGTCGTCGGGACCGGGCTCAACGTCGGCACCCGCCGCGAGGAGCTCCCGCCGACCGGGTCGTCACTGGCGCTGGTCACCGGAGCCCCGGTCGACCGGGGGCCGGTCCTGCTGGCCTACCTGCGGGCGCTCGAGCGGCGCTACCTCGCCTGGACGGCGGCGCTCGGCGACCCGGTCGCCACCGGCCTGGCCGCGGACTACCTCGCCTGGTGCTCGACGGTCGGCGCCGAGGTGACCGTCACGCTGCCCGACGGGTCGGCGCTGTCGGGCACCGCGACCGCCGTCGACTGGGACGGCCGGCTGGTGGTCCGCACCGACGGCGGCACGGTGGAGCTGGCCAGCGGGGACGTGCAGCACGTCCGGACACGCCCCGCCGGAGCCTGACGCGCGGTCCGCGCTCGGTCATCCTGGCGAGGTGCCCTACCCCGACAGGCTGCTGGCCGACGACGAGGAGGTCGTCGTCCACCTGCACCCGCACTGGACGACGCTGTTCTGGCCCGTGGTCGGGCTCCTCGCCGTCGTCGGCGCCGGCTCCTACCTCGCCGCCCTCGTCCCGGCCGGCCGCCAGCAGGGCGTGCTCCGGTCGGCGCTGCTGGCGGCGGTGCTGGTCGCCCTCGTCGTGCTCGTCGTGCGCCCGGTGCTGCGCTGGCGGACCACGCACACCGTCGTGACCACGCACCGGCTGCTGGTCCGCTCGGGCGTGCTGTCCCGCCGCGGCCGGGACGTGCCGCTGTCGCGCGTCACCGACGTCTCGATCCACCAGACGCTCGGGCAGCGGGTGCTGCGCTCCGGGACGCTGACCGTCGAGACGGCCGGCGAGGGCGGCCCGGTGGTGCTCGAGCGCCTGCCCGCCTGCGCCGACGTGCAGCAGCTGCTGGTCCGGCTGGTCGAGGAGGACGCGGACGGGGACCCCTGGGCCGGCGCTGCCGCCGACCGGTACGGGTACGACGACGCCGGGGTGTGACCGACCGGTCACGGCGAGCCTGGCCCGGTTCTGTCGTACCCCCGACCTACCCTGCGCGCCCATGCGGCTGCTGCACACCTCGGACTGGCACATCGGGCGGTCGCTGCACGGCGCGGAGCTGCTCGCCGAGCAGGAGGCGGTGCTGTCCGGGCTGGCCCGGGTCGTGGCCGACGAGGGCGTCGACGCCGTCGTCGTGGCCGGGGACGTCTACGACCGGGCGGTGCCCTCAGCCGACGCGCAGGCCGTGCTCGACCGGGTGGTCGGCCGCCTGGTCGGCGCCGGCGCCACGGTCGTCCTCACCCCGGGCAACCACGACTCGGCGCGGCGGCTGGGCACCTTCTCCTCGCTGCTGACCAAGGCCGGGCTGCACGTCCGCGCCGAGACCGCGCGGCTGGACGAGCCGGTGCTGCTGGCCGACGCGCACGGCGAGGTCGCCGTCTACGGGCTGCCCTACCTCGAGCCGGAGATCGCCCGGCACGAGCTCGGCGTGCCGGACGCGCGCAGCCACGAGGGCGTCCTGCGGGCGGCGATGGACCGGGTGCGAGCCGACCTGTTCCTGCGCCAGGGCACCCGCTCGGTGGTGCTCGCGCACGCCTTCGTCGGCGGCGGGGTGGCCAGCGACAGCGAGCGGGACATCTGCGTCGGCGGGGTGGACGTGGTGCCGGCGCCGGTGTTCGACGGCGTCGACTACGTGGCGCTGGGGCACCTGCACCGCCCGCAGACCCTCAGCGACCGGATGCGCTACAGCGGCTCCCCGCTGGGGTACTCCTTCGGCGAGGCCGGGCAGGACAAGCAGGTGTGGCTGGTCGACCTCGGCGCCGGCGGGCTGGCCGGCGTCCGGTCCGTGCCGCTGCCCGCGCCCCGGCCGCTGACCGTGCTCACCGGCACCCTCGACGACCTGCTCGCCGACCCCGCCCACACCGCCGCCGAGGAGGCCTGGGTGTCCGCCCGGCTCACCGACCCCGTCCGCCCCGCCGACCCGATGCGCGCGCTGCGCACCCGGTTCGGCCACTGCGTGCACCTGGAGTGGATCGGCGGCACCGCCGGCGGCGACGGCCGCAGCTACCAGGACCGGCTGCGCGGCCGGGACGACCTCGACGTCGCGGGGGAGTTCGTCGCGCACGTCCGCGGCGGGGTGGGCGTCACGCCCGCCGAGCGCGACCTGCTGGCCCGGGCGCTGGGCGCCGCGGGCCGCGAGGAGCTCGCCCGGTGAGGCTGCACACCCTCACCCTCACCGCCTTCGGGCCCTTCGCCGGCACCGAGACCGTCCGGGTCGACGAGGTGGCCCGCGACGGGCTGTTCCTGCTCTGGGGCCCCACCGGCGCGGGCAAGACGACGCTGCTCGACGCCGTGGTCTTCGCGCTCTACGGCACCGTCCCGGGCGCCCGCGGCGAGGCCCGCCGGCTGCGCAGCGACCACGCCGACGCGGCCACCCGCACCGAGGTCTCCTGCGAGCTGACCCTCGCCGGCGAGCGGCTGCTGGTCGTCCGCCGCCCGGAGCAGACCCGGCCGAAGAAGCGCGGCACCGGGGAGACCACCGAGCAGGCCAAGCTCACCGTGCAGCGCCACACGGCCGACGGCTGGGAGCCGGTGAGCACCCGCATCGACGAGGGCTCGGAGTACCTGCGGGTGCGGCTGGGCCTGTCGGCCGAGCAGTTCTGCCAGGTGGTGCTGCTGCCCCAGGGCGACTTCGCCCGCTTCCTGCGCGCCGAGCCCGAGGACCGCGGCCGGCTGCTGCGCACCCTGTTCGACGTCGACCGGTTCGCCCGCGCCGAGGACTGGCTGGCCGGGGAGCGGCGGGCCGCCGAGGAGGAGCTGCGCGCCGACCGGCACCGGGTCAGCACGCTGCTGCACCGCGTCGCCCAGATCGCCGACGTCGAGGTGCCCGAGGAGCTCGCCCCCGAGCTGGTCGGCGCCCGCCCCGGCGCCTCGGTCGGCGCCTGGGTGACCGGGGTGCGGGGCCGGGCGGCCGAGCGGCTGGTCGCCGCGGCCGCCGAGGCCGTCGACGCCGTCGTCGCGCG
>NZ_JBHSGR010000041.1:0-14166 GCF_042654585.1 Geodermatophilus arenarius
CGGGCCGGCCGCTCCGCCGGGGCGGGCTCCCCGGCCGCGGCCTCCTCGGCGCGGACCGGCGCGGCGGGCGCCTCGCCCGGCCGCGGCGCCTCCGCGGGCCGGTCCGCGGTCCGCCCGGCTGAGCGGGGCGGCTCCGTGCTGGTCCGCTCCGTGCGGGTCCGCTCCGTGCTGGTCCGCTCCGTGCGTGGAGGGGCGTCCGTGCGGCCCGGGGTGCGGCCGGCGTCCGGGACGCGGGTGCCGGCGGGGGCGCGCAGCCGGGCGACCACCAGCAGGACCGCGGCGAGGGCGCAGGCGCCGACGCAGGCCCAGTACCAGGCGGTGACGGCGGTGACGACGCCGAGCACGAACAGCGCGAGGCCCGCGAGGACCAGCAGCGCCGCGGCGACGATCACCGGCGGCTCCCGGGCGCCGGGCGCCGGTCAGTCCCCGGCATGGCCGATCCGCCGTCCGGTCAGGGCGGAGAAGACGTGCGCCTCGCCGGGGCGGATCGCCACGTGCACGACCTCGCCCTTGGCCGGGGGCCGGCGCGCGTCGGCCCGCAGCACCAGGGGTCGCTCGGTGCCCTCCGCGCCCTCGATGCCGCCCGCGGCCCCGAGCCGTCCGTAGGCGAAGGCGTCCGAGCCGAGCTCCTCCACCACCTGGACCTCGACCGGGAACCCCTCCCCGGTCCCGACGAACTGGACGGCCTCGGGCCGGAAGCCGAGCGTGGCGGTCCCCTCGCCGTCCTGGGCGAGGACGTCGAGCACCGAGCGGGAGAGCGGCACCGGGTGGCCGCCGAGGACGGCGCCCCCCTCGCGCAGCGGCACGGTGACGAGGTTCATCGCCGGGGAGCCGATGAAACCGGCGACGAACTCGTTGACCGGCCGGTCGTAGAGCGCGCGCGGGGTGTCCACCTGCTGGAGGACGCCCTCCTTGAGGACCGCGACCCGGTCGCCCATGGTCATGGCCTCGACCTGGTCGTGGGTGACGTAGACCGTCGTCGTCCCGAGCCGGCGCTGCAGGGCGGCGATCTCGGTGCGGGTCTGCACGCGGAGCTTGGCGTCGAGGTTGGACAGCGGCTCGTCCATGAGGAAGACCTGCGGGTTGCGCACGATCGCCCGGCCCATGGCCACCCGCTGCCGCTGGCCGCCCGAGAGCGCCTTGGGCTTGCGGTCGAGGTACTGCTCCAGGTCGAGCAGCCGGGCCGCCTCGCGCACCCGGGTCAGCCGGTCCTCCTTGGACATGCCGGCGATCTTGAGCGCGAAGGCCATGTTGTCGGCCACCGTCATGTGCGGGTACAGCGCGTAGTTCTGGAAGACCATCGCGATGTCCCGCTCCTTGGGCGGGAGGTGGGTGACGTCCCGGTCGCCGATGCGGATCGACCCGTCGGTGACGTCCTCGAGGCCGGCCAGCATCCGCAGCGACGTGGACTTGCCGCAGCCCGACGGGCCGACCAGGACGAGGAACTCGCCGTCGGCGATGGACAGGTCGAGCGCGTCGACCGACGGGCGGGTCGCCCCCGGGTACACGAGCGTGGCCCGGTCGTAGGTGATGGCGGCCATGGCGTTCGTTCAGCATCCCTTCTGCGCCGGTGCAGAGCGCGCCCACTGTGACACGCAGCGTTCGCCGGGGACCAGCGCCCCGCCCGGGCGGCACCCGTCCGGGCCGCCGACCGTGACCGGCCCGTGACCTGCGCGGAGCGTGACCGGGGTCTCCTCCCCCGGACGGGGCACGCGTTGCATAACGGTTTCGGCAACGTGACCGGATGGCGTCGGCCGCGAGGTTATGGTCCCCCGGCGTACCAGACGGGCCGGCAGCTGACCGGCCCGTTCGCACGTGACCACACGCCGCGGTCGACGACCGCGGGGACCCTGAAGGGACGTACATGACGATGCGCGCGACAGGCCGGCGCAAGGGTGCGCTGGCCGGCGGCCTGGGCGTGGCACTGGTGCTCGCCGGCTGCGGCGCAAGTGAGACCAGCGGGGGCGGCGGCGGGACGGCGGCGGCCTCCGACCTGACGATCGACTGCGCTCCGTACGAGGAGTTCGGCGACGTCGAGGGCGAGACGGTGAGCGTCTACACGTCGATCGTCGACCCCGAGGACCAGCCCCACATCGACTCCTACGTGCCGTTCGAGGAGTGCACGGGGATCGACGTGCAGTACGAGGGCTCGCGCGAGTTCGAGGCGCAGCTCGTCGTCCGCGTTCAGAGCGGCAACGCCCCCGACATCGCCTTCATCCCGCAGCCAGGTCTGCTGGCGACGCTCGTCGGCACCGGCGCCGTCGTCCCGGCCCCGCAGCAGGTCGAGGCGAACGTCGACGAGTACTGGGACGAGAGCTGGAAGGCCTACGGCACCGTCGACGGCACCTTCTACGCGGCTCCGCTGGGCGCCAACGCCAAGTCCTTCGTCTGGTACTCCCCGTCGGCGTTCGAGGACGCCGGCTACGAGGTCCCGACGACCTGGGACGAGATGGTCGCGCTCTCCGACGAGATCGCCGCCTCCGGCGCCAAGCCCTGGTGCGCCGGCATCGGCTCCGGTGACGCGACCGGCTGGCCGGCCACCGACTGGCTGGAGGACGTCGTCCTGCGCACCGCGGGTCCCGACGTCTACGACCAGTGGGTCGCCCACGAGATCCCGTTCGACGACCCGCAGATCGTCGAGGCGCTGGACACCGTCGGCGGCATCCTGAAGAACCCCGCCTACGTCAACGGCGGCCTCGGCGAGGTGCAGTCCATCGCCTCCACCGAGTTCGGCGACGCGGGCCTGCCCATCCTCGACGGCAGCTGCTGGATGCACCGCCAGGCGTCCTTCTACCAGGCCAACTGGCCCGAGGGCACCGAGGTCGCCGAGGACGGCGACGTCTTCGCCTTCCCGCTGCCGGCCATCGAGGGCGACGGTGCGGCCCCCGTGCTCGGCGGTGGCGAGTTCACCGCGGCGTTCAACGACGACCCGGCGACCCAGGCGTTCCAGACCTACCTGTCCTCGGCGGACTGGGCCAACGTCAAGGCCCAGGTCTCCGGCCCCGGCTGGGTCAGCGCCAACACCGGCCTCGACGTCGAGAACCTCGTCTCGCCGATCGACCAGCTGGCCGCCGAGCAGTTCCAGAACCCGGACGCCGTCTTCCGCTTCGACGGGTCGGACCTGATGCCCGGTGAGATCGGTGCCGGTGCGCTGTGGACCGAGCTGACCAACTGGATCGCGTCCGACAAGCCGACCCAGCAGGTCCTCACCGACGTCGAGAACGCCTGGCCGACGGCCTGATCCCCGCGGTCCCGGCAGCCGCCGGCTGACGGGACCGCCGTACCCATCCCTGGAGACCGGGGGGACCGCAGCCACGGCTGCGGTCCCCCCGGCCTTCCGTTGCCGGAGAGAGGTCGTCAGCCGTGCAGTGGTTCCTCGACGCGAGCACCACGGGGCACAAGATCGCCCTGATGGTGGTCGCCATCCTCCTGTTCGCCGCCGTGATGGCGGCGATCCTGTTCGCCGTCGACCGGCCCCGACGGGTGCCGAACTGGGTCGTCGCGGCCGGCTTCGTCGGCCCGACGCTCCTGCTGCTCGCGGTGGGCCTGGTCTACCCCGCCCTCGACACCATCCGCGGGTCGTTCTACGACCGGGACGGCTCGGAGTTCGTCGGGCTGGACAACTACGTCACGGTCTTCACCGAGGACAACTTCCAGACCGTGCTGCTCAACACGCTCCTGTGGGTCGTCCTCGTCCCGCTGGTGACCACCGGCCTCGGGCTGGTCTACGCCTACCTGGTCGACCGCACGCGGTTCGAGGGCCTGGCCAAGGCGCTGGTGTTCCTCCCGATGGCGATCTCGATGGTGGGCGCCGGCGTCATCTGGAAGTTCGTCTACGAGTACCGCCCCGACCAGCCCGGCGTGAACCAGATCGGCCTGCTCAACCAGCTGCTGGTCATGGTCGGCATCGAGCCGCGGCAGTTCCTGCTCGACGCGCCGTCGAACACCTTCTACCTGATCGTCGTGATGATCTGGATCCAGGCCGGCTTCGCCATGACCGTGCTGTCGGCGGCCATCAAGGCCATCCCCGACGACATCGTCGAGGCCGCGCGCCTCGACGGCGTCAGCGGCTTCCAGATGTTCCGCTACGTCACCGTGCCCAGCATCCGGCCCGCCCTGGTGGTGGTGCTGACGACGGTCGCGATCGTGACGCTGAAGGTCTTCGACGTGGTGCGGACGATGACCGGTGGCCAGTTCGGCACCAGCGTCGTGGCCAACGAGTTCTACACGCAGGCCTTCCGCCAGTTCAACGTCGGTCTGGGCGCGGCCCTCGCCGTCCTGCTGTTCGTGCTGGTCGTCCCGATCATCGCCTACAACGTCCGACAGCTGCGTCTCGCCGAGGAGATCCGATGACCACGACCACCCCGGTCATGGCGCCCGTCCCCGCCGACGAGCGCCGGCTCACCCGGGCCGAGCGCCGCGCGGTCGCCGCCCGGACGAAGCTCAGCTCGCCCGCGGCGTCGGTCATCGCGCTGGTCATCGCGGTGCTGTGGACGGTGCCGACCCTCGGCCTGCTCATCACCTCCTTCCGGCCGGAGCTCGACATCCGCCGCTCCGGCTGGTGGACGGTGTTCACCGACCCGACGTTCACCGTCGACAACTACAACGAGGTCCTCTACGGCGGCGGGACGAACTTCGCCTCGCTGTTCGTGAACTCGCTGGTGATCACGCTGCCGGCGGTCGTCATCCCGATCTCGCTGGCGCTGCTGGCGGCCTACGCGTTCGCGTGGATCCCGTTCCGGGGACGCAACATCCTGTTCGTCGCCGTGTTCGCCCTGCAGGTCGTGCCGATCCAGGTGACGCTCATCCCGCTGCTGAGCCTCTACGTGGACACCGGGCTGGCCGGTTCCTTCTGGACCATCTGGCTGTCGCACTCGATCTTCGCGCTGCCGCTGGCGGTCTTCCTGCTGCACAACTTCATGAAGGAGATCCCGCCCTCCCTGGTGGAGGCCGCCCGGATGGACGGCGCCGGCCACGTGAAGATCTTCTTCCAGGTGCTGCTGCCGCTGCTGACGCCGGCCATCGCGGCGTTCGCCGTCTTCCAGTTCCTCTGGGTGTGGAACGACCTGCTCGTCGCGCTGACCTTCGCCGGGGGCGCGCCCGACGTCGTGCCGCTGACCGTGCGGGTCGCCGAGCTCGCCGGCACCCGCGGCTCGGACTGGTACCTGCTCGCGGCGGGGGCGTTCGTCTCCATCGTGCTGCCGCTGGCGGTGTTCCTGGGCCTCCAGCGCTACTTCGTGCGGGGCCTGCTGGCCGGGAGCGTCAAGGGCTGACGGAGGTCCCCGCGCCGGCAGCGGGGTGCAGGCGGGCGGAGGGCCCCGGACGCGACGTCCGGGGCCCTCCGCGTCCCCGGCGCCGTCGCCCGCACGGACCGGCCCCGGGACGCCACAGGGCCCCCGGACCGGTGGTCCGGGGGCCCTGTGCGGGTGCTGTCAGGCGGGCGCGTGCTGCGTCTGCCGGCTGGCCGACGACGGCTCGGCGGAGCCGCGGGCGTCGAGGTCGCGCAGGTGCGACTCGAGGTAGGACCGGAACCGGGTGCGGTACTCGCGCTCGAAGGTCCGCAGCTCCTCGATCTTGCGCTCGAGGTTCTGCCGCTTCTCCTCGAGGGGGCCCATGACCTCGCGGTGCCGGCGCTCGGCGTCCTGGTCGAGGGCGGCGGCCTTGGCGCGCGCCTCGCGCTCCATCGTGTCGGCGCGGGTGCGGGCGTCGTTGACCATCGACTCGGCGCGCTGCCGCGCCTCGTTGACCATCTGCTCGCTCTTGGCGCGGGCCTCGGCGACCATCCGGTCGCTCTGCGTCTTGGCGCCGGCGACCATCTGGTCGGCCTGGGCCTTGGCCTCGTTGACGTAGCGGTCGGCGGTCTCCGACGCCAGCGCCAGCATCCGGGACGCGCGCGTGGTGTCGTCCTCGCGCGCCGCCGGCGGCGGGACCGGGGCGGGAGCCGGGGCCGGCTCCGGGGCGACCGGCTGGGCGGCGACCCGGCCGGTGCCCGAGCCCGCGCGCAGCTCGTTGTTCTCCTCGATGAGGCGGGCGAGCTCGGCCTCCACCACGTCGAGGAACGCGTCGACCTCGTCCTCGTCGTAGCCACGCTTACCGATCGGCGGCTTCTTGAAGACGACGTTGTGCACGTCGGCTGGCGTGAGTGGCAAGGGGCTCACCTCGGGTCGGACGGCGGATACGGGTTCTGTCGGATCACGCGCGGGGCGCGCGCACGTCGGTCACGCGGTGAGGGCGAGACCGGACGTGATGCTCCGCAGGATGTAGACGGCGATCAATAACACCATGAACGCGAGGTCCAGGCGGATGGACCCCAGGTTCAGGGGCGGGATCACCTTCCGGATCGCCTTGAGCGGCGGGTCGGTGGTCGCGTACACGACCTCCAGGCCCGCGGCGACGAAGCCGGACGGGCGCCAGCTGCGCGCCAGCACCATCACCCAGTCCACGACGAAACGCGCGAACAGCAGGATCAGGAAGACGAGCAGGATCGACGACACGATCTGCCAGAAGAGAGCCACTGTCCTCGCTCGTCCCGGGGCACCTGCGGTGCCGTCTCTGCCTGCCCTCCGCGCCCCGGCCGACGGCTCAGGACTCGGGGAAGGACCCGCTCTCGCGGATCTTGGCCTTGTCCTCGGCCGTCACGTCGACGTCCCGCGGGCTGAGCAGGAACACCTTGGCCGTGACGGGCTCGATGCTACCGCGCAGTCCGAAGACGAGCCCTGCAGCGAAGTCCACCAGTCGCCGCGCGTCGGCGTGGTCGAGCTCGGTCAGGTTCATGATGACCGGGCTGCCCTCGCGGAACGCCTCGCCGATCGCGCGGGCCTCGTTGTAGGTCTTCGGGTGCAGCGCGGTGATCCGGTAGGGCTGCGCCACGGGCGCCGGCTCCGGCGCGGCGACCGGCTCGCGGGCGGCCAGGCCGGCGGCCGCGCCCCCGGTGCCGCCGCTCACCGAGCCCAGCCGGGACGGGCCCGAGGCCGCGGCCGGGGTCGCGGCGGGGGCCGACGGCGGCTGCTGCGCCAGGCCGAGACGGGTCGCGCCCGCGCGGCGGAGGGGAGCGGGCTCGGACGCGGCCGGCGCGGCGACGCGCGGGCCGGGGCGGTCCTCGTCGGCACGGTCGCCGGGGTGGTGGTCGTCGAAGCGGTCGCCGTCGAGCCGGTCGCCGGCGGGACGGCGGCCCTCGTCGGCGCGGTCACCGGGGTAGGAGTCGTCGAACCGGTCGTAGCGGCGCTCGTCGTAGCGGCCCGAGTCGTACCGGCCCGCGTCCAGCCGCGGGGCCTCCAGGCGCCCGGAGTCGTAGCGGGCGCCGTCGTAGCGCCCCTCGTCGTACCGGCCGTCGTCGTAGCGGCCCTCGTCGTAGCGGCCCTCGTCGTAGCGGCCCTCGTCGTAGCGCCCCTCGTCGTACCGGTCGTGGTGGTCGGGCTGGCGGGCGTCGTAGCGCCCGTAGGCGCGGGCGTCGTCGTCCTCGACGAGTCCGAGGTAGATGCCCATCTTCCGCATGGCACCGGCCATCAGACGACCTCCTCCGGCGTCCCGGGTGGGACCCCTGTGACTGGTGTGACTGCGGGCGAGGGTATGGGCCGGGGACCGAAGAGCGCGGTTCCGACACGCACGAGCGTGGCGCCGGCCGCGATCGCCTCCTCGAGGTCGCCGCTCATGCCGGCGGACAGCTCCGCGGCGCCGGGGTGGTCGGCGCGCACGCGGTCGGCGAGGGCGGCCAGCCGGGCGAAGGCGGGGCCGGGTTCCTCGTCCCGCGGGGCGACGGCCATGAGGCCGCGCAGCCGCAGGCCGGGCAGGCCGGCGACGGCGTCGGCGAGGGCCGGCACGTCGTCCGGGGCGGCGCCGCCGCGCTCGGCGATCTCCCCGGGCGCCCCGCCGAGGTCGACCTGCACGAAGACCTCCACCGGCCGGCCGGCCTCCTCCCCCGCGCGGGCGAGGGCCCGGGCCAGCGGCAGCCGGTCGACGGAGTGGACGACGGCGCCGGTGCGGGCGACGACTGCGGCCTTGTTGCGCTGCAGCTGGCCGACGAAGTGCCACTCGAGCGGCAGGTCGGCGAGGTCGGCCGCCTTCGCGGTGAGCTCCTGGGCGCGGTTCTCGCCGAACGCCGCCTGGCCGAGCGCGGCGAGCTCGCGGACGTCGCCGGCCGTCCGCGTCTTGCTCACGGCCACCAGCGCCACCGAGGCGGGGTCGCGCCCGGCGGCGCGGGCGGCGGCGGCGATGCGCTCGCGGACGGCGCGCAGACGGTCGGCCGGGGTGGTCACGGGACGATCATCCCGCGCGGCCGCGACCGTCAGCCGAGCCAGGTGACGCCGGCCTGGCGGCCGGTGACGCCGTCGCGGCGGTGGCTGTACAGCCGCCGGTCCTCGACGGTGCAGCGCGGGTCGTGCACCACCTGGGCCAGTCCCGCGCGGCCGAGCAGCTCGGCGAGCCCGGCGCGCAGGTCGAGCCCCGGCGTGCCCCTGCGGGTGCGCACGGCGGCCGCGGGCGCCACCCGGGCCACCTGCGCCTGCATCTCCCGGGGGACCTCGTAGCAGGCGCCGCAGACGGCCGGGCCGAGCAGCGCGGTGGTGTCGGCCGGGCGGCTGCCCAGCCGGGCCATGGCCGCCAGGGTGGCCGGGACGACGCCCTGCCGGACCCCCTCCCGGCCGGCGTGGACGGCGGCGACGACGCCGGCGACCGGGTCGGCCAGCAGCACCGGCACGCAGTCGGCGACCAGCACGCACAGCACCAGGCCGGGGGTGCGGGTCACCAGGGCGTCGGTCGCCGGCAGCGGCCGGTCGGCCGGGCCGTCGACGACCGCGACGCCGGTGCCGTGGACCTGGTCCATCCACACCAGCCGGTCGCCGGGCACGCCCAGCTCGCGGGCGAGCCGCTCCCGGTTGGCGGCGACGTCGGCCGGGTCGTCGCCGACGTGGCCGCCGAGGTTGAACGAGTCGTAGGGCGCGTGCGAGCGGCCGCCCCGCCGGTCGGTGACGACCCGGCGGGGTCGCACCGCCGGCGGACGAAGGACCCCCTCGCCCCCCACCGCTCGCACGCTCCCGGCGGGCCCCTGCGAGGGGGGCGAGGAGTTGGACTCCTCCCTCACTGACGCAGGAACTCCGGGATGTCGAGCTCCTCCTCGAAGTCCTCGTTGCCCAGCGGCCGGCGGCCCGCGGCGGCAGCCGCGGCGTTCTGCACCGGCGGCAGCGGCGGGACGGTGATCCCACCGCCGGCCGGCGGGGCCGGACGGACCGGGGCCGGGCTGACGGGCACCGGGGCGACCGCGGGCGCCGACGGGACCAGGCGCTCCCCCGTCGCCCGCGGCGCGGCCGACGCCACCGGCGGCGGGCTGCCGCCGAACCGGCTCGGCGCCGGCGGGGCGGCCGGGGCGGGGGCCGCCGTGGCCGCGACGGCGGCGTCCTTGCGGGCGGAGGGCCGGCCGCCGTCGAAGCCCGCGGCGATGACGGTCACGCGGACCTCGTCGCCCAGGGCGTCGTCGATGACCGCACCGAAGATGATGTTGGCGTCGGCGTGGGCGGCGTCGGAGACCAGCGAGGCGGCCTCGTTGATCTCGAACAGGCCGAGGTCGGAGCCGCCGGAGATCGAGAGCAGGACGCCGTGGGCGCCCTCCATCGAGGCCTCCAGCAGCGGGCTGGCGATGGCCTGCTCCGCGGCGAGCAGCGCGCGGTTGTCCCCGCGGGCGCTGCCGATGCCCATGAGCGCCGACCCGGCGCCGGACATGACCGACTTGACGTCGGCGAAGTCGAGGTTGATCAGGCCGGGGGTGGTGATCAGGTCGGTGATGCCCTGGACACCGGAGAGGAGCACCTGGTCGGCGGTGCGGAAGGCGTCCATCACGCTGACGTTGCGGTCGCCGAGCTGCAGCAGCCGGTCGTTGGGGATGACGATGAGCGTGTCGCACTCGTTGCGCAGCTCCTCGATCCCCGACTCGGCCTGGACCGCGCGGCGCTTGCCCTCGAAGGAGAACGGCCGGGTGACCACGCCGATGGTGAGCGCGCCGAGCTTGCGGGCGATCGAGGCGACCACCGGCGCACCGCCGGTGCCGGTGCCGCCGCCCTCGCCGGCGGTCACGAAGACCATGTCGGCGCCCTTGAGCACCTCCTCGATCTCCTCGCGGTGGTCCTCGGCGGCCTGGCGGCCGACGTCGGGCTGCGCGCCGGCGCCGAGGCCGCGGGTGAGCTCGCGGCCGACGTCGAGCTTGACGTCGGCGTCGCTCATCAACAGCGCCTGGGCGTCGGTGTTGATGGCGATGAACTCCACCCCCTTCAGACCGACCTCGATCATCCGGTTGACCGCGTTCACACCGCCGCCGCCGATGCCGACGACCTTGATGACCGCGAGGTAGTTGTGCGGAGGTGTCATGTGGGGCTCCCGACCTCGACCCTCATCCTCAAGTACAGACTTAGTGTTATGTCAACTGGGTCGACGCGGACGAAGTTAGGTGGGCCGCGTCGGGCGCTACAAGCACCCTCCCCGGCCCGGCGTGTCGCCAGGTCGACACCCCACCGTCACCTGGCGACCCGGGTGTCACAACTGCACCACGGTCGGTGACGACCCGCCTGTCGCAGGCCTCATCCCGAGGTCGAGACCCGGGACGGCGGCGGCACGGAGGTGAATCTGACCCGTGCAGCGTGTCGGGCGTGTCGCGAGGACCGGCGTGTCGGCGGCGCGCCGCTCCGGCTGCCGTCCGCGAACGGCCGCACACGGAGCGCGAGCGGTCCGCCGGCTCAGCGCAGGACGACGGCGCGCGGCGAGCTGACGTCGATCGTCGTCGCCGGCTCGATCACCCCGGACGCGACCTGGTCCAGCAGCGCGACCAGCGCCGCGGCCTTCGTGTCGGCGCCGTCCGCGCCGCCCCAGACGACGGTGGTGCCGTCGGCGAGGGCGAGCGTCACGTCCTCGCCGGTGGTGGCCTGCACGCCGGTGACCCGCCCGCGGACGTCGGCCGGCAGCGACACGAGCGCGCCGAGCGCGGCGCGGGTGGCCGGGTCGTCCGGGCCGGGCGTGGCGACGTCGAGCGGGACGACGCCGTCGGGCACCTCGCCGGTGACGGTGTCGAACGGCACACCGTCGCGGTCGACCAGGGAGCGCGTGCCGGCCCGCTCGACGACGGCGACCGGCCGCCGCTCGACCACGGTCACCACGACGCTGCGCGGCCAGCCGCGGGTGACCGTGACGTCGGCCACCTGCGGCAGCCGGGCCACCCGCGCGGCGGCGGCGTCGGTGTCGACCCGCAGCAGCGGCGTGCCCTCCTGGACGCCCGCGGCGGTGCGCACCTGCTCGGCGGTGAGCGTGGTGGCGCCGTCGACGCGGACGGTCTGCACGGCCAGCAGCGGGCTGGCCCACACGGCCCAGCCCGCCGCGACGACGAGCACGAGCGCGACCGCGGCTCCCAGGACGCGACGGCGGCGCCGGTCGGCCGGGCTGTCCCGCCGACGTCGGCGGCGGGCCGGCCGGGCGACCTCGGCCGGGACCCCGCGCTCCCGGTCGGCGGTCGTCAGGCCGGTGCGGCTCACCGCGCCGCACCCTCCGCGCCGGCGGCCCCGCCACCGAGGGCGGTGAGCACCTCGGGGCCGAGCATCGAGACGTTGCCGGCGCCCATGGTGATGACCACGTCGCCGGGGCGGGCGCGGTCGGCGAGCGCCGGGGCGGCCGCCGACCAGGACGGCTCGAAGGCCACCCGGTCGGGCGGCAGCGGCACGGCGTCGGCGACCAGCGCGCCGGTGACGCCGGGCACCGGGTCCTCCCGGGCGCCGTAGACGTCCATCACCACCACCTCGTCGGCCAGGCCCAGGGCCTCGCCGAAGGCGCCGGCGAACTCGCGGGTGCGGCTGTACAGGTGCGGCTGGAAGGCCACGACCACCCTCCCCTCCCCCGCCACCGCGCGGGCGGCGTGCAGCTGGGCGGTCACCTCGGTCGGGTGGTGGGCGTAGTCGTCGTAGACCCGGACGCCCGCGGCGACGCCCTTGAGCTCGAAGCGGCGGTGCACCCCGCCGAAGCGCTCGAGCCCGGTGACCAGCCCGTCGGCGGGCAGGCCGAGCTCGAGGCCGGCCAGCAGCGCGGCGGCGCTGTTGCGGGCCATGTGCTCGCCGGGCACCCGGATCCGGACCCGGCCGAGCACCGCGCCGTCGAGGACCGCGGTCCAGCTCGTGGCGTCGGGGCCGACGTCGAGGTCGACGATCCGCAGGTCGGCGTCCTCGGTGGTGCCGTAGGTGCGCACCCGGGCCGGCGTCGGGACGCCGCGCAGCCGGGCCGAGCCGGGGTCGTCGGCGCACAGGACGACGAACCCGGCGGGGTCCACCGTGCCGAGGAACCGGTCGAAGGCCGCCTCGACCGCGGCGAGGTCGCCGTAGTTGTCCAGGTGGTCGGCCTCGACGTTGGTGACGATCGCGCCGTGCGGGGCCAGCAGCAGGAACGAGCGGTCGCTCTCGTCGGCCTCGGCGACGAAGACGTCGCCCTCCCCCGCGTGCGCGTTGCTGCCCGACTCGTTGAGCGTGCCGCCGATGGCGAACGACGCGTCGACGCCGCAGGCCTGCACGGCGACGGTGAGCATCGAGGTGGTCGAGGTCTTGCCGTGGGTGCCGGCGACGGCGACGCTGCGCCGCCCGGCCATCACCGCGGCCAGCGCCACCGCGCGCGGCAGCACCGGCAGCCCGCGGGCGCGTGCGGCGGCCAGCTCCGGGTTGTCCTCCCGGATCGCGGAGGAGACGACGACGCTGTCGGCGTCGCCGAGGTGCGCGGCGTCGTGCCCGACCTCCACCCGGGCGCCGAGGGCCCGCAGCGCCAGCAGGGTCGGGGTGTCGCGCCGGTCGCTGCCGGAGACGGGCACCCCGCGGGCCAGCAGGATGCGGGCGATGCCGCTCATGCCGGCGCCGCCGATGCCGATGAAGTGCACCGCGCCGAGCTGCTCCAGCGAGGGCACCGGCCCGGTCCACGCGGCGGTCGCGTCAGCGGTCACCGGTCGCCACCTCCAGGACGATGTCGGCCAGCCGCTCGTCCGCGTCGGGGACCCCGGCCGCGGCGGCGTGCGCGGCGTACCCCGACAGCGCCGCGGGGTCGGTGAGCAGGGGCAGCAGGGTCGCCTCGATCCAGGCGGGCGAGAGGTCGGCGTCGTCGACCAGGAGCCCGCCGCCGGCCTCGACCACCGGCAGGGCGTTGCGCCGCTGCTCGCCGTTGCCGATGGGCAGCGGCACGAACGCCGCGGGCAGGCCGACCGCGGACAGCTCGGCCACGGTGACCGCGCCCGAGCGGCACAGCGCCAGGTCCGCGGCGGCGTAGGCGAGGTCCATCCGCTCCAGGTAGTCGACGACGACGTAGGGCGCGGCGCCGGCCGGCCGCGGCGGCACCTCGACGTCGGTGTTCTTCGGGCCGCGGGCGTGCAGCACCTGCACCCCGGCGGCGGTGAGCGCGTCGGCCGCGGCGACCGCCGCCCGGTTGAGCGAGGCCGCGCCCTGCGAGCCGCCGAACACCAGCAGCGTGGGCCGGTCGGCGTCCAGGCCGAAGGCGGCGCGCGCCTCGGCGCGGCGGGCGGCGCGGTCCAGGCCGCTGATCGCCGTCCGCAGCGGCATGCCGACGTGCTCGCCGCGGTGCAGCGGCGTGCCGGGCACGGTCACCGCCACCCGGGCGGCGATCCGCGCGCCGATCCGGTTGGCCAGCCCGGGCAGCGCGTTCTGCTCGTGCACGACCACCGGCACACCCGCGCGTCGCGCGGCCAGGTAGGCCGGCAGCGCGACGTACCCGCCGAACCCGACGACGACGTCGGCGGCGAGCTCGTCGAGCAGCGCGCGGGTGTCGCGGACCGAGCGGCGCACCCGGCCGGGCACGCGCAGCAGGTCCAGGGTGGGCTTGCGCGGCAGCGGGACCGGCGGGATCAGCCGCAGGTCGTAGCCGCGCGCGGGCACCAGCCGGGTCTCCATGCCGCGGGCGGTGCCCAGGCAGGTGACCCGCAGGCCGGGGTCCCGCCGCCGCAGGGCGTCGGCCAGGGCCAGCATCGGCTCGATGTGCCCGCCGGTGCCGCCGCCGGCGAGGACGACCGACGGCGCGCTCACCGGGACCGTCCCGGGCGGTCGGCGGGGCGCACCGGGCGGTCTGCCGGGCGCACGGGGCCGCGGTCGGCGGGCCGGGCGGGCACCCGGTCGCGGTCGGGGCGGCGCGCCGGCGGGGGCGGCACCC
>NZ_JBHSGR010000042.1:0-13724 GCF_042654585.1 Geodermatophilus arenarius
CCGACGGCGGGCGCGCCGGCGCCGGCGAGCAGGAACCGGCGGCCGGTCGTGCGGCGCGGGAGCCGGCGGCCGGTCACGGGGTGGTGGCGGGCACCGGCGGGACCGGCTGGGTGTCCTCCCCGGTGCCGTACTTGCCGGAGGTGCCCTCGCGCTCGCGGCCCAGCGCCAGCACGGTGCTGATCTGGCCCGAGGGGCTGGTCACGTTGTCCACCGAGGAGACCGCCGCGGAGACCGCGGGGTCGGCGCGCACGACGCCCACCAGGCCGGTCTCCCCCGCCGAGTCGGCGTCGCCGGCCACGACCGCGCCCGAGCCCTCGGCGTCGAGGGCGGTGACCAGGTCCAGCAGCACGTCGTTGCGGTCGGCGGCGTCCTCGCCGGTCGGCGCCCCGGCGGTGAGCACCACGGCGAAGTCGGCCGGGGTGACCGACGCGGAGTCCTGGGAGAGGACCTCCAGCGCCGACAGCCCGGCCAGCACGGTGGACACCGCGGCGGTGTCGGGGGCCGGGGTGCCGTCGGCCGGGACCATGAGGACCTGGGCGAGCAGCGCGCCGACCAGCTGGCCCGTGTCGTCGGTCTCGGGCAGCACGACGCCGGCCGGGCGGCCGGGGCCGGTCACGTAGCTCTGCAGGCCCGCCTCGCTGGCCGGGTCGCTGTACTCCGGCGCCAGCGAGACCTGCCCGGAGATCGTCCCGCCGGCCTCGGTGACCAGCGCGGTGACCTCCTCGACGGTGTCGGTGGTGACCTCCTCGGAGGCCTGCACCAGCAGCACGCTGCGGCCGGTCAGCGCGCCCTGCACCAGGGCCGGGGCGACGGCGGACTCGAAGGCCTGGCTGCTGTCGACCTGCGTCTGCAGGTCCTGGGTGGTGTCCTCCAGCGCGCGCTTGTCGTCCTGCAGCGAGGTGACCTGGCCCTGCAGGTTGTCCAGCAGCGGGCCCGACAGCTGGGTCGCGCCGATCACCAGCCCCAGGGCGATCGCGAGGAACACCGCGATCAGGGAGACCAGGTGGTACCGGAAGTCGATCACGAGAAGAGGTTCTCCAACCAGAACACGAAGCTGTCCCACTGGTCGACCAGCAGGTCGAAGTAGATCCGCCCGGCGGTGGTGACGGCCAGGGCGGCGACGATGGCGACCAGCGCGGCGAGCACGAGCACGACCAGCGCGGCGGTCGAGATGCGGCTGCGGTAGAGCCGGCTCACGCCCTTGGCGTCGACCAGCTTGCCGCCCAGCCGCAGCCGGGTGAGGAAGGTCGAGGCCATGCCGCCGCGCCCCTTGTCGAGGAACTCCACCAGCGTGGCGTGCGTGCCGACGGCGACGATGAGCTTGGCGCCCTTCTCGTCGGCCAGCAGCATCGCGATGTCCTCGCTGGTCGCCGCGGCCGGGAAGGTGATCGCGTCGACGCCGAGGTCCTGCACCCGCTTGAGGCCGGGGGCGCGGCCGTCGACGTAGGCGTGCACGACGACCTCGGCGCCGCTCTTGAGGACGTGGTCGCTGACCGAGTCCATGTCGCCGATGATCATGTCCGGCGAGTAGCCGGCCTCGATGAGCGCGTCCGCGCCGCCGTCGACGCCGATGAGGACCGGCCGGTAGTCCCGGATGTAGGACCGCAGCGCCTGCAGGTCCTCCTTGTAGTCGTAGCCGCGGACGACGACGAGCACGTGCCGGCCCTCGATGGCCGTCTGCACGTCGGGCACGCCGACGCCGTCGAGCAGCAGCGCGCGCTCGCGCTTCATGTACTCCATCGTGTTGGTGGCGAACGCCTCCAACTGCGTGGACAGCCCGGCCTTGGCCTCGGCCATCGCGGTCGCGACGGTCTCCGGCGTCTGCTCGGTGCCCTTCGCGACGGCCGTGCCGTCGGGGCCGTAGAGCGTGTCGCCCTCGACGCGGACCTGCGCGCCCTCCTTGAGCGCGGCGAACACGTCCTTGCCGACGCCGTCGACGAGGGGGATGCCGGCCGCGGTGATGATCTCCGGGCCGAGGTTCGGGTAGCGCCCGGAGATGCTGGGCGCGGCGTTGACGACGGCGCCGACCCGGGCGGCGACGAGGGAGTCGGCGCTGACCCGGTCGATGTCCACGTGGTCGATGACGGCGATGTCGCCGGGCCGCAGGCGCTTGGTGAGGTTCTTCGTGCGACGGTCCAGCCGGACGGTGCCGCTCACCCCGGGTGCCGCCTCCTGGGCCCGGCTCCGTCGCAGGGTGCCGATGCGCATTGGCCGATGGTCCCACGCACGCCGTCGGCGGTTCTCCTCCGACGCGCAACTGCAACGGCCTGGTCACGCAGGGTGTCCGACACCACGGCCGACGCGACACGCCCGGCACGCACGTCCCACCAGCACCGCTCCATCTCCCAGCGGCGCTGTCTAGCGTTGCCCGCTGTGACACGTGGGGCTCCTGCTGCCAGCATCCCGGCGACCCGTCCCGGGGCCGCGGAGGAAGGGCCGGAGACGACGGCTCCCCCGCACATCCGCGCTGTGCCCGGGGGCCCGGCGCCCGCACCGGTCCCCGTGCCCGGCCCGCCGCCCGCCCCCGCCGGGCGGCCCGGGGATGCGCCGGCCGGGGAGCGTCGGGCCGCCCGGCGGCGGGAGCGGCGCGGCTCGGGCGTGCGGGAGCGCCGGCGGCGGGAGACCCACGACCGGATCGTCGACGCCGCCGCCGAGCTGTTCGCCGAGCGCGGCTTCGACGCGGTGAGCGTCGTGGAGATCGCCCAGCGCGCGGGCGTGGTGGAGAAGACGGTCTTCAACCACTTCCCGGTCAAGGAGGGGCTGGTCCTCGCCGCCGACCCGCCGATGCGGACCGCGCTGCTCGACGCCGTCGCCACCCGCCCGGCCGGGGAGTCGGTGGCCGCGGCGGCGGGGACGTTCGTCGTCCGGGCGATGTCCATGCTCGGCACGCCCGAGGCCGCCGAGGGCGTGGCCGCGATGGCCCAGGTCGTCCGGGGCTCGCGGACGCTGCAGGCCCGCGAGCGGGAGATCCTCGGCGAGCTCACCGCGGCGCTGGCGGCGCAGATCCGCGCGGAGACCGGCGCCGGCGACGGCGCGGTCGAACCCGAGCTCACCGCCGCGGCGGTCACCGCTCTCTACGGGCGGCTGCTGGAGCTGGCCCGCGACCGGGTGCTGGCCGGCGTCACCGGCCCCGAGCTGGCCGAGGAGCTGCGCACCGCCGGCCGCCGCGGGCTGTCGCTGCTGCAGTTCGGCCTGGCGGGCTACGCGAAGCGCCGCTGACCGCGCCGGCCGAGGGCTCGCCGCGACCGTCGAGCTCACCGCCGCGGACGGCGGCGCCCCGCGGGCGGGCACCCGACGGCGCTGTGCGTGCCGCTGGGCTGAGCGCCCGGCTCAGGCCGGCAGCTGCAGCGCCCGCAGCAGCTGGTCGGCGCGGTCGCCGGGGATGTCCGGGTCCTTCGTGAACAGCGCGACGGCGACCATGTACTCGTCGTCGCCGGCCCATCCGCGGCCCTCCGCGACGATCCGGCGGATCTGCTCGCGCACCTTCGGCTCGCTGCTGTAGGGCCCGTAGTCCAGGCCCATGGCGAGGAAGTTGACCACCCGGTAGCCGAGGTCGGCGGCGGTGCTGACGGTGGTGACCGGATCGGCGTAGCTGGCGACCGCGGTGACCACGTGGTCGTAGCCGGCCTTGAGCAGCTGAAGGGTGAGGTCGTTGCCGCGGACGCCGCCCCACAGCTCGGGCATGAGGATGTCGCGGTCGGGCGCCGGGATGTAGGGCGGGTTGGCGATCGCGGTGGTCACCGGCTCGCCGCCGGCGGCGTCGGCCTGGTCGAAGAAGTCGCCGAGCTCGACGGTGTAGCGGTCGGCGACCCCGCGCTCGGCGACGTTGGCCCGCGCCTTCCGCACCGAGTCCTCGCTGATGTCGTAGCTGCGGACGCGCAGGCCGGGCAGGCCCTGCACGACGTCGGCGATCGCCGAGGCGTCACCGGTGCCCAGCTCGACCAGCGGCGCGGTCTCCCACCCCAGCTGCTCGCGGTACTGCTGCAGCAGCATGCAGACCGAGAAGCCGTAGTGCGCCGACTCGTCGGCGGAGCTGAAGCAGCTCACCGGTCACCCCCGGCGGTCCGGGCGGGGCAGGCCGCGGCGAGGGGTGACGGGAGCGGGACGTCGGCGCGCACGGGTCCCGCCTACCCCCGTCACGCGATCGACACTCCTGCGTCCCACCACCCGGTCGTGTACGACCGGCCGGGCTCCTACGCGGTGCGCGCCGCGGCGGCGACGGCGAGCAGCTCGCGGGCGTGCGCCTGCCCGGTCTCGCTGTCGGCGAGGCCCGAGAGCATGCGCGCCAGCTCCCGCACCCGGTCCTCGCCGTCGACGGCCCGGATGTCGGTGGCGGTGACACCCGCGGCGGTGTCCGGGGACTTGTCCACCACGAGGTGGGTGTCGGCGAAGGCGGCCACCTGCGCGAGGTGGGTGACGACGACGACCTGGTGGTCGCGGGCCAGCCGGGCCAGCCGCCGCCCGATCTCCCCGGCCGCCTGCCCGCCGACGCCGGCGTCGACCTCGTCGAACACCATCACCGGCACCGGGTCGGCGCCGGCGAAGACCACCTCGATCGCGAGCATCACCCGGGACAGCTCACCGCCGGAGGCGCCGCGGTGCACCGGCCGTGGCGGGGCGCCGGGGTGGGCGGCCATGAGCAGCGCGACCTCGTCGACGCCGTCGGGCCCCGGCTGGTCGGGGTGGCTGTCGATCGAGAAGGAGACCCGCGCGCTCTTCATCGCCAGGCCCGCGAGCTCCCGGCCCACCTCGGCGGCGAACCCGTCGGCGGCGGCGCGGCGGCCGGCCGATACCCGGGCGGCGAGGTCGTCGACCTCGGCGCGGGCGGTGTCGCGGGCGGCCTCCAGCGCCTCGAGGGCCTCGTCGGAGACGTCGAGCGCGTCGAGCTTGGCGCGCGCGTCCTCGGCCCAGCGCAGGACGCCGGCCAGCCCCTCGCCCGGGTCGGCGTACTTGCGCACCACCGCGGTGATCGCCGCGCGCCGGTCGAGCACCTCGGCCAGCCGGGCGGGGTCGGCGTCGAGGTCGGCGACGTAGCCGGCCAGCTGCACGCTCACGTCGGACACGACCGCGACGGCGTCGGCGAGGTCGCGGGCGAGCAGGACCAGCGCGGGGTCGTCGGTGCCGGCCAGCGCGCGCTCGGCGGTGGCCAGCGCCGCGGTGGCGTCCTGCGGCAGCCCCTCGGCGCCGAGGTCGCCGGTGACGTCGCCGACCAGCGCCGTGCGCGCCTCGTCGACCGCGGCGCGCAGCGCGTCGGCGTCGCCCAGCCGCTTGGCCTGCGCGTCGAGCGCCTCGTCCTCGCCCGGCTCGGGCGCCAGCGCCTCGATCTCGTCCAGGCCGTGCCGCAGCACCTCGGCGGCCTGGGCCAGCTCGCGGGCCTGGCCGCGGCGGCGGTCGAGGTCGGCGGCGAGCTCCCGCCACCGCGCGTAGGCGGCGCGGTAGGTCTCCAGCAGCTGCAGGTGCGCCGGGCCGGCGTAGCGGTCGAGGGCGTGCCGCTGTTCGGCCGGGCGGGACAGCCGCAGCTGGTCGCTCTGCCCGTGCACGGCCAGCAGGCCCTCGGCGAGCTCGGAGACGACGCCGACCGGCACGCTGCGCCCGCCCAGGTGCGCCCGCGAGCGGCCCTCGGCGTTGACCGTGCGGGCGAGGATCAGGCTGCCGTCGTCGTCGGGCTCGGCGCCGGCGTCGGCGGCCCGCTCCCACACCGGGGAGTCCGGCGGCAGCTCGAGCCGGCCCTCGACGCCGGCCCGCCCGGTGGCGCGCACCCGGCCGGGGTCGGCGCGGCCGCCGAACAGCAGGGTCAGGCCGGTGACGACCATCGTCTTGCCGGCGCCGGTCTCACCGGTGACCACGGTGAGGCCGCGGCCGAGCTCGAGGGTGACGTCGTCGATGGCGCCCAGGCCGCGGATGCGCAGCTCGGTCAGCCGGCCGAGGCCGTGCGCGGTGCGCGGTGCAGCGTCCTCGCGGCGGGCGGGCGGGCGGCCGCCGTCGGTGTCGGCCGGGACGGCGGGGTCGGCGGCGGGCGCGGTGCGCGCGCGGCCGGTGCGCTCACGCGTCGGGGTCCGCGGCGCCACCGCGCACCTCCTCCCGGACGCCCCCGTCGCCGTTGCCCGGGTAGGACACGACGTCGCGGGCGAGGACGTTCCGTGAGGACCGCAGCTCGTGGCCGGGGTCGTGCCGGCGGACCTCGCGGAAGCCGCGCACCGGCAGCCCGAACTTGGCGACCAGCCGGTCCCCGAACGTCGTCGTGTGCACCCGGGCGATGCGCACCGGCCGGGCCGCGCGCCGCACGTCGACGCGGCCGCCGTCGGGGACGTCGAACGCACGCCGGCCGTCGGCCGAGACCCGGGCGCGGTTGCCGTCGGGCGGGACCGCGACCGAGAGCACGGCGTCGGGCGAGGTGACCAGCGGCCGGGAGAACAGCGCGTGCGCGTTGCTGGGGACCAGCAGCATCGCCTCGACGTCGGGCCACACCACCGGGCCGCCGGCGGAGAACGCGTAGGCGGTGGAGCCGGTGGGGGTGGCGAACAGGACGCCGTCGCAGCCGAAGCTGGTCAGCGGCCGCCCGTCGATGGAGACCACCACGTCGAGCACCCGCGAGCGCTCGGCCTTCTCCACCGACACCTCGTTGAGCCCCCACGTCCCGGCGACGACGTTGCCGGCGGCGTCGAGCACGTCGACCTCGATGGCCAGCCGCTTCTCGACCGCGTACGCGCACTGCTCGATCGCCGTCAGCGTCTCCTCGACCGCCTCCGGCTCGGTCTCGGCGAGGAAGCCGACGCGGCCGAGGTTGACGCCCATGAGCGCGGCGTGGCTGTAGCGGGCGAGCTCGGCGGCGCGCAGGAAGGTGCCGTCGCCGCCGAAGACCATGACGATCTCGGCGCCGCGGGCGGCCTCGGCGTCGGCGGGGACCACCTCGGCGCCCTCGATGCCGAGCGCCTCGGCCTCGTCGTCGAGCACGCGCACGGTGATGCCGGCGCGTGCCAGCCGCGCGGCGGAGCTGCGGGCCAGCTCGGTGATGTCCTGCCGCCCGGTGTGCACGGCCAGCAGCACGTGCCGCCCGCCTCCCGGGCGCCATCCGCCCTGGCCGGCCTCGCTCATCGGTCCTCCTCGATCCGGGCTGCTCTGCCCGCCTGTGCCCTGTGCCGCGGTGTCCGCCGCCGGTCCCCAGCGTCCCCCCGGACGGGCGTGCCCGCCCGGCCGGTCCCCCGCGTCACCGTGGTCCCTCCGCGACGGCGCGGCGCACGTCCTCCTCGGCCGGCGCGCCGGCGTCGCGGCGCAGCCGCAGGAAGAACTCGACGTTGCCGGCCGGGCCGGGCAGCGGGCTGGCGACCACGCCGGCGGTGCCCCAGCCCAGCGCGGCCGCGGCCTCGGCGACCTCGAGCACGGCCGCCGCGCGCGCCGCCGGGTCCCGGACCACCCCGCCCGAGCCCAGCCGCTCGCGACCGACCTCGAACTGCGGCTTGACCATGGGCAGCAGGTCGGCGTCGTCGGTCGCGCAGGCGGTGAGCGCGGGCAGCACCAGCCGCAGCGAGATGAACGACAGGTCGGCGACCACCAGGTCGGCCGGGCCGTCGATCTGCTGCGGCGTCAGCGTGCGGACGTTGGTGCGCTCGTGCACCCGCACCCGGTCGTCGGTGCGCAGCGACCAGGCCAGCTCGCCGTAGCCGACGTCGACGGCGACCACCTCGCGGGCACCCCGGCTCAGCAGCACCTCGGTGAAGCCCCCGGTGGAGGCGCCGGCGTCCAGGGCGCGGCGGCCCTCGACCGGCACGGCGAAGGCGTCCAGGGCGCCGATCAGCTTGTGCGCGCCCCGGGAGACCCAGCGGTGCTCGTCGGGGTCGGTGCGGACGACGACGGGCGTGCCGGCCTCCACGCCGGTGGCCGGCTTGGTGGCGGCGCGCCCGGCGACGGCGACCCGCCCCTCGGTGATCAGCTCGACGGCGTGCTCGCGGGAGCGGGCCAGGCCCCGGCGGACCAGCTCGGCGTCGAGTCGGCTGCGGCGCGGCATCAGAGCTGGTCGATCGTGCCGAGCTCGCGCTTCAGCCGGTCGTGCTCGGCCTCGAAGACGGCGACGTGCTCCCCCACCGGGCGCTGCGCCAGGTCGGCGAACCGTGTCCCCGGCTGCTCGGGCACGTCGGTGCCCCGGTCGGCGTCCGTCGCGTCGACGACCGGCCCCGCGGGGACGGGCCGGGCCGGGACGCCCGCGGGACCGGGCCGCGGCGGGCCGGGGACCGGTCGCGGCCGGGTCGGCTCGGTCATGGCGCTGACCTCTCGGACGGGAGGGGGGACGGGGTCGCCGGACGGCGGGCACGGGGCGGCGCGGTGCGGCGCCCCTGGCCCGCGAGGGTACCGGCCGGAGACGACGGCGCGGGCCGCCCGAGGACACCGCGGACACCCCGTCGGCTCGCCCGGCCGCTCGTGCCGGCGCGCTGTCTCACCGCTCCGCCAGCCCCCACGCGGTGAGCGCGCGGCGCGCCTCCCCGTCCGCGGCGAGCACCCTGGCCGGCCCGCTCCCGGGCGTTCCCGTCCAGGCGGCGAGGCACAGGGCGCGGAGCCCGTCCAGGCCGTCGCCGGCGCCCTCCCCGGCGCGCAGCTCCAGCAGGCCGTCGCCGTCCGCGGTGGCCAGCCAGCCTCCGCAGCGCCACCCGCCGTCCTCGGCGGTGACCGGCGGGTGCGGCACCAGCAGCCCGCCGGCGTCGGCGGCCAGCAGGTCGGGACGGTGCAGCGGGCCGGCGGCCAGCAGGGTGGCGGGGACGGTGACCCCGCTGAGGACGAGCAGGCTGGCCGCGCCGGCCCGGTGGCTGCCCTCGACGTCGGTGTCCAGCCGGTCGCCGACCACCAGGGGGCGCTCCGCCCCGGTGCGGCGGACGCACTCGGCGTGCATGGCGGGGTCCGGCTTGCCGGTGACCAGCGGCTCGCGGCCGGTGACGTCGCGGACCACGCCGACCATCGCCCCGTTGCCGGGCAGTGGACCCCGCGGCGAGGGGATGGTCGCGTCGGCGTTGGTGGCCACGTGGCGGGCGCCGTTGCGGACGGCGACCACCGCCTCGGCCAGCTGCGCCCAGCCCACCTCGCGGCCGTAGCCCTGCACCACCGCGGCCGGCTCGTCCTCGGCGCGCTCGACGACGGTGAGCCCGGCCGCCCGCAGCGCCGCCGCGACACCGGGACCGCCGACGGGCAGCACCCGCGCGCCCGGCCCGAGCATCCCGGCCACGACCGACGCCGCCGCCTGGGAGCTGGTGATGACCTCGTCCGCGCTCGCCGGTACGCCGAGGTCGGTCAGGTGCCGGGCCACCTCCTCCGGCGGTCGGGCGGCGTTGTTGGTGACGAAGCCCAGCCGCATCCCCCACTCGCGGGCGGTGGCGAGGGCCTGCGGCACGCCGGGCACCGCGTCCGGCCCGACGTAGACGACGCCGTCGAGGTCCAGCAGCGCGACGTCGTGCACCTCGGCCGGCGGCCGGGGGCTGCCGGCCGCGAGAGCCGGCCGCGCGGACGGGTCGCTCACGCCGTTCCCCCTCCCGACGCCCGCCGCGCCCGCACCCCGCGCAGGGCGCGGGCGTAGTGCGCCTGGTCCGGGCGCATGGCGACCGCCAGCGCGAGGTGCTCGGCGGCCAGGCCCAGCTCGCCGGCGCGGCTGGCGGCCATGCCGAGGCCGAACTGGGCGTAGTCGTCGGTGGGGTTGACCGCCGCGAGCTCGGCGAAGCTGTCGAGGGCGTCCCGGTAGCGCCCGGCGTCGTACTGCGCGCGGGCCAGCGCCTCGAGGATGCTGCGCGAGCCGGGCTCGGCCTCCGCCGCCCGGGCGAGCAGGGTCGCCGCGGCCGCCGGGTCGCCGCCGCTGAGCAGGTCCAGGCCGCGCCGGTACCACTCGTAGACCCCGCCCCCGGGCACACCCCCGCCCGGGAGGTCGTCCTCCGGTGAGCCTGCTGTCGACACCGCTGTCCTCCCGCTCCTGCCGCTCGCGTGCGCGCCGGCCGGTGCGAGGCCCGGCAGGGACCGGGGACCCGGCTGCCGCGGCGGTGCGTGGCCGACGGCTCCTACGATCCCGTCGTGCACTCGTCGTCGGCGGGCCCTCTGCCCCACGCTGTGGCGGGACTGGACGTCCGTCCGTTCCGGGCCCTGACCTACCGGCGACACGACCCCGGGCACCTGGCCCGAGTGAGCTCGCCAGCCTACGACCTGGTGACGCCGGACGGCCGCGAGCGGCTGGCCGCCGCCGATCCGCACAACATCGTCCGCCTCATCCTGCCCGGCGGCACGTCCGGACCCGGCACGGCCGGGGCCACCGGCCCCTGCGGCGGCAGCACCGGCGAGGGCACCGCGGCCCGCGCGGCCCGCACGCTGCGCGAGTGGGAGGACGCCGGGGTGCTGGTCCGGGACGGCGAGGCGGCCCTGTGGCTGTACGAGATGCAGCCGGTCGAGGGCGCGGCCACGGTCGGCTGGCTGGGAGCGGTCGCGGTCGCCGCCGCGGGTGGCCGCGCGGTGCTGCCGCACGAGGACACCTTCCCGGCCGCCGTCGAGGGCCGCCGGGCGCTGCTCGCGGCCACGGCCACCGACCTCGAGCCGATCGTCCTGGCCCACGACCCGGAGCCGGAGGTCGCCGCGCTGACGCAGGCGGCGCCGGGCGGCCCGCCCACGATGGACGTCACCGATCCCGACGGCGTCCGGCACCGCCTGTGGCGGGTCGCCGACCGGGAGGTGCTGCGCCGCCTGTCCGGGGCCCTCGCCCGCACCGGGGCGGTGATCGCCGACGGCCACCACCGCTTCGCCGCGGCACGCGCGCTGCACCGGGCCCGTCCCGACGGCGACTGCCGGGTGCTCGCGCTGCTGACGCCGATGGGCGCCGGCGGGCTGCGGGTCGAGGCGATCCACCGCGTCGTGCCCGACCTCTCCCTCGACGTGGCCGCGGAGGCCGCCGCCCGCGGCTTCACCGTCACCGAGGTCCCCGCCGGCCCTGACCCCGACGACCTCGAGGTCGCCGTCCGGCGGGCGCACGCCTCGGCCGGGGGTCTGTTCCTGCTCAGCGACGGCCGCCGGCTGCTGCGCCTGTCCGAGCCGTCGGCCGAGGTCCGGGCGACCGTGCCGGCCGAGGCGCCGCCGGCCTGGCGCGGACTCGACGTCGTGCTGGCCACCACCGGGCTGATCGGGCACCTGTGGGGCCGGCCCGACGACCCCGGGTCGGTGCTCGTCGCCCACGACGTCCCCGAGGCGCTGGGTCTGGCCGACCGGCGCCACGGGGTGGCGCTGCTGCTGCGGCCGCCCTCCCCCACGGACGTCGCCGCGGTGGCGCGGGCGGGCGCCCGGATGCCGCGCAAGTCGACGCTGTTCGTGCCCAAACCGCGGACCGGGCTGGTCCTGCGCCCCCACGGGGACTGACCGACGCCGCCGGCCCGGCCCGCCGCCGCTCACGCCGTCCGCACCGTCCCCCCGGCACCGCTCCGCGGCACCTTGCGACCGCGCCGGCAGTTGACCTCGCACACCGAGGCCGTGCCGCCCGGCGTGCGCCAGAACCGCCGCTGCAGTGCGCCCTCGACCTCGACGACGTCCCCGGCCTCCCAGGCCGCCACCCGCCGCTGCAGCGCGCGGTCGTAGGTGACGCAGGTCAGCACGTCGACCGACTGCCCGCGGGCCCGGGTCTCGGGGCGGCGCACCACCAGGCGGAAGGTGACCAGGGTGTCCCCGCTGGGGAGGGCCTTGAGCTCCGCGGGGGCCGAGAGCCGCCCGCGGAGCACCACGTCGTTCCGGTCGATGACTGCCACGCTCATGGCGGCAGCCTCACCCGGCCGCGGACGCCCGGGAGGCGCCCCGGGGCGCCTGTGGACCGGCGGCCGCCGTGTGGACGACGGGGACTCGATCGTCGGTGGTCAGTGCCCCGGCTCGTCCTCGGCGGGCGGCTCGACCTCACCGAGCAGCTCGGCCACCTCGCGCTCCACGTCCGCGTCGAAGTCCAGCTCGTCGTCCCCCGCGTCGGCGTCGTCCCCGTCCGCCGCCACGGCGTCGTCGTCCGCGGCCGGATCGACGTCGGGGACCTCCGGCAGCTCCTCCTCGCCGAACGCGACGTCGTCCTCCTCGGGCGCGGCAGCGGCCACGGCCTCCTGCCAGGCGTCGGCGGCCGGGTCGTCGGTGGCGGTGAGGAGGTCGGCGTAGGCGACGGCCAGCCGGCGGGTGGGCTCGTCCTCCCAGTCCACGCCGTCGGGCCGGGGCCGTCCGCCGAGCGCCCCCTCGAGCACCAGCCGGGCCGCCGACTCCTCACCGAGGTCCTGACGGGCGCCCGCCTCGACGAGTCGCAGCTCCACGGTCTCGTCGCGGTCGGGCTGTTCGGCCAGCGCCTCGCGGACCAGCCGCAGCGCCACCTCGGGACGTCCCTGCGCCCGCTCGCAGTCGGCCAGCACGGCCCGGTAGCCCTGGTCGCCGCTCATCCGCCGGTAGGCGCGGAGCTCACGCGAGGCCTCGGCGTAGTCACCGGCGTGGTAGGCGGCGACACCCACGGCCTCCCGCACCAGGGCGATCCGGGACGCCCGGTCGCGCGCCGCCCGGGCGTGCGCGAGCGCCTGCTCGGGGTCCTCGTCGACGAGCGTGCCGGCGACCACCAGGTGCCGCGCGACCGTCTCGGCGTTGCGGAAGTCGAGCCCCCGGAGGCCGGCGCGGACGGCGGGGTCGAGGTCTCGCGGGTCGGCCCAGTCGGGCAGCAGGGGGCCGGCGGGCGCCGGGGGCGTGCGGTCCACCCGGGCCGGCCCACCGGGGCGGCTGCGACGGTCCTCGCTCGGCCGGCGCTCGCGCCAGTTGCCCCCACCCGAGCGGTCGGGACGTCCCGCACCCGACGGGCGGCCGGCGGCCTGGTCCCGGTCCCGGCCGGCAGGGCGCTCGCTCCGGTCCGCCGGGCGGGCGGAGCGGCGGTCCTCCCAGGAGCGGGCGCCGCCCTGGGGGCCGGCTCCGCGGCCGTCCCGGCCACGGTCGCCGCCGGGACGGTCCCCGGACGGGCGGCGGTCCCGCCACGCGCCCTCCGGCCGGTCGCCGCCACCGGTCCGGCGATCACGCCAGGAGCCCTCGGTGCGGTCGGCACCGGGACGCCGGTCCTGCCAGGACCGCTGCGGGCGGTCACCGCCGGGACGGCGGTCCTGCCACGTCCGCTCGGTGCGATCCCCACCCGGACGGCGGTCCTGACTGGGCCGCTCGCTGCGATCCGCACCGGGACGGCGGTCCTGCCAGGAGCGCTCGGCCCGGTCGCCGGCAGGACGACGGTCCCGCCACGAACCCTCCGACCGTCCACCGGCGACCGGACGGCGGTCCTGCCACCCCGCGTCACCACGGGCGCCACCGGCGCGCGGCTCCTGCTGGCCTCCGATCCGGCGGCCACCGGCCGGCGGTCGACCGCTGCGCTCACCGGAGGCGGCACCGTCACGGCGGCCCTGGGCGCTCTGTCGGCCGGAGCCGGACCCCCGCTGACCGGTCGCACCCCTGCCGGAGGAGCCACCCGCCCGGTCGTCCCGCCGCGAGCGTGCACCGCCGCGCAGGTCCTGGCCGTCGGGCCGGCCACGTCCGGCGGAGCCTCGTCGAGGAGCAGTCATGTCGTCGTCAGTACCTCGGTCGCAAGGGCGGCACTCGTTCGAGCACCGGAATGGTGTGCCGGACACGCGAAACGGGGGCCGGAGCCAATGGCTCCGACCCCCGTTCCTGAATGGTTGTCCGGCGGCGTCCTACTCTCCCACCCCGTCTCCGGGGCAGTACCA
>NZ_JBHSGR010000043.1:0-7518 GCF_042654585.1 Geodermatophilus arenarius
GGCGGGGGCGGCACCCGGCGCTCGGCCGGGCGGTCCTCGGCGGGCCGGCGCACGGGGTGGGCCTCCACCGGGCGGCGGGGCACCGGGCGGGGCGCGCGCTCGGGCCGGGACCGGGGCGGCCGGACCGGGTCGACGGCGTGGGCGGGGACGGGCAGCAGCCAGCGGGCGAGGCGGCCGCGGGGGGTGCGGCGCAGGTGCTCGATGGCGTCGGGCTCGGATCGGGCGAAGCGGATGAGGAGTCCCACGATGAAGAGGGTGAGCACCAGCGAGGTGCCACCGGCGGAGACCAGCGGCAGCGTGACCCCGGTGACCGGGAGCAGGCCCACCACGTAGCCCATGTTCAGGGCCGCCTGGCCGACCAGCCAGACGGTGATCGCCACGCTGGCCAGCGACACGAAGCGGTCGGTGGCGCGGCGGGCGATGCGGAAGCCGGCGTAGGCCAGCACCGCGTAGAGGGTGATCACGACCAGGCAGCCGAGGAAGCCGAGCTCCTCGCCGATGATCGCGAAGATGTAGTCCGACTCGGCCTCGGGCAGCAGGTTCCACTTCATGGCGCTGTTGCCCAGGCCCACCCCCCACAGGCCGCCGTTGGCCAGCGCGTAGAAGCCGCGGATGGCCTGGAAGCCGGTGTCGGTGGGGTCGTCGAAGGGGTGGAGGAACGCGGTGATCCGCTCCATCCGGTACGGCTCGGCCAGGACCATCAGCACCACGCCGGTGACCACGGTCGCGCCGCCCACCGCCCACAGCCGCCAGGGCATGCCCCCGGCGTAGAGCAGGCCCGAGACCACGAGCAGCAGGCTGATCACGGCGCCGAAGTCCGGCTCGAGCATGAGGAGCAGGGACAGCAGGCCGAAGACCGGCAGCAGCGGGAGCAGCAGCGTCTTCACCGTGAGGTGCCGCCCGTGCACGGCCAGCACGTGCGCCCCCCACAGGGAGACGACGAGCTTGGACAGCTCGGAGGGCTGGAAGTCGGTGAACCCGAGGCTGATCCACGCCCGCGAGCCGTTGTACTCCACGCCGATGCCCGGGACCAGCACGGCCACCAGCAGCACGACGACGACCAGGAGCGCGACCGGCGACCAGCGCCGCACCAGCCCGGCCGGCAGCCGCACCGCGACGCCGAGGGCGACCAGGCCGAGCGCGGCGAACAGCAGCTGGTCCACGCCCGGGCGCCAGGCCGGCTGGTCGGCCAGCGCGGCCTCGATCGCGGAGGCGGAGAAGACCATGACCAGCCCGATGGCCAGCAGCAGCCCGGCCGCGCCGATCACCAGGTGGCAGCTGGTCATCGGCCCGTCGAGCCAGGCCGGCCCGCGCAGGCGCCGGCGCGCCGCGGCCGCGGGCACCCGGCGGGCCGTGCGCCGGGGGCGGGTGGACTCGCTCCGGCCGTCCATCCCGCCATCGTCGCCGCTGCGCCCGCGCAGCAGGAGCACCGACGGCGCGTGTCGCGTCCGGTCGCCGCGGACCGGGCCCCGCGGTGAGGTGCCGGAGCGGCCCCCTCGCAGGGGCCCGCGCCGGGCGTGCGAGGCGTGGGGGGCGAGGGGGTCCTTTCTCACAGCCCGGTGACGGAGAGCCAGTCGGCGTAGAACAGGCCGAGCCCGAAGGCCACGGCCATCCCGGTCACCAGCCAGAACCGCACGATGACGGTGTTCTCCGCCCACCCGGCGAGCTCGAAGTGGTGGTGCAGCGGGGCCATCCGGAACACCCGGCGCCGGGTGGCGCGGAAGAAGGCCACCTGGATGACCACCGACAGCGTCACCGCGACGAACAGGCCGCCGAGGACGATGAGCAGCAGCTCGGTGCGGGTGACCACGGCCAGGCCCGCGAGCAGGCCGCCGAGGGCCAGCGACCCGGTGTCGCCCATGAAGATCCGCGCCGGGCTGGTGTTCCACCACAGGAAGCCCAGGCACGCGCCGAGCCCGGCGGCGGCGACCAGCGTGACGTCGAGCGGGTCGCGCACCTGGTAGCAGCCGTCGACCAGCTCGCCGGAGCAGTCGTGGGTGAACTGCCAGAACGAGATGATCGTGTAGGCGCCGCAGACCATCGCCGAGCAGCCGGCCGCCAGCCCGTCCAGGCCGTCGGTCAGGTTCACCGCGTTGGAGAACCCGGCGATGAACAGGTAGGCGAGGACCACGAAGCCGACCGAGCCGAGGAACAGCGGGTCGATGTCGCGGACGAAGGAGACGAACTCCGACGCCGGGGTGACCCCGGCCTCGTCCGGGAAGTTGATCGCGAGCACCGCGAACGCGACGCCGACCACCAGCTGCCCGACCAGCTTCGAGGTCTTGTTGAGCCCGAGGCTGCGCCGGAAGCGGATCTTCAGGTAGTCGTCGAGGAACCCGACGGTGCCCAGGCCCACCATGAGGAACAGCACCAGCAGGCCGCTGGCGGTCACCCCGCGGTTGGGCTGCCCGATGAGGAACAGGTGGGAGATCAGGTAGCCGCCGACCGTCGCCCCGACGATGACGGTGCCGCCCATGGTGGGCGTGCCCTTCTTCGACAGGTGGCTCTCGGGGCCGTCGTCGCGGATCTCCTGCCCGAACCCGCGCCGGCGGAAGGCCCGCACCGCCAGCGGGGTGCACAGGATCGAGATGAACAGCCCGAAGGCCGCGGCGATGAGGACGGACTTCACGCGCCTGCCCCGGCGGTCAGCAGGCCGTCGGCCAGGACCTCCAGCCCGTGGGCCCGGCTGGCCTTCACCAGCACGACGTCACCGGGCACCAGCACCTCCGAGAGCAGGTCGAGAGCGGCCGCTCGGTCGGGCACGGACGCGACCTGCGGCCCGTGGCCCTCCCCGTGGCGGGCACCGGCGGCCGTGGCACCCGACACCATCCCTACCGCATCGGGTCCGACGGCGACGAGCAGGTCGACCCCGGCGCCGACCGCGTCGCGGCCCAGCCGCTCGTGCTCGGCGTCGGCGTCGGGGCCGAGCTCGGCCATCCCGCCGAGGACGGCGACCCGCCGGGTCGCGGGCAGCCCGGCGAGGGCGGCCAGCGCGGCGCGCATGGACTCGGGGTTGGCGTTGTAGGCGTCGTTGACGACGGTCACGCCGTCGGCGCGGCGGGTGACCTCCATGCGCCAGCGGCTGCGCGGCTCGGCGGCCGACAGCGCCTGCGCCACGGCGGCGGGGGTCATGCCGGCGGTGAGCGCGGCGGCCGCCGCCGACAGCGCGTTGGCCACCTGGTGCTCGCCGACCACCTGCAGCGCGACCGGGTGCTCCTCCCCGCCGGCGACGAGGGTGAAGCGGGCGCGGGCGGCGTCGTCCAGGGTGACGCCGGTGGCGCGGACGTCGGCGCCGTCGGACCGGCCGGTGGTGACCACCCGGGCGCGGGTGCGCGGCGCCATGCCGGCCACCCGCGGGTCGTCGGCGTTGAGGACGGCGGTGCCGGTCTCCGGCAGCGCCTCCACCAGCTCGCCCTTGGCCTGCGCGATGACGTCGGCCGAGCCGAACTCGCCGAGGTGGGCGGAGCCGACGTTGAGCACCACGCCGACGTCGGGCCGGGCGACCGCGCACAGCCGGGCGATGTGCCCGACGCCGCGCGCGCCCATCTCCAGCACCAGGTGGCGGGTGCCCTCGTCGGCGGACAGCACGGTCAGCGGCAGGCCGATGTCGTTGTTGAACGAGCCGGGCGGGCTGACCGTCGGGCCGGCGGCGGCGAGCACCTGGCCGAGCAGGTCCTTGGTGGAGGTCTTGCCCGAGGAGCCGGTGATGCCGATCGTCAGCAACCCGCCCGCGGCCAGCCGGGCGTGCACCGCGGCGGCCAGCCGGCCCAGGGCGTCCACCGTGTCGTCGACGACGAGCGCCGGCAGCGGACCGCCGGGGCGGGTGGTGAGCGCGGCGACGGCGCCGGACGTGGCCGCGGCGTCGAGGAACTCGTGCCCGTCGACCCGCTCGCCGGCGACCGCGACGAACAGGTCGCCGGCGGCGACGGTGCGGGAGTCGAGGGTGACGCCGGTGACGGTCGCCGCCGGGTCGGCGGCGGGCGTCAGCGCGGCGCCGACGGCCTCCGCGACCTCGGCGAGGGTCAGGGCGATCACCGGCGGGCCGCCCCGGCGGCCGCCGCGGTGAGGACCTCGCGCAGCACCGCGCGGTCGTCGAACGGCGTCACGGTGCCGGCGACCTCCTGCCCCGTCTCGTGTCCCTTGCCGGCGACCAGGACGGTGTCCCCGGGCCGGGCCAGCTCCACCGCGCGGGCGATGGCCGCCCGGCGGTCGCCGATCTCCTCCACGCTGCCGCGCCGCTCCGCCGGCACGCCCGCGAGGACGGCGGCGCGGATGGCGGCCGGGTCCTCCGAGCGCGGGTTGTCGTCGGTGACGACGAGGTGGTCGCTGCCGAGCGCCGCGGCGGCGCCCATCGCGGGGCGCTTGCCGGGGTCGCGGTCGCCGCCACAGCCGAGCACGGTCACCAGCCTGCCGGTCGTGGCGCCGCGCAGCGCGGCGAGCGCCGAGGCGACGGCGTCGGGGGTGTGCGCGTAGTCGACCACCGCGGTGAAGGGCTGGCCGGCGTCGACCGGCTCCATCCGCCCGGGCACGACGGCGGTGGCGATCCCCTCCAGCGCCGTGGCCACCGGCACGCCGACGGCGTCGAGCAGCGCGACGGCGAGCGCGGCGTTGGTGACGTTGAACCGGCCGGGCAGCCGCACGCGGGCGGGCCACGTGCCGCCGGGGCCGGTGAGGGTGAACACCGAGCCGCCGTCGGGGGCCGGCGCGACGTCGGCGGCGGTCCAGTCGGCCGGGTTCCCCTCGGCGGACACGGTGACCGCGCGCCCGCCGAGCATCCCGGCCAGGCGGCGGCCGTGCCCGTCGTCGACCACGACGACCTCGCGGGCGGCGCGGCCGTCGAACAGCAGCGCCTTGGCCCGGAAGTAGTCCTCGAGGTCGCGGTGGAAGTCGAGGTGGTCCTGGCTGAGGTTGGTGAACCCGGCCGCGGCGAACGGGACGCCACCGACCCGGCCCTGCACCAGCGCGTGGCTGGAGACCTCCATGACCACGGTGTCGACGCCGGACTCGGCCATGGTGGCGAGCAGCGCGTGCAGCACGGGCGCCTCGGGCGTGGTGCGGACGCTGGGGAAGGCGGTCTCGGCGCCGCGGGCGCGGGTGCGGGTCTGCACGGTGCCGATCAGCCCGGTGCCGTGCCCGGCGGCGGCCAGGCCGGCCTCGACCAGGTACGCCGTCGTCGTCTTGCCGTTGGTGCCGGTGATGCCGACGACCGGCAGCCGGCGGGCCGGCTCGCCGTAGACGCGCGCGGCGACGTCGCCGAGCAGCGCGCGCGGCGCGTCGACGACGCACACCGGCAGGCCCGTGGCCACCGCCTGGTCGCGGCCGGCGGGGTCGGTGAGGACGGCGACCGCGCCGCGGCCGGCGGCGTCGGCCGCGAAGCGCGCGCCGTGCGTGCGGGCGCCGGGCAGGGCCGCGTAGAGGTCGCCCGGCCGCACCTCGGGGGTGGCCAGGGTCACGCCGCGCACCGGCGTGGCGGGGTCGCCCTGCACGGGGTCGCCGACGAGGTCGCGCAGCGCGCTGAGGGCGAGCGGGCGGGTCCCCGCAGGCCGGGGCACCGACCCGGTTCCGGTCGGGCTCACGTCTGGCCAATCTACCGTCGGCACCCGCCCGTCCCGCGCACCCGCACGGCCTCGGCGGTGCGCGACTAGTCCCCCGCGGGACCGCCGGTCGCGGCCTCGGCGAGGTCCTCGCCGGTGAGCGCGAAGTCCGGCCGCGGCGTCCCCGACGGCACCACGCCGCGCTCGGTGAGCACGTAGCGCATGACGTCGGCGAAGACGGGTGCCGCGACCTGCCCGCCCTCGGCGGAGCTGCTGGGCCGCTCGAGGTCGACGGCGACGACGTACTGCGGGTCGTCGGCGGGGGCGAACCCGACGAACGTCGTCACGTAGCCGCCGCCCGCGTAGCAGCCGCACTCGGGGTTGGCCCGCTGCGCCGTCCCGGTCTTGCCGGCCACCCGGTAGCCCTCCACCTCGCCCAGCGGCGCGGTGCCGCCCGGGCCGACGACGGCCTCGAGCATGTGGGCGAGGTCGTCGGCGGTGTCCTCGCTGACCACGCGGGTGGGCTCGGGCGCGTCCGGCGTCGACGTCGTCCCGTCGGGGGCGGTCACCGAGGCGACCACCCGCGGGGGGACGCGGACGCCGCCGTTGGCGATCGTCTGGAAGACCGAGGCCATCTGCAGCGTCGTCACCGACACGCCCTGGCCGATGGCGATGTTCGCGGCCCGGCTGGCCTCCCACTCGTCGGAGGCGGCGAGGAGGCCGCCGCTCTCGCCGGGCAGCTCCACGCCGGTCTCCTCCCCCACCCCGAAGGCGCGCAGGTAGCGCTCGAGCGTGGCGTCGCCGACCTCGCGGGCCAGCATGATCGTGCCCACGTTGCTGGACTTGGCGAGGATGCCGGTGACCGTCCAGTCGACCGGGGCGTGGTCGTGGGCGTCGGTGACGACGGCGTCGCCGGCCTGGATGTGGCCGTTGACGTTCAGCACCCGGTCCGGGGTGGCCTTCCCCTCCTCGACGGCGGCGGCCAGGGTCACCGCCTTCATCACCGAGCCGGGCTCGAAGATGCTGGTCACCGCCGGGTTGCCCAGCAGCTCGGGGTCGGTGCTTCCGGCCTGGGAGGGGTCGTAGCCGGGGCAGGAGCCCATCGCGACCACCTGGCCGGTGTGCGCGTCGAGCACCACGGCCGAGGCCCGGGTGGTGGCGCCGTCGGAGCAGGCCTCCGCCAGCCGCTGCTCGGTCGTGAACTGGACGTCCTGGTCGAGGGTCAACTCGACGGTGCTGCCGTCGGTGGCCGGCGTGGACTCGTCGATGCCCGAGGGGATCGGGTGGCCGCCGCTGCCGACCTCCACCCGCCGCATGCCGTCGGTGCCGCCGAGCTCGTCCTGGAACCGCTGCTCGATCCCGGCCAGCCCGTCGCCGTCGCGGCCGACGAAGCCGACGACCTGCCCGCCCACGGCCCCGGTCGGGTAGAGCCGCACCGGGTCGTCCTCGAACACGATGCCGGCGAGACCCAGGGCGTCGATGGCGTCGACGGTCTCCGGCGAGACCTGGCGGGCGAGGACGACGTAGCGGCCGTCGCGGCCGAGCAGCTCGGTGAGCTCGGGCACCGGCACGTCGAGCAGGGCGGTGAGCGCGAGCGCGGTGCGCTCGGGGTCCTCGACGACGGTGGGGTCGGCGACGACCCGGGAGGCGTCGACGGTGTAGGCGAACGGGTGGCCGTCGCGGTCGACGATCGCCCCGCGGAGGGCGGAGATCGGGTACTCGGCGAGCCGGTCCTGCTCGGCGGCGTTGGCGTAGTCGGCGCCGTCCACGCCCTGCAGCAGCACCAGCTTGCCGGTGACGAGCAGCAGCGGGACGACGACGAGCACCAGCCCCCACCGGAGCCGCTTGGCGCCCATCCGCAGCGGCCGGCCCACCCGGCGGCTGCCCGGGGCGCGCCGCGGCACGAAGGCGCCCGAGCGGGGCAGCGGCTCGCGTGCGCCGCGGGGCCCGCCGGCGCGCGGGACGGGTCGGGGCACCGCGCCCC
>NZ_JBHSGR010000044.1:0-7258 GCF_042654585.1 Geodermatophilus arenarius
CCGGCGCCGCCTGGCGCGGCGTGGGCCCGGCCGTCGCCGCCCGGCGGCCCGCGGCGGCCGCCGCCGCGCGCGAGCAGCTGGTCGCCACGGCCGCCGACGTCCCGGGCCCGGGCGGGGAGGACGCCGCCGAGCTGCTCCGGCGGTCGCGGGAGGCGCTGGCGCTGGCCGACGCCGTCCTCGCCCCGGCCTGCACCGGCCGGGACCGGGAGGACGCGCTGCTGGCCGCCCTCGACGCCGTCGCCGACCACCCCGCCGCCCGGGCCGAGCTCGCCGCGCTGGGCGTCGCGCCGGCCACGGACGTCGTCGTCGCCCCGGCCCCCGGCGGCGCCCGCGAGGTGCGCTGGACGGCGTCCGCCTCCCCCGGGCCGGTCGAGTACCGGGTGCTGCGGGTGCGCCCGGACGGCACCCGCCAGGTGGTGGGCACGACCACGGTCACCACCCTGGAGGACGGCGGGTACGGCGAGGTCGCCGGCTACGTCGTCGTCGCCTCCCGGCTGGGCGTCGCGGCACCCGAGGCGCGCGGCGGGGACGCCCGGCCGCGGCCCCCCGCCGCCTCCCTGCCGCCGGTCACCGGCGTCGTGCTGCGGGGCGACCGGCTGCGCTGGGACTGGCCCCCGGGCTGCACCGAGGTGGTCGTCGTGCTGCGGCCGGACGCGCCGCCGGTGGGCCCCGACGACCCGGCCGGCACCCGCCGCAAGGTCACCAACTCGCGCTACGAGATCGACGGCGGGCTGCCGGTCCCGGCGGCCCCCGGGCACGTCGCGGTGTTCCCGGCGACCCGGGTGGACGGCCGGCTGGTGGTGTCCGACGAGGGGGCGCGGCTGCCGCCGGCCTGACCGCCTCCCGGCAGCCAGCGGTCCCACCAGGCGAGCAGGTGCTCGAAGCGGGCCAGCCGGTGCCGGGGCCGGCCGGAGCGGGACAGCTCGTGGCCCTCGCCGGGGAACAGCAGCAGCGCGCTGGGCACGCCCTGCCGCTGCAGCGCGACGAACAGCCGCCGGCCCTGCTCCACCGGGCAGCGCTCGTCCCGCTCGGAGTGGACGACGAGGGTCGGCGTGCGGATCGACGCCGCCTGCGCCAGCGGGCTCACCGGGTCGGTGCCCATGTACGCGTCGGCGTACCACCAGCCGATGTCGCTGGAGCCGGCGAACGACGCCGGGTCGGTCACCGCCCGCTCCACGACGGCGGCGGCGAACCGGTCGGTGCGGGTGAGCAGCAGCGCGGTGAGGAAGCCGCCGTAGGAGCCGCCGTGGACGCCGACCCGGTCCGCGTCCAGCGCCGGATCGGCCAGCGCGGCGTCGAGGAAGGCCAGCACGTCGGCGGCGTCCCGGTCGCCCCAGGCCCCGACGACGGCGCGGGCGTGCTCCTCCCCGTAGCCGGACGAGCCGCGCGGGTTGCACTGCACGACCGCGTAGCCCGCCGACACGTACACCTGCGTCTCGTCCAGCAGCGACCAGCCGTACTGGGTGAACGGCCCGCCGTGCACCAGCAGCAGCACCGGGTGCGGGCCCGGGCCCTCCGGCGTCGTCACCCAGCCGTGCACCGGGGCGCCGTCGGGGGCCGTGGCGGTGCGCTCGGTGCCGCGGTGCAGCCGGCCGGTGGCGCCGAGCGCGGCGCCGAAGCCGGTGAGCAGCCGGCGCCGGCCGGGCGTGATCGCCACCAGCTCCCCCGCCGACCGGTCGTGCGCCACGGTGGCGACGACGACCCCGCCCCCGGCCGCGACCCCGCGCACGGTGAACGGCCCCTCGACCAGCGTCTCGGGCGCGCCGCCGTCGAGGGGCACCCGCAGCAGCGCCACCGAGCCGCGCCGCTCGACGCCGACCAGCGCCGCTCCGCCGCTGAGCACCGTCGCCGGCGTCTCGTCGCCGCGGTGGGTGTCCCGCGGGTCGAGCACGGCCTCCAGCGGGCCGCCGGCGGCCGGCACCCGGCACAGCGTCAGCCCGCGCCCGGCGACGTCGAGCCCGTCGGGGCCCAGGTCCGGGCGGGCGGTGACGTAGATCCACGTCCCGGCCGGGTCGAACGCCGGCAGCCGGCACTCGCCGCGGCCGCGGGTGACCCGGCGCGGCTCACCGCCGCCGACCGGGACCAGCCAGACGTCGCGGACGCAGTCTCGGTCGGCTCGGGCGTGCCGCGCGGAGACGAACGCGAGCGTGCCGCCGTCGGGCGACCAGGCGACGTCGGTGTCCTCGCCGCGGCCGTCGGTGAGCTGCCGGGCCTCGGGCGGGTCGCCGGTGTCGTCGAGCGGGTCGGCGGGCAGGTCGAGGACGAACACGCAGCTGGGGCGGTCGGCGGTGTACCCGAGGTCGTCGACCCGGTGGCGCAGCCGGGTGACCAGCCGCGGCGGCTCGGCCTCCGGCGGCACGTCGTCGGCGGTGCCGTAGCGGCCCTCCTCGGGCACGCGGGCCACCCAGGCCAGCCGGCGGGAGTCCGGTGACCACATCGGGGCGCCGGCGCCCAGCGGCGCGTCGGTGAGCCGGCGCGGGGCGCCGCCCGCGGTGGGCAGCAGGTGCAGCTGGGGGTGCCCGCCGGGTGCGGCCGACAGGTAGGCCAGCCAGCGGCCGTCCGGGGAGAACGCCGGGGCGGAGTCGCGGGCGCCGGAGGTCAGCGGGCGGGCCGGCGCGGAGCCGTCGGTGGGGACGGCCCACAGCTGGGCGCGGTACTCGTCGGCGTCCAGGTCGGGGCGGCTGACCGCGACCACGGCCATGCGCCCGTCCGGCGAGACGGCCGGCGTCCCCGGCGTCCGCAGCAGGGCGAGGTCGGCGGGCCGCATGGCCCACCGAGCGTAGTGCAGTCGTCACCCCCGGCCGGGGTCCCGCGCGGGACCCCGGCCGGGGAGCGCTCAGTGCTGCTGCTGGGCGCGGGCGACCAGCCGCTGGCCGAGCGAGCCGGCCTGGCTGTCGGTGAGCAGCTGGGTCTGCGACTCGACCAGCCGCAGCACCGCCGGGTCCTCCCGCGCGATCTCGGAGGACTGCAGCAGGATCGTGCCCTTGCCGGTGAAGTCGTACTGCCGCTCCTCCCCCGAGGCGCGGCCGAGCGCACCGGTGAGCGCGCCGAGGAAGCTCTGCGTCATCCACTGGGCGTCGTGGTGCACCGACGGCGCCGGGCAGTCGGCCCAGCCGAGCAGCGCCTCGGGGTCGGCCCGGAACGGCGGCTCGACGAAGATCACCGGCCCGTTGGACGAGGCGATGAACTTCCCCGTCCCGATGAGGGTGACGAAGCCCGGGACGATCGACTGCTTGAGCTCCAGGTCCTTGGAGAACGCGCAGAGGTTGCTCGCCTTGATCGTCAGGTTGCCGTCGTCGAGGTCGTAGGAGTTCAGGTCGAACCCGCGGTCCCCGATGAGCACCTTGCCGTGGCCCCGGGCGACCACCCAGTCCTGCACGTAGACCGGGCTGGAGAACCGGTGGGCCACCCACGCCTGCACCGAGGAGTACTCGCTGACGGCGTCGAACTGGACGTTGCCGTAGTACGCGAGCATCGCGCCCTTGCTCATGAACCACTCGCCGTTCAGCGCGATGCAGAACACGTAGGGGTTGACGTTGTCGTCGTCGGGCAGCGACTGCGCGGTCAGCGTGCTCGGCACGCCGGCCGGCGGCCCGGCGGGGGGCTGGCCGTACCCGGGCGGCGGGGGCTGCCCGTAGCCGGGCTGCGGCGGCTGCCCGTACCCGGGCTGCGGCTGGCCGCCGTGGGGCGGCTGCCCGTACCCGGGCTGGCCGTACCCCGGCTGTCCGTAGCCGGGCTGCGGGGGCGGGCCGTACCCGGGCTGGGGCTGGCCGCCGTAGGGGTTGCCGCCGCCGTAGGGGGTGTTCGGCGGGTAGGTCATGGTCGCCGTCCTCAGAACTTCTGCTCGCTGGCCTGCACGTACACCGTGCCGTGGCCGCTGATCTTCAACTGGAAGGCCTCGCCGGAGCCGCGGCCGACCACGTCGCGGAGGCCCACCTTGGCCGCGAGGTCCACGGAGAGCTGGCCGACGTGGCCGACGTAGGCCTGCGGGTCGACGCCGACCTGCTGCCCGCCCAGCTGCAGGGGGAAGGCGCCGCCGTGGGCGAGCAGCGCGACCGACCCGCGGCCGTGGACGTTGGTCGTGAACAGGCCCTGCCCGGTCATGGCGCCGCTGATCGCGGACCTCAGCCCGCCGGAGCCGAGGAACTGCACGCTGGTCTGCAGGTTCGCGTCGTGCGCGAGCAGCCGGTCGGCCTCGCAGACCAGCGGGGCGCCGCCGTCGAGCTCGAGGACGGTGACGTGCATGCCCTTGTAGCCGTAGAGCACCTGGCCGCTGCCCTCGGTGGCCATCATCGGGTTGGACTCCCCCGACATCGCCGCGCCGACCATGCCGCCGATGCCGCGGCCCTGGCCGTGCACCGGGCGGAAGGTGACCTGCCCGGAGTAGCCGAGCATCGCGCCGCGGCGGGCGAGCACCGGGTCGGCCGGGCCGACGTGCGCGCGCACGACCTTGCTGTTGACGGTCTCGAACGGCACGGCTCAGCGCTCCGAGGACTGGACGAGCACCAGGCCGTGCCCGGTGAAGCGGAGGGAGAAGGGCTCGCCGGAGCCCTCACCGACGAGGGACTTCCACGAGACGCCGCTGACCAGGTTCATCGACAGCTGGCCGCGGGAGCCGACGTAGGCGTCGGGGTCGACCACCAGGTCCGTGCCGGGCGCGACCTCCAGCGCCATGACCGGGCCCTCGGACACGATCGCGACCTGGCCCTGCCCGGTGACGGTCGTGGTGGCCAGGCCCTGGCCGCTGGTCACGCCGCGCAGGCCGGAGAACTGGACGTCGAGGCGCAGGTGCTCGGTGTGGGCGAGGATGTGCTCGCTCTCCACGGTGAGCGTGTCGCCGGCGAGGTCGACGACGAGCACGTCCATCGCGTCCTTGGCGAGGTACACGCGGCCGTGCCCGGTGCAGTCCATCAGCGAGATGCTCTCGCCGGCGACGGCCCGCTTGAGGGCGGCGCGCATGCCGCCGCCCCCGCCCATCCCGGAGCTCTTGAAGTCGACGTTGCCCTCGAAGGCGACCATCGAGCCGCTGGCGGCCCGGATGCGGTCCCCGTGCAGGTCGGCGTGCAGGACGCGTTTCTGGGCGGTGAGCTGTGCCAACGACGGACCTCTCGGTGCGGGGACGGGAACCGGGCGGACCGTATCCGGCTCCCCCGCCCCGCGGTAGGCCACCCGCCGCGACGCGCGGCGGCCCCGGGGCGGGTGCCCCGGGGCCGCTGGGTGACCTGCGGTCAGCTCTGGCCGGCGGGCACCTCGTCGCGCTCGCCCGGCCGGTCGGCGGCCGCGACCTCGGCGCGCTCCCGCCGCGAGACGACGATGCTGCTGATCACGGCGGCGACGATGAACAGCAGGCCGGTCAGGCCGGTGACGTACTCGCTGATGTGGAACCGCAGCTCGAGGATCATGATCGCGGCGAGGAAGCCGATGGCCCACATCGCGCCGTGCTCCAGGTAGCGGTACTCGTCGAGGGTGCCCTTGTCGACCATGTAGATGGTCAGCGACCGCACCCAGAAGGCGCCGATGCCCAGGCCCAGCGCGATGATGAAGATGTCGCTGCTGATGGCGAACGCGCCGATGACGCCGTCGAAGGAGAACGACGCGTCGAGCACCTCGAGGTAGAGGAACGCGGCGGCACCGGCGCCCGCGACCGCCTTGGTGGCGGTGCCACCGGCACCGTTGCCCGCCGTCTGCCCGGTCGGGGTGACGTCGTCGTCCTCGTCGTCGGTCTCCGGGGCCTCCATGAGCTCGTTGAGCCCGCCGATGAGCAGGTAGGTGAACAGGCCCGCGAGCCCGGACATGAGCACCGTGGCGTACTTGTCGTCGTCGGCGATCTGCGAGCCGACGTAGATGACCGCCAGGGCGATGACGATGGCGAGGTAGGGCAGCTTGCCGGCCTTGGCCAGCGGCCGCTCCAGCCACGACAGCCAGTGGATCTCCCGCTCCTCGTCGAAGAGGAAGTTCAGGAAGATCATCAGCAGGAAGATCCCGCCGAAGGTGTAGATCGCCTCGGCCGCGGCCTCGACGTTCTCGGCGTAGGCCTCCTGGTCCGACAGCGCCAGGTCCCACACCTCGGGGATGGACAGCTGCGCCGTCACCGAGACCAGGACGATCGGCAGCAGCAGCCGCATGCCGAACACGGCGATGAAGATGCCGACGTAGAGGAACAGCTTCCGCCACAGCGGGCTCATGCGGCGCAGCACCTTGGCGTTGACCACGGCGTTGTCGAAGGACAGGCAGACCTCGAGCACGCCGAGGACGGCGACGGCCAGCAGGGCCGCCGGCCCGCCGAAGAACACGGCGGTGACGAGCGCGGCCACCGTCAGACCGACGGAGAAGCCGAAGTAGCGGAGCATCAGGTGTTCCTCTCCGCCGCCCGGGGGGTCAGGCGACGACGACGACAGGGACGAGCGGGCCGGATCGGGCGGGAGGCGGGCCGGTGGTCCAACGGACCCCGGCGGGTCCCGGTTCCCGCCGGCCCGCGGCGGGGCGGCGGGAGCGGGGCGTTCAGCGGACCGGGCGGCGCCGGCCGCCCGTGCCCACGTGCGCGGTCCCGGCGTGGTATCCACGGGCCTCCGGACCGCGCAGGTGCCGGACCGCCCCGCCGGACGCGGGCCACGGCGAGGGGAGGCGGTCGTGAGCGCACCCGGCGGCACCTCCTGGTGGCGGCGCGACCGCGACGCCCCCCGGCGGGAGGCCGCGGCGGCGCGGGAGGCCGCGGCCGCGGCGATGCTGGAGCTGGACGCCGCGCTGGCCGACCTCCCGGACGCGGTCGCCGCCGCGGAGGAGGCGGGTCCGCCCGCGGGTGGGCGACGGGCTCACCACCGCATCCCCGCCCCCGACTCCTTGACCCGCGACTGGCGGGACCTCTCCACCCACGCGGACGCCGTCATCGGACACTACCTGCAGGCGCTCTCCGGCCACGACCCCGCGGCGGACGCCGAGCCGGGCGCGGCCCGCGCCGCCGCCGCGGAGCTGGGCGCCGCGGCCGCCGCGCTGCGCGAGGTGCACGGCCAGGTCCAGCGCTTCCGCGACCGGTACGGCGACGTCCTCGCCGCCGCCTCCCGCGCCCGCGCAGCGCCCGCCGGCGCGGTGTCCGCGACCCGCGACGCCGTGGCGACCGCCCGTGCGGCACTGGACGCCGCCGACCCCGCCCGGCTGGACGACCCCGGCCTCGACGGCGGCCTCGCCGACGCCGAGCGCCTCGCCGCCGGTGCCGCCGCCGACCTGGCCGCCCGGCGCGCCGCGCCCGCGCTGGACGAAG
>NZ_JBHSGR010000045.1:0-5993 GCF_042654585.1 Geodermatophilus arenarius
CGGGCAGGGTCGGCACCACGCTGCCGCCCACCAGGGCGGCGGCCAGGGCCAGCGCGGCGGTGCCGGTCGCGGCGAGCCCGCCGGCGCCGCCCCGCCGCCCGGCCCGCGCGGCCAGCCGCCGCGCCTGGTCGGCCCAGAGCAGCAGCGCCAGCCCCGCCGCCGGGGCCGCGACCGCCGTCAGCCCGATGCTGCCGGTGACCGTGCTGACCGGCACGCAGAACAGGACCAGCAGCCCCAGCCCGGCGAGGGCCGGCTGCCGGCCGCCGACGGCGATCAGGTCGACGACGACGGCGATGATCCCGACCAGCAGCACGGTGAGCGCGAGCAGGCCGGTCAGCGGCAGCGCCGGTGTGGACTGCTCGCGGATCTCGGCCGAGCCGTCGGTGAGCACCGCGGCGAGGTCGCCGAGGGAGCCGGGGGTGGGCAGCCAGCCGCCGATCGCGTCGCCGGGGGCGAACAGCGCCGTCATCAGGCAGAGCAGGGCGGCCAGCTGGCCCAGCGGCACCAGCGGGACGCCGGCGGCGCCGGCGCGGGCGGGCAGCGCCCGGCCGCCGGACGCCCAGGCCCACAGCGCCGGCCCGGCCGCGCGCAGCGCCAGCCCGGTGAGCGCGACCACCGCGATCGCCGCCAGCGCCGGCGGCGCCCAGGCCGGGCGGGTGAAGACCGGCGCCAGGGCGCAGCTGCCCAGCGCGGCCGCGGCCACGGCGGCCAGCGTCGTGCCGCCCTCGCGGGACAGCGTGCCCGGCGGCACGGGCGCCGGCGGGGGTGCGGGGACCGGCGGCGGGACCGGCCCGCCGGACCGGACCGGGGGCGGCGGCGGGGCGAGCGTGGTCACGCCGGCACCCCCAGGACGCCGCCGCCCCGGACCCCGGCGGAGGCCGGGGCGAGGTCGCCCCACACGGCCTCGACGGTGCGCGAGGAGTCGGCGACGACGACCTGCCAGCCCGCGCCGCGCAGCAGCGTCGCGGACTGCTCCAGCTGGGCGGCCAGCGCCGCGCGCGCCGTGGCCGACAGCCCGCGCTTGCTGCGGGCGCCGGGATCGGACCAGCTGGCCACGTCGAGCAGGACCGCGACGTCGGCGGACGGGCCCGAGCGCGCGGCGACGAGTTCGGTGAGGTCGTCGGGGCCGACCGCGCCGAGCAGCGCGACGACCGGGCCCTCGCCCGCCACGCGGTGCAGCAGCTCCGCGGCCGGTCCCAGACCGGTGCCGCGGCCGGGGCCGAGCGTGGCCAGCCGGTCCAGCAGCTCGCCCGGTCCCAGGGCCGCCCGCGCGGCGGGGGCGGCGCGGCCGCCGTCCGGCGCGGTGGGGGTGAGCTCGCCGGCGGTGGTGACCACGCGCAGCGCCGCCCCCCGCCGCGCCAGCGCGGTGCCGATGCTCGCCGCGGCCTCCACCAGCCACTCGAGGCTGTCCTGCGGCGGTGTCGGGTCACCGGGCGGGCCGGGGACGGCGCCGCCGGCGACCGGTCCCGGGCCGGCGGCGCGGGTGAGCAGGTGGGCGCGGGTGCGGGTGTCGAGCAGCAGCGCCGCCTGGGCGCGCCAGGGCCGCTCCTCCAGCCGGACCATGAGCTCGCCGGTGCGGGCGGTGGCCCGCCAGTGCACCTTCCGCAGGTCGTCGCCGTGCCGGTACGCCCGGGTGCTCACGTCGTCCTCGCCGTGCACCGCGATCGAGCGGCGGGCGCCCTCGCCGCCGCCTCCGTGCCCGCCGCCCGGGCCGCCGGGCCCCAGCGGCCGGACCCGCGGCACGACCACCAGCGGCGCCCCGTCGGTGCCGCTGGTGGTGCGCTGCACCAGCCCGAAGGGGTCGACCAGGCGCAGCCGCAGCGGGCCGAGCCGGAACCGGCCGCGGCGGGCGCCGGCCACCCGGTACCGCATGCCGGCGGTCGCGGCGGCGGGCAGCCGCTCGACGACGAACGAGGGGGAGCGGCCCAGCTCGGGCGGCAGGTGCTCGGACAGCAGCCACAGCCGTCCCGTCCGCCGGTCGGCGTTGGTCACCTCGAGCAGCACCTCGGCGTCCTGGCCGCGCGGCACCCGAGACGGCGACACGGTGCGCCGGACGCCGACGCGGAACCGCTGCCGGGCGACGGCGACCGCCGACACCAGCGGCAGCGCGAGCACGAAGACGGCGATCTGCACCAGCGGACGCTCGCCGAGCAGCGCGCCGAGCCCGAGCAGGGTGGCCCCCGCGGCGACCAGGCAGCGGCCGCGGAGGGTGAGCGAGGTCAGCGCCGTGCGCAACGGCCCACCCACCGCGGTCAGCGCCCGCGGAGGACGGGCACGGTGGACAACAGCGCGGTGACCACCTGCTCGGCGGTGCGGCGCGCGGCCGCGGCGTCGGCGGTGAGCAGCAGCCGGTGGGCGAGCACCGGGACGGCCATCGCCTGCACGTCGTCGGGGAGCACGTGGTCGCGGCCGGACAGCGCCGCCGACGCGCGGGCGGTGCGCAGCAGCTGCAGCCCGGCCCGCGGGGAGGCGCCCAGCCGCAGCTCGGGGGAGCGGCGGGTGGCCTCGACCAGCGCGACGACGTAGCGGCGGATCGCGTCGGAGACGTGCAGCGACTGCACCGCCGTCACCAGCGCGCGCACCGTGCCGGCGTCGGCCACCGGCGTCAAGGAGGCCAGCGGGTCGGCTGTGCCGCGGTCGTCGAGCATGGCGACCTCGGCCTCGCGGTCGGGGTAGCCCATCGAGACCCGCGCGGTGAACCGGTCGCGCTGGGCCTCGGGGAGGGGGTAGGTGCCCTCCATCTCCACCGGGTTCTGGGTGGCCATCACCAGGAACGGCCGGGCCAGCTCGTAGCTGACGCCGTCGACGGTGACCTGCCGCTCCTCCATGCACTCCAGCAGCGCCGACTGCGTCTTGGGCGAGGCCCGGTTGATCTCGTCGGCGACGACGACGTTGGCGAAGACCGCGCCGGGCTTGAACTCGAAGGCCCGGGTCTCCTGGTCGTAGACGGCCACGCCGGTGACGTCGCTCGGCAGCAGGTCGGGGGTGAACTGGATGCGCCGCACGCTGGCGTCGATCGAGCCGGCCAGCGCCTTGGCCAACGTCGTCTTGCCGGTCCCGGGAACGTCCTCCACCAGCAGGTGGCCCTCGGCGAGCAGCACCACGAGGGCGAGGCGGACGACGTCGGGCTTGCCCTGGACGACGCGGGACACGTTGGCCGCGATCCGCGCGCCCTCCGCGGCGACGTCCACCGGCAGCCCCGCCGTCCCGCCCGCCGCACGCATGGTGTCGGTCACCCGGCCCACGGTACGTGCCCGGAGCGGTCCGCAACGTGTCCGCGCACCGCCCCCACCGGGCCCCTCCCCGGTCCCCACCACGACGGCCCCCGCGCCCCCTCCCGGTGGGCCGTCCCCCCACCGCGCCCCACCCGGCCGCCCCCCGCCGTCCCCGTGCCCCTGACCTGCACGCCAACGGGTGGAGCGGGTGGGTCACGACATGGTGTCGAGTGGTGTCTGGTGGGGCGTAGTGGGTTAGTGTGTGGCGCGGTGGGGAGCCAGGGCCCGTCCCGGGTCCGCGGAGGACACGAGGAGGACCACATGGGGGAGGTGATCCGGTGTTCGTCGGCAGCTTCGCCCTGCGCCTCGACGAGAAGGGCCGGCTCGCGCTCCCCGTCCGGTTCCGCGACCAGGTGGCCGACGGCATGGTGATCAAGAAGGGCCAGGAGCGCTGCGTCTACGGCCTGACCATGGCCCGGGTCGCCGAGCAGAGCCGCGCCGCCGCCAGCATGGCCCCCGCCGACACCGCCGAGGCCCGGATGCGCGCCCGCATGAGCTTCGGGTCGATGGTCGAGGTCGAGCCCGACAAGGCCGGCCGCATCACCATCCCGGCCAACCTGCGCCAGTACGCCGGCCTCGACCGCGACGTGGTCGTCGTGGGTGTCGACACCCGCTTCGAGATCTGGGACCAGGCCACGTGGGACGCCTACGTGGAGGAGCAGGAGGCGGCCTTCGCCGCCATGGAGAGCGAGGGGATGCCCACGCTGTCCTGACCCCGTCCCGCCGGTCGCCCCGACTCCCGCGCGCGCCCGTCCGCGAGCCGACTTCCCCGCGGCTCGACCGGGTGCGGCCCGAACCGTCTTCCCCGCGGCTCGGACCCCGTGCGCAGGCGGCGCTCCCCGCCGCCGGTCGGACCGGCCACCGGCATCCGGCGACCCCCGCTCCCGCGGCCGCCTCCTGACGCTCTTCCCCGGCGCCAGGCGGCACCGCGGGGGCGGGGGTCTCCCTTTCCCGGGCCACCCCGCGGTCTCCCTCCCCGGGCCCGCGGCGCCGTTCCCCGCGCGGCACGCCCGGCCGGCTCCCCCAGCCGGAGCGCCGTCCGCGCCACCATGAGACACCCGCCCTGCCCGCCCCGCCGGGCCCGACCCGCGAGGAGGACGACGTGAGCGCACCGGCCGTGCACGTCCCCGTCCTCCTCGACCGCGTCACCCACCTGCTCGGCCCGGCCTGCGCCGCCGACGGGGCCGTGCTGGTCGACGCCACCCTGGGGCTGGCCGGGCACTCGCTGGCCCTGCTCGACGCCCACCCCGGGCTGCGCCTGGTCGGGCTGGACCGCGACCCGCACGCCCGCGCCGAGGCCGCCGCCCGCATCGCCGCCGCCGGCCACACCGACCGCGTCACCCTCGTGCCCGCCGTCTTCGACGAGCTGCCCGAGGTGCTCGGGCGCCTGGGCCTGCCCGAGGTGCAGGCGGTGCTGTTCGACCTCGGCGTCTCCTCGCTGCAGCTCGACCGCGCCGACCGCGGGTTCAGCTACGCCGCCGACGGGCCGCTGGACATGCGGATGGACCCGGGCGCGCCGCGCACCGCCGCCGACGTCGTCAACACCTACTCCGCGGCCGAGCTCACCCGCGTGCTGCGGGTGTACGGGGAGGAGCGCTTCGCCTCCCGGATCGCCGCGGCGATCGTGCGCGAGCGGGCGCGCGAGCCGTTCACCCGCACCGAGCGGCTGGCCCACCTGGTGCGCGACTCCATCCCCGCCGCCACCCGCCGCACCGGCGGCAACCCGGCGAAGCGGACCTTCCAGGCGCTGCGGATCGAGGTCAACGACGAGCTCGGTGCGCTGCAGCGGGCCCTGCCCGCGGCGCTGGACGCCCTCGCCGTGGGCGGCCGGATCGCCGTCATCACCTTCCACTCGCTCGAGGACCGCATCGTGAAGCAGACCCTCGCCGCCGGTGCCACCGACCGCACGCCGCCGGAGCTGCCCGTCCGGCTGCCCGAGTACGGCCCCGTGCTGCGGCTGCTCACCCGCGGCGGCGAGGGCCCCACCGAGGACGAGGTCGCCGCCAACCCGCGCGCGGCGTCGGCCCGCGTCCGCGCCGCCGAGCGCATCCGGCGGCCGGCGTGAGCACCGCCGCGCGCGCGCCGCGCGCCGAGCCGTCGGCACCGGGGGAGCGGGTCGCCCGGACCCTGCCCTCCCGCCCGCTGCGGGCGCTGCCCTCGCGGCCGGCCCGCACCCGCACCACCGGCCCCGCGCCCCGGGTGGGGACCTCCCGGACGGCGGCCCGCACCACGGCCCGCACCACGCCCCGCACCACGGCTCCCGAGCTGCGGCTGCTGCCCGGCGGCGCGGCGCGCACCCGGTCCGCGGCGGCCCCGCGCCGGGCGCCGTTCGCGCTGCTGGTCGTCGCGCTGCTGGTGCTCACCACCATCGGCCTGCTGGTGCTCAACACCTCCATCGCGGTCAACTCGCTGCGGGCCACCGAGCTGCGCAACGCCAACGCCGAGAAGGCCGAGGAGGTGCAGGAGCTGGAGCAGCAGGTCGTCTCCGGCAGCACGCCGGTGCAGCTGGCCGCGGCCGCCGTCGCCGCGGGCCTGGTCCCGGCCGGCGCGGCCGGGCACCTGGTGATCGGCGCGGACGGCAGCGCCACCCTGCGCGGGACCCCGGAGCCGGCCCCGGACCCCGCCGCGGCCGGGGACGAGGGCTGAGCGTGCTCCCGCCCGCCCGCGGTCCCGAGCCCGCCCGCCGCGCCGCCCCGCGCACCGCCGCCCGCGGCGGCC
>NZ_JBHSGR010000046.1:0-5529 GCF_042654585.1 Geodermatophilus arenarius
GCGTCCGCTCCTTGAGAACTCAACAGCGTGCCGAAAGTCAGTGCCAAGTAACAAACCCCCGGCGCTGCACCGTGTGGTGGAGCGCAGGGATTCCTTTGGTTGATGACATCGAGAGTGCTAGCTCTCGGTTCTCGGCCAGCGATTGAATGCATCTACGGAGAGTTTGATCCTGGCTCAGGACGAACGCTGGCGGCGTGCTTAACACATGCAAGTCGAACGCTGAACTCCGCTTGCGGGGGGATGAGTGGCGAACGGGTGAGTAACACGTGGGCAACCTGCCCCCGGCTTCGGGATAACTCCAAGAAATTGGGGCTAATACCGGATGTGACCGCTGGCCGCATGGTCTGGTGGTGGAAAGGGTTTCCGGCTGGGGATGGGCCCGCGGCCTATCAGCTTGTTGGTGGGGTAGTGGCCTACCAAGGCGACGACGGGTAGCCGGCCTGAGAGGGTGACCGGCCACACTGGGACTGAGACACGGCCCAGACTCCTACGGGAGGCAGCAGTGGGGAATATTGCGCAATGGGCGGAAGCCTGACGCAGCGACGCCGCGTGGGGGATGACGGCCTTCGGGTTGTAAACCTCTTTCAGCAGGGACGAAGCCGCGAGGTGACGGTACCTGCAGAAGAAGCACCGGCCAACTACGTGCCAGCAGCCGCGGTAATACGTAGGGTGCAAGCGTTGTCCGGAATTATTGGGCGTAAAGAGCTCGTAGGCGGTTCGTCGCGTCGGCTGTGAAAACCCGGAGCTCAACTCCGGGCCTGCAGTCGATACGGGCGGACTCGAGTTCGGCAGGGGAGACTGGAATTCCTGGTGTAGCGGTGAAATGCGCAGATATCAGGAGGAACACCGGTGGCGAAGGCGGGTCTCTGGGCCGATACTGACGCTGAGGAGCGAAAGCGTGGGGAGCGAACAGGATTAGATACCCTGGTAGTCCACGCCGTAAACGTTGGGCGCTAGGTGTGGGGGCCATTCCACGGTCTCCGTGCCGCAGCTAACGCATTAAGCGCCCCGCCTGGGGAGTACGGCCGCAAGGCTAAAACTCAAAGGAATTGACGGGGGCCCGCACAAGCGGCGGAGCATGTTGCTTAATTCGATGCAACGCGAAGAACCTTACCTAGGCTTGACATGCACGGAAAAGCGGCAGAGATGTCGTGTCCTTTTAGGGTCGTGCACAGGTGGTGCATGGTTGTCGTCAGCTCGTGTCGTGAGATGTTGGGTTAAGTCCCGCAACGAGCGCAACCCTCGTTCCATGTTGCCAGCACGTGATGGTGGGGACTCATGGGAGACTGCCGGGGTCAACTCGGAGGAAGGTGGGGATGACGTCAAATCATCATGCCCCTTATGTCTAGGGCTGCAAACATGCTACAATGGCCGGTACAAAGGGCTGCGATACCGCGAGGTGGAGCGAATCCCAAAAAGCCGGTCTCAGTTCGGATTGGGGTCTGCAACTCGACCCCATGAAGTTGGAGTCGCTAGTAATCGCAGATCAGCAACGCTGCGGTGAATACGTTCCCGGGCCTTGTACACACCGCCCGTCACGTCACGAAAGTCGGTAACGCCCGAAGCCGGTGGCCCAACCCCTTGTGGGAGGGAGCCGTCGAAGGCGGGATCGGCGATTGGGACGAAGTCGTAACAAGGTAGCCGTACCGGAAGGTGCGGCTGGATCACCTCCTTTCTAAGGAGCACTGGCCGGCGGACCGCTTCCTGTGGGGAGTGTCTGTCGGCCCAGAGCCACGCCCACCGCGGGATGGCTTCTCAACTGTGAGGAGCCGCGGGTCGGTGGGGTGGTGCTCGAGGGTGGAACGCTGACCAGTTCGGCCGGCCGCTGCTGCGGCCTCCTAGTACGGCATCGCGTCTTCGGGCGCCTGCGGGGAACGGGGGTCGGGGGAGTTCGGATCGGTCGTAGGCACGCTGTTGGGTCCTGAGGGAGCGGGCTATCGCTTCTTCGTCCGGGCCTTCCCGATTTCACATCGCCGCGCGTGCGCGGGCCGGTGGAGTCGTTGGGGAAGGAGCGCGGGTTGGTCGTTGAGAACTGCACAGTGGACGCGAGCATCTTTGATCTCTTGTCTCGCTGCCGGCGGGGACCTTGCGGGGTGGCCGTCGGCTGGCGAGTGCCGGAGTTCGCGTGTTTGTAGGTTTGTGTGTGGCCAAGATGTTGAGGGCACACGGTGGATGCCTGGGCACCAGGAGCCGATGAAGGACGTGGGAGGCTGCGATAAGCCTCGGGGAGCTGCCAACCGAGCGTTGATCCGAGGGTGTCCGAATGGGGGAACCCCGCACCAGTCATGTGGTGTGACCCGCGCCTGAACACATAGGGCGTGTGGAGGGAACGTGGGGAAGTGAAACATCTCAGTACCCACAGGAGAAGAAAACAACCGTGATTCCGTGAGTAGTGGCGAGCGAAAGCGGATGAGGCTAAACCGTTTCCATGTGAGACCCGGCAGGGGTTGTGGAGGCGGGGTCGTGGGACCGATCGTGTCAGTTCTGCCGGACTGGCGGGGAGTGAGAAAGCGCAGTTGTTAGGGGAAGGCCTCTGGAAGGGGTCGCCGTAGAGGGTGAGAGCCCCGTACTCGAAAACGCTACGCCTCCTTGTTGTCGTGTTCCCAAGTAGCACCGAGCCCGTGGAATTCGGTGTGAATCTGGCGGGACCACCCGCTAAGCCTGAATACTCCCTGGTGACCGATAGCGGACGAGTACCGTGAGGGAAAGGTGAAAAGTACCCCGGGAGGGGAGTGAAATAGTACCTGAAACCGTGTGCCTACAAGCCGTCAGAGCCGTGAAGCCGCGCCTCGTGCGCGGGCGGTGATGGCGTGCCTTTTGAAGAATGAGCCTGCGAGTTAGCGGTACGTGGCGAGGTTAACCCGTGTGGGGTAGCCGTAGCGAAAGCGAGTCCGAACAGGGCGAGTGAGTCGCGTGCTCTAGACCCGAAGCCGGGTGATCTACCCATGGCCAGGTTGAAGCGCGGGTAAGACCGCGTGGAGGACCGAACCCACCAGGGTTGAAAACCTGGGGGATGAGCTGTGGGTAGGGGTGAAAGGCCAATCAAACCCGGTGATAGCTGGTTCTCCCCGAAATGCATTTAGGTGCAGCGTCGCGTGTTTCTTGCCGGAGGTAGAGCACTGGATGGCCGATGGGCCCCACAAGGTTACTGACGTCAACCAAACTCCGAATGCCGGTAAGTGAGAGCGCGGCAGTGAGACTGCGGGCGATAAGGTTCGTAGTCGAGAGGGAAACAGCCCAGATCATCGGCTAAGGCCCCTAAGCGTGTGCTAAGTGGAAAAGGATGTGGGATCGCAGTGACAACCAGGAGGTTGGCTTAGAAGCAGCCATCCTTGAAAGAGTGCGTAATAGCTCACTGGTCAAGTGGTTCCGCGCCGACAATGTAGCGGGGCTCAAGCACACCGCCGAAGCCGTGGCACTCCGTCGTGACCCCGTCGGTTCTTCCTCGTGGAGGCCGGCCAGGGGACGGGGTGGGTAGGGGAGCGTCGTGTGGCGGGTGAAGCGGCGGCGGAAGCCAGCCGTGGACGCCACGCGAGTGAGAATGCAGGCATGAGTAGCGAGAGGGGAGTGAGAACCTCCCCCGCCGGAAGACCAAGGGTTCCTGGGCCAGGCTAATCCGCCCAGGGTGAGTCGGGACCTAAGGCGAGGCCGACAGGCGTAGTCGATGGACAACGGGTTGATATTCCCGTACCCGCGAAGGAGCGCCCATGCCCAGGCCAGTGATGCTGACCCACCGAAACCGCTCCGCCCCTTCGGGGTCGGGGTGGCAGTAGCTGGGGACCCGAGCTGGTAGTAGGCAAGCGATGGGGTGACGCAGGAAGGTAGTCGGGCCGGTGAGTGGTGGTACCGGTGCAAGGGTGTGGCCCGCGCCATAGGCAAATCCGTGGCGCACGAGGGTGAGGCCTGACGCGTAGCCGAATGAGGCGAATCCGATGATCCTATGCTGCCGAGAAAAGCCTCTAGCGAGTTCCGAGCGGCCCGTACCCCAAACCAACTCAGGTGGTCAGGTAGAGAATACCGAGGCGATCGAGCGAACTGTGGTTAAGGAACTCGGCAAAATGCCCCCGTAACTTCGGGAGAAGGGGGGCCCTCGTCCGTGAACCGCCTTGCGCGGGGCAGCGGGTGGGGGCCGCAGAGACCAGTGAGAAGCGACTGTTTACTAAAAACACAGGTCCGTGCGAAGTCGTAAGACGAGGTATACGGACTGACGCCTGCCCGGTGCTGGAACGTTAAGGGGACGGGTTAGTCCTTCGGGGCGAAGCTCAGAACTCAAGCGCCAGTAAACGGCGGTGGTAACTATAACCATCCTAAGGTAGCGAAATTCCTTGTCGGGTAAGTTCCGACCTGCACGAATGGCGTAACGACTTCTCAGCTGTCTCAACCACAGGCTCGGCGAAATTGCACTACGAGTAAAGATGCTCGTTACGCGCGGCAGGACGGAAAGACCCCGGGACCTTCACTACAGCTTGATATTGGTGTTCGGTTCGGCTTGTGTAGGATAGGTGGGAGACTGCGAAGCCGGCACGCCAGTGTCGGTGGAGTCGCCGTTGAAATACCACTCTGGTCGAATTGGATGTCTAACCTCGGTCCGTGAGCCGGATCAGGAACAGTGTCAGGTGGGTAGTTTAACTGGGGCGGTTGCCTCCCAAAATGTAACGGAGGCGCCCAAAGGTTCCCTCAGCCTGGTTGGCAATCAGGTGTCGAGTGCAAGTGCACAAGGGAGCTTGACTGTGAGACCGACGGGTCGAGCAGGAGCGAAAGCTGGGACTAGTGACCCGGCACCGGCATGTGGAAGCGGTGTCGCTCAACGGATAAAAGGTACCCCGGGGATAACAGGCTGATCTTCCCCAAGAGTCCATATCGACGGGATGGTTTGGCACCTCGATGTCGGCTCGTCGCATCCTGGGGCTGGAGTAGGTCCCAAGGGTTGGGCTGTTCGCCCATTAAAGCGGTACGCGAGCTGGGTTTAGAACGTCGTGAGACAGTTCGGTCCCTATCCGCCGTGCGCGTAAGAGACTTGCGAAGAGCTGTCCCTAGTACGAGAGGACCGGGACGGACGAACCTCTGGTGTGCCAGTTGTACCGCCAGGTGCACTGCTGGTTGGCTACGTTCGGCAGGGATAACCGCTGAAAGCATCTAAGCGGGAAGCTCGCTTCAAGATGAGGTCTCTCACCCAGTCAATGGGGTAAGGCCCCCGCCCAGACCAGCGGGTTGATAGGCCGGAAGTGGAAGCGCCGCAAGGCGTGGAGCTGACCGGTACTAACAGGCCGAGGGCTTGACCACACACCTTCCTGCCAACACACAACAGGTGTGCACCACGCGTCCACTGTGCAGTTCTGAACGCAGCCAACCCCCCGCACCCGGCCAGCTGGCCGGTGCGGGCCGGGGCACCGTTCACAGTGTTACGGCGGCCATGGCGAGAGGGAAACGCCCGGATCCATTCCGAACCCGGAAGCTAAGCCTCTCAGCGCCGATGGTACTGCCCCGGAGACGGGGTGGGAGAGTAGGACGCCGCCGGACAACCATTCA
>NZ_JBHSGR010000047.1:0-3215 GCF_042654585.1 Geodermatophilus arenarius
GCGGCGGCCGCGGCGCCCACCTGCTAGCGCAGCCACGCGCGCAGGTCGTCGCCCGCGGGCGCGGCCGGCGGGGCGGACGACGACGGGGTCGCCCCCGGCGCCGCCGCGCGCAGCCGCGCCAGCTGCTCCTGCGCCTGCCCGGTCAGGTCGGCGATCGTCCCGCCGAACGCGGGGTCCGCGGCGACCGCCGCGTCGTAGGCGGCCACCACCGCCTCCTGGACGGCGACCTGGCGGGCCAGCCGGTCCTGCGCCGCCGTCTCCTGCGCCGTCTGCCCGGGGTCGCCGGAGGTGCAGCCGGCCAGCAGCAGCGCCAGCCCCGCCGTGCCCGCGAGCAGGCGGCGGCGCGGGAACCCGGCGGGGGCGGGGGAGACGGACATCGCCCGCCATCCTCCCAGGAGCCGCCCCGCCCGCCCGGACGGCTCCCGGGCGCGTCGGGACCCCGGGGAGGTCACCCGCCCGAGCGGCCGGGCCCCGGTCCCCGGTGGAGCGGTAGCCTGACGACTCCCCGGGTACGCCGCGGCCGGTGCCGCGCGAGCCCGCGCCACCGGGCGCGGCCCCGGACGGTGCGGTCCGCCGAGCACGAGCTCCGACCGGTTGCAGGAGGGGAGGGAGCCCGTGTCCGCGAGGGGACGGCAGGACCCGGCCGCAGGGTCACGGCAGGACCCGGCCGCAGGGTCACGGCAGGACCCGGCCGCCACACGGCTGGCCGGCTGGATCGAGCCCGTGGTGGGTGCCGCCGGCTACGACCTCGAGGAGCTCGTGGTCACGCCCGCCGGCCGGCGCAGCGTCGTCCGCGTGGTCGTCGACCGGGACGAGGGCGTGTCCCTCGACGACGTCGCCGAGGTCAGCCGGGCGGTCTCGGCCGTCCTCGACGAGAACGACGGCGAGCTCGGCCGCGCCCCCTACGTGCTCGAGGTGACCAGCCCCGGCGTCGACCGGCCGCTCACCGAGCCGCGGCACTGGCGGCGCAACACCGGCCGGCTGGTCACCGTGACCGTCGGCCCGGCGGGGGCGGCCGAGCAGGTGACCGGCCGGGTCACCGCCGTCGACGACGAGGGCGTGACCCTCGCCGTCGAGCCGAAGGCCAGGCCCGGTGCCCGCAAGCGGCCGCCGACGCCCCGGCAGGTGTCCTGGGCCGAGCTCGGCTCCGGCCGGGTGCAGGTCGAGTTCGGCCGCCCGGGCAAGCACGACCCGGCGGACGACCCGGCGGACGACGCGGCGGACGACCCGGACGACGTGCTCGACGTGCACGACGACGAGGACGACGACGAGGACGACGACGAGGACGACGACGAGGGCGACGACGACGGAGGAGGACAGTGAACATCGACGTGACCGCCCTCAAGGCGGTCGAGCGGGAGAAGGGCATCCCCGTCGACACGGTCATCGAGGCCCTCGAGACGGCGCTCGTGACCGCGTACCGCCACGCCGACGGCGCGGCCAAGCACGTGCGGGTGCACGTCGACCGCAGGACCGGTGAGGTCGCGGTGCTCGCGCAGGAGCTGGGCCCCGACGGCGAAGTCGTGCGCGAGTGGGACGACACCCCCAGCGACTTCGGCCGCATCGCGGCCAGCACCGCCAAGCAGGTCATCGTCCAGCGGCTGCGCGACGCCGAGCACGAGCAGACCTTCGGCGAGTACGCCGGCAAGGAGGGCGACATCGTCAGCGGCGTCGTCCAGGCCGACGCCCGCCGCAACGCCCAGGGCGCGGTCCTGGTCGACATCGGCAAGGTCGAGGCGGTCCTGCCCGCCGCCGAGCAGGTCCCCGGCGAGAGCTATCCGCACGGCAGCCGGCTGCGCGCCTACGTCGTCTCCGTGTCGCGCACCCACCGCGGCCCGCAGGTGACCGTCTCGCGCACCCACCCGAACCTGGTGCGCAAGCTGTTCGCCCTCGAGGTCCCCGAGATCGCCGACGGCAGCGTCGAGATCGTCGCCGTCGCCCGGGAGGCCGGGCACCGCTCGAAGATCGCCGTCCGCACCTCCGTGCCGGGGCTCAACGCCAAGGGCGCCTGCATCGGCCCGATGGGGCAGCGGGTGCGCAACGTCATGAGCGAGCTGCACGGCGAGAAGATCGACATCGTCGACTGGTCCGACGACCCGGCGACCTTCGTGGCCTCCGCGCTCAGCCCGGCCCGGGTGAGCAGCGCCACGCTGGTCGACCCGAAGGCCAAGGCGGTGCGCGTCGTCGTCCCGGACTTCCAGCTGTCGCTGGCCATCGGCAAGGAGGGGCAGAACGCCCGCCTCGCCGCCCGGCTCACCGGCTGCCGGATCGACATCCGCAGCGACGCCCGGCCCGACGACGCCACCCCCTCGCCCGGCGTGGGGCGCCCGCCGCTGCGCTCGGGCCCGCCACCGGTCCGCGCCGGCACCCCGGGCGGGCGGCCGTCCCCCGGTGGGGGCGGGCTGCGGTCCGGTCCGCGGCGTCCGGAACAACGGGGTCCCGCAGCGCGCTAGAGTGACGGGTGGCCGAAACGTCGATCCCGGTGCGCACCTGTGTGGGCTGCCGGGAGCGCGCTCCGGTCACCGACCTGCTGCGTGTCGTCCACCGGTCCGGGACCCTCGTGCCCGATCCGCGACGGCGGCTCCCCGGCCGGGGCGCGTCCGTGCACCCCACCCCGGAGTGCCTCCACGCAGCGGAGCGACGCCGGGCCTTCTCCCGGGCACTGCGCCTCCCGCGCGGTGCCGCGGTGGAGGCCGGTCCGCTCCGGACCCACGTCCTCGGCGCCTCCGCGCCGGGGGACCCGGGCCCGGGACGGGCGACAGCGGACGAACGACAGACCGCACTTCCCACAGACGGACCGGCAACCGGCCGGTCCGCACGTCGAGAGCAGGACGTCGTCGGATGAGTCAGCCGTGAAGTCCCCACGATGACAAGCCAGACCATGCACTACTGACAACGAGGTCGCGCGGGCGAGCCGCCGGCCTCACAAGAGGAGATCCGTGCCAGGCAAAGCCCGCGTCCACGAACTCGCCAAGGAGTTCGGGGTCGACAGCAAGACCGTGCTCGCCAAGCTCAAGGAGCAGGGCGAGTTCGTGAAGTCCGCCTCCTCGACCGTCGAGGCCCCCGTGGCCCGGCGGCTCCGGGAGGCCCTCGGCGCGTCCACCGGCGGCAACGCCGGCGGCGGCAACGGCGGCGGTGCCCCCGCCCGTCCCGCCGCCCCGCGCCCGGCGTCGCCCTCGCCCGCCGCGTCGGCCCCCGCGCCGTCGCCCGCCCCG
>NZ_JBHSGR010000048.1:0-2111 GCF_042654585.1 Geodermatophilus arenarius
CGGCGGCCCGCCGCGCGGTGGACGCGCTGCTCGAGGCGCTGCTCGACCGGCTGGCCGCCCGCTTCCCCGCGGTCGCCGTCGCGGGCGGCCCGGCCCTCGCCGCGGTGCTGGCCACCACCCGGCTGGCCGACCTCGCGCCCGCCCTCGCCACCTACCTGCCGGCGCTCGCGCAGACCGCCGTCGTCCCGCCGGTGCTGCTGGTCGTGCTCGCCGCCACCGACCTGCTGTCGGCCGGCCTGGTCGCGGCCACCCTGCCGCTGGTGCCGCTGTTCATGGCGCTGGTCGGGCTGGCCACCCGCGACGGCACCACCGGCGCCGCCCGCGCCCTGGACCGGCTGGCCGCGCACGTCGCCGAGCTGGTCCGCGGGCTGCCGGTGCTGGTCGGCCTCGGCCGCGCCGCCGACCAGGTCACCGCGCTCGCCGAGCTGGGTGAGGCCACCCGCCGCCGGACGCTCGCCACCCTGCGCCTGGCGTTCCTCTCCGCGCTGGTGCTCGAGCTGATCGCCACGCTGTCGGTGGCGCTGGTCGCGGTCACCGTGGGCCTGCGGCTGGTGCACGGCGACCTCGGGCTCGCCGTCGGGCTCACCGCGCTGCTGCTCGCCCCCGAGGCCTTCGCGCCGCTGCGCGCACTGGGCACCGCCCACCACGCCGGCGAGGCCGCCACGCTGGCCGCCGCGGAGGCGCGCGCCGTGCTGTCCGCACCGGCCGCCCCCGCTCCCCCGGCGGCGGACGACGACGACCCGCGCGGCGCCGACGTCGTCGTCTCCGGGCTGACCGTGCGCCACCCCGGCCGCGCGCTGCCCGCCCTCCCGCCGGTCGACCTCGCGCTGCGGCCGGGCGAGCTGGTCGTGCTCCGCGGCCCCAGCGGCTCGGGCAAGTCCACCCTGCTGGCCGCGCTCACCGGCGCGCTCGACCCGGCCGCGGACGTCGCCGGCACCGTCACCGGCGTCCCCGCCGGCGGGATCGCGCTGGTCCCGCAGCACCCGCGGACGACGGCGCGCACGGTGGCCGACGAGCTGCGCCGGCACGCCGCCGCCTCGCCGGGCGTGGACGCGGTGGTGGCCGAGGCGTTCGTCGTCGAGGCGCTGCAGCGGGTGGGCGCCGAGGCGCTGGCCGGGCGGGACTGCACCACCCTCTCCCCCGGTGAGCTGCAGCGGGTGGCGGTCGCGCGGGCGCTGGTGCGCGTGCGCCGCGGCGCCCGGCTGCTGCTGCTCGACGAGCCCACCGCGCACCTCGACGAGGCGTCGGCGGCCCGCGTCGCCGCCGTGCTGGCCGGCCTGCGCGGCACGGTCACGGTCCTGCTGGTCACCCACGACCCGGCGCTGGCGGCGCTCGCCGACCGCACCGTCACGCTGTCCGGTCCCGCTGTCGCCGCGTCCCCCGGCGCGACATCGGCGGTCTCGGGGCGATCGGCGGCTGATGGCCACGAGACCGCCGATCTCGCGGGCCCGGCGACGGCCGCCCCCGCGACCACCCCGACGGCGGGGCTCGGCTGGCCGCGGCGGGCGCTGCTGCGGGCCGTCGCCGCCGGCACCGCCTCGGCCGGCGCGGGCGTCGCGCTCACCGCGGTGAGCGGCTGGCTGATCGTCCGGGCCGCGGAGATGCCGCCGATCCTCACGCTGCTGGTCGCCATCGTCGGCGTGCGCGCCTTCGGCCTGGGCCGGGCGGCGCTGCGCTGGGTCGAGCGGCTCACCGCGCACGACGCCGCCCTGCGCACGGCCGCCGGCCTGCGGGTGCGGGTGTGGCGGGCGCTGGCCGCGCAGGGCGTGGCCGCCGACCGGACGCCGGGCAGCGCGCTGGCCCGCGTGGTCGGCGACGTCGGACTGGTGCAGGACCTGTCGGTGCGGGTGGTGCCGCCCGCCGTGGTCGCCGCCGCCGTCCCGGTGCTCACGCTGGCCGCGCTGGCGCTGCTGGCCCCGGCCGCCGCGGGCGCCGCGGCGGCCGTCCTCGCGCTCACCGCGGCCGGCGTGCTGCTGGCGCACCGGCGGGTCGACGCCGGCGCCGCCCGCACCGAGGGCGCGCTGCGGGTGGCCGCGCTGCGCGACGTCACCACCGCCCTCGACGGCGCGGCCGGCCAGCGCGCGCACGGCCTCGCGGCCGCCACCGCCGCC
>NZ_JBHSGR010000049.1:0-1370 GCF_042654585.1 Geodermatophilus arenarius
AGGCGCTGACCCAGACGCGCACCGCCGTCGACGAGCTCTCCCGCATGGCCGCCGAGCTCAGGGCGAGCGTCGGCCGTTTCACGCACTGACCCGTGTGACCCGGCCGCCGGGAATGGCCGTCCGTCCCGGCAACCGGTGACCACGGACCCGTCCGGAGCCATTTCCTCGACAATGGCTCCGGGCACGGTCGTCCGCCCCCGCCCCGACCGGCGGAAATGGCCATATCCGCCGTTGGAGAGCTCGGCCGGCAGCGCGGATGCCCTTGTCGACTTGGGCATCTGTGCTGCTCGTCCAAGTCGTACCGCTTGTCGACTTGCTGCCGGAAATGGTCCCGGCGTTGCCCGCCGCAACCAACAACGGCCGTGCTCGGATCGTTACCGACACGCCATTTCCGGACGACGCGAGTTCCTTTCCGGATCCGTCACTCTCCTACCCCGAGAGCGCCCGCTTCTTCACCACCGGCCACCCCGAGAACCCAGGAGCAGTCCCCATGAGCACGCAACGCGCCGGCCGCACCGGCGGCTGGTTCGCCGACCGCCCCGTCGGCGTCAAGATCGGCGCCGCCGTCGCCGTCCTCGCGCTGGTCGCCGTCGCGATGACCGTCCTCGCCGTCAACCGGCTGTCGGCGGTCCAGGACGCGGCCGCCCGGATCAACGACAACGTCGTCCGGCTGTCCGACCTGGCCAACATCCAGCGCTCCTGGCAGGGCGACCGGTCGCGCTACAACACGTACCCGATCGCGGACGCGCAGCAGCGCGCCGCCCTGCGGGCCGACCTGGCCGAGCGCCGCGAGACCATCGACGGCCAGCTCGACGCCTACGCCGCCGTGACGGTCAACAGGGAGGCGTTCGAGGAGTTCCGCGGCACCGTCGAGGACTACTACACGATCGCCGACACCCAGCTGCTGCCCGCGGCCGACGCCGGCAGCCTCGCCGTGGCGGCCGCCGTCATCACCGGCCCGCTGCAGGACCGCTCCGACGTGCTCATGGACCAGTACAACGCCATGCAGGAGCGGCGGGTCGCCGCCGGCCAGGCCGACACCGACGACGCCGTCGGCATCGTCTCCTCGGCCACCACCACCCTGTGGGTCTCCCTGGCGCTGGGCACGCTGGTCGCGGGCGGGCTGACCGTCCTCGTGGTCCGGCGGCTCGTGGGCACCGTCCGCTCGGTGCAGCACTCGGTCGAGGCCCTGGCCGCCGGCGACCTCACCGTCACCCCCGAGGTGCGCGGGCGCGACGAGCTCGGCCGCATGGCCGCCGCCCTCGGCGAGGCCCAGGAGAACCTGCGCTCGGTGATGTCGGCCGTGGTCGCCTCGGCGGACGCGGTCGCGGCCTCCAGCGAGGAGCTGTCGGCGTCCTCGGCGCAGATCT
>NZ_JBHSGR010000050.1:0-1084 GCF_042654585.1 Geodermatophilus arenarius
CCGGCATGGCCTACGAGGTGAGGGGCGTCGTCGCCCGCGGCAAGGGAGAACCGGTCAGCGTCGAGACGGTCCTGGTGCCCGATCCGGGGCCGGGGGAGGCGGTGGTCGACGTCGCGGCCTGCGGCGTCTGCGCCACCGACCTGCACTACCGCCAGGGCAACATCAACGACGACTTCCCGTTCCTGCTCGGCCACGAGGCCGCCGGCACCGTGGCCGCGGTCGGCGAGGGCGTCACCGACGTGGCCGTCGGCGACTTCGTCGTCCTCAACTGGCGGGCGGTGTGCGGTCAGTGCCGCGCCTGCCGCAAGGGCCGGCTGCAGTACTGCTTCAACACCGCCAACGCCACGCAGACGATGACTCTGGCCGACGGCACCGCGCTGTCGGCGGCGCTGGGCATCGGCGCGTTCGTGGAGAAGACGCTGGTCGCCGCCGGCCAGTGCACCAAGGTCGATCCGGAGGCGCCGGCCACCGCCGCCGGGCTGATCGGCTGCGGCGTGATGGCCGGGGTGGGCGCGGCGATCAACACCGGCGGGGTGCAGCGGGGGGAGTCGGTGGCGGTGTTCGGCTGCGGCGGCGTCGGCAACGCCGCGATCGCCGGGGCGAGGCTGGTCGGCGCGACGACGATCGTCGCCGTCGACGTCGACGACCGGAAGCTGGCGTGGGCCGAGCAGTTCGGCGCCACCCACACCGTCAACTCCCGCGAGACCGACGCCGTCGAGGCGATCAAGGGGGTCACCGGCGGGTTCGGCGTCGACGTCGCCATCGACGCGGTCGGCCGCCCGGAGGTGTTCGAGCAGGCCTTCTACGCCCGCGACCTGGCCGGCCGGGTGGTGCTGGTCGGCGTCCCGACGCCGGACATGCAGCTCACCCTGCCGATGATCGAGCTGTTCGGCCGCGGCGGGGCGCTGAGGTCCTCCTGGTACGGCGACTGCCTGCCCTCGCGGGACTTCCCGATGCTGGTCGACCTCTACCGGCAGGGCCGCTTCCCGCTGGAGGACTTCGTCTCCGAGACCGTCGGCATCGACGACGTCGAGGCCGCGTTCGAGAAGATGCAGAAGGGCGAGGTGCTGCGCTCCGTGGTGGT
>NZ_JBHSGR010000051.1:0-938 GCF_042654585.1 Geodermatophilus arenarius
CACGCCGACGACCCGCGCGCCGGCCGCCCGGCGGCGGTCGCCGCGGCCGCCGCCGCGCACCTGCTGCGCGACGAGGGCGACGGCGGCACCGCGCTGCTCGTGCTCGCCCGCGGCGCCGCGACCGCGCTCGACGAGGGACCCGGCCCGGCCGCGGTCGCGGACGCCCTCCCGACTCTGCTGCTCGCCTGCCACCTCGCCGGCCGGGAGGACCTCTGGCGCCCGTTCGACGACGCCCTCGCCCGGCTGGGGACCGACGTCCCGCCCGTGCTGGCCGTGGCCGCCCGCACGCTCGCGGACCCCGCCCGGGCCACCCGCGCCGACCTCGGCCGGCTCGACGACCTGGTCACCGCGGTGCAGACCGACGCCGACCCGGTGTCGGTCGTCCGGGTCGCGGCCGCCGCCGCCCCCGCCGGCCGGCTCGCCGCCTGCCGCCCGGCCCTCCGGCGGCTCGCCGCCGGAGGCGGCGTCGACCGCGCCGCCGCCCTCGCCGCCCGGGTGCTGCTGGCGCAGGACGGGTTCGCCGCCGGCCGCTGGGACGAGGCCGGGCACACCGCCGCGGAGGCGGTCCGCGAGGCCGGGCGGCTCGGGTACCGGCTGCTCGCCCTGCCCTACGGCGACGTCCTGGCGCTGCTCGACGCCGCGCGCGGCGACGAGGAGGCCGTCCGGTCCCGCGCCGGTGACCTGGCCGCGGCCGCGGCCGCGCACGGGGCCGGGCTCGCCGTGCACCTGGCCGCCCACGCGCGGGGCCTGGCCGCCCTCGGCCGCGGCGACTACGACGACGCCGCCCGGCACCTCGCGGCGCTCGGCCCGACGGGCCGGCTCGCCCCGCACGCGCCGGTCGCGCTGTCCGCCGCGCTGGACGTGGTCGAGGCGGCGGTGCGGACCGGCAGGCGGGCCCAGGCCGCCGCCCTCGTCGCCGCCCTGCGGCGGGCGCCGAC
>NZ_JBHSGR010000052.1:0-818 GCF_042654585.1 Geodermatophilus arenarius
GGAAGCGGCAGGTGCGGTCGCGGGTGTGCACGAACGGCTGCTGCGGCGCGGAGGGTGCGTAGGCGTCGGTCGCGGCCGGGCGGTCGAGCACCGCACAGTCGCAGTCGCCGCTGACTTCGGCCGATTGCTCGACTCCAGCGTCGGCCGGGTGGTCGGCGCAGCCGGTGCGGGCGAGCCGGCGCAGCCGGTCGAGCGTGCTCGTCGCCCGCAGCGTGCCGTCGTCGTCGACCAGCGCCAGCGTCACCGACCCGCCCTCCGGTGCCCGGACGCCGAGCGCCTCCAGTCGCTGCAGGAGTTCCCGGAGGTGGGCGGCGGTGATCGGCAGCCCGTTCACCGCCCCGGCCTCGCTGCTGCGGCCGGTCAGCGCGGCGAGGGTGGCGATGACCTGCAGGTGGGCGGTCACCGGCGGGCGGTCGGTCTCCCAGGGGCGTTGCAGCAGGTCGGCGAGGACCAGGGTGCGCAGCTGCCCGATCGGCCGCTGGTCCCCGTCGGCCTTGAGCATCCGGGCGAGCGCGTCCACCAGCGCATGACTGGCGGCGGCGAGGTCGGCGGGGAGGTCGGCGGCGAGGGTGGCCATGCCGTCGAAGGGGCAGTCGTACAGCCGCACGTCGGCGTGCCGCTCGGCCTGCTTCCGGCGGCCGTCGATGGCCTCGGCGTCGGCCGCGAGCAGCAGCGCCAGCGCCCGGTCTTTGAGCTTGCGCACCGTCAGTTGCGTCGCGCTCGGCAGCAGCCGGGCCTCGAGCGTCCGGGCGGTGGCCGCCGTGGTGTGCTCGAGCACGTCGACCAGCGCCTTGGCGCGGGCCTCGTCCAGCGCGCCG
>NZ_JBHSGR010000053.1:0-743 GCF_042654585.1 Geodermatophilus arenarius
TCGGCGGCCATGCGGGAGAGCTCGTCGACGGCGGTGCGCGTCTGGGTCAGCGCCTGGGTGGTGGAGTCCGCCGCGGCCGAGACCCCGGAGATGTTGTCCGCGATCTGCCCCGAGCCCTGCGCCGCCTCGGACACCGACCGGCTCATCTCGTTGGTGGTCGCGGTCTGCTCCTCCACCGCGGAGGCGATGGTGGTCTGCCGGTCGGAGATCTGCGCGACGATCTGAGAGATCTCCCCGATCGCGGCCACCGCGGCGGTGGTGTCGCCCTGGATGGCCTGCACCCGGCGGGCGATGTCCTCGGTCGCCTTCGCCGTCTCCTGCGCCAGCTCCTTGACCTCGTTGGCCACCACCGCGAAGCCCTTGCCGGCCTCCCCGGCCCGCGCCGCCTCGATGGTGGCGTTCAGCGCCAGCAGGTTCGTCTGCTCCGCGATGCTCGTGATGACCTTGACCACGTTGCCGATCTCGGCCGACGAGTCGCCCAGCTTGGCCACCGTCGCCGTCGTGGTCTCGGCCGCGGTGACCGCCCGGGCCGCGACGGCGCTGGCCTCGGCGGCGTTGGTGGCGATCTCCCGGATCGACGCGCCCATCTGCTCGGCGCCCGCGGCCACGGTCTGCACGTTCCGGCTGACCTCCTCGGCCGCGCCGGCCACGACGCCGGACTGCGCCGAGGTCTCCTCGGCCGAGGCCGAGATCTGCGCCGAGGACGCCGACAGCTCCTCGCTGGAGGCCGCGACCGCGTCCGC
>NZ_JBHSGR010000054.1:0-653 GCF_042654585.1 Geodermatophilus arenarius
TGATTAATTCCAGGCATTCAACGTTCTCTGCACCACGATCAACCAAATCGCCCACCGAGATAAGCAGGTCTTTTTTGTTGTCGAATCCAATCGTATCCAGTTTGTTCATCAGGTTCGTGTAGCATCCGTGCAGATCGCCAACTACCCAAATATTTCGGTATTTGCTGCCATCAATTTTTTCGTAATAGCGCATCTCTTTCACTCCATCCGCGATGAACCATGAGAACGTCGTTGACGATGGCGTGCATTTTCCCGTCTTTATCATCAACGTATTTTCTGACCGTACCGCGACTACATTTCAGTCTGCGTGCTACTTCTGTCTGATTTCCGTATGTTTCAACGAGCATGTCTGGAATGGTTTTTACTGAGAACGTCATGCGGCCTCACTTCTGCTATTTCGCAGGTCTTTGAGTTTCTGTTGGTACTCTGCCTTGATCGCCTTGCACTCTTCGATAGTCCAGCGATGGCGGTTATGGTTTGATTCGATTTCGTCTACTGCTTCCTGCCCGATGCGGCTAATCAGTTCGACGCGATACGGAACGAGATTTCCGCTTTTGTGCTGGTTGCACACCACGCATTGCTTGTGAATATTGCGTTCATTAAATCGGAGTTGAGGTGCCGCAGCAGTTGTCCGGTAATGGCCGGCATCGCAC
>NZ_JBHSGR010000055.1:0-608 GCF_042654585.1 Geodermatophilus arenarius
GCGTCGACGTCGGCCGAGCGCGCGCCGGCGGACTCGCGGGCGGCGGCCACGCGCTCGGCGAGGTCGGCGGCGCGCTCGCTGGCCGCGGCCAGCTCGCGCTCGGCCTCGTCGACGCGGGCGCGCACCTCCAGGCCCGAGGGGGCGTTCGTCGCGCCGCCGGTGGCGGAGTCGGCGCCCACGAGGTCGCCGTCGGCGGTGACCGCGCGCACCCGCGGGTGCGTGGCCACCAGCGCGCGGGCGGCGTCGAGGGTGGGGACGACGGCGACCCGGTCGAGCGCGCGGGCCAGCGCCGGGTGCAGCTCCGCGGGCGCCTCGACGAGGTCCAGCGCCCAGGACAGGCCCTCGGGCAGCGCCGGCCAGCCCTCGCGCGGCAGCGGGGGCGGGCCGCCGGTGACCAGCAGCCCGGCGCGGCCGGCGTCGGTGTCGCGCAGCCGCGCGAGCACGGCGGTGGCCTCGGCGACCCCGGTGACGACGACGGCCTCGGCCAGCCCGCCGAGGGCGGCGGCCAGCGGCACCTCCGCGCCGGGCGCGACGGTGATCCGGTCGGTGACCGGCCCGACGACGCCGGGCAGGCCCGAGGAGAGGACGGCGGCTGCGCGGTCGGCGTC
>NZ_JBHSGR010000056.1:0-529 GCF_042654585.1 Geodermatophilus arenarius
TCCTTCAGGTAATTTATAATCTGGCATTTCTATAATAAAGGGTTCCTCATCTTTTTTAAATAATGTGTTTTTAAAGAGAATTCCTATTAAAAATGCAAGTGCAATTCCTAAAAGATATAGAATAAACACTATTAAAGTAGGATATTTAGGGAAAAATACAGAAGTAAATAGTGCATATACAGGAAGTCTTGCATTACAAGACATTAAGGGTACTAATAATGCAGTAAGTTTTCTATCTTTTTCACTTTCTAAAGTTCTAGCTGACATGATACCAGGAACAGAACATCCAAATCCTACTATAAGAGGAATAAAAGCCTTTCCTGATAATCCCATTTTTCTCATTAACTTATCCATAATTAAGGCGGCCCTAGACATATATCCACTATCTTCTAAAATAGATATACCGAAAAATAAAGTCATTATAATTGGAACAAAAACTAGTATTGAACCAACACCAGACACGATACCATCAATAATTAGAGAAGATAAAAATGGTTTGGTACCTGATAATAAGTTGTGTAGATAGGGG